>NZ_JAYGGM010000003.1:0-392886 GCF_036314085.1 Microvirga sp. CF3016
TGTGGTTTTAATTGTGATGGATAATAAATTATTTAGAAACCTCCCGCAGCGGGGGAGACGGATTGAATTAAGCCCGGGGGCCGCCGCCCCCCCGGGGGCGCCGCCCCCCCACGGGCCTGTTTCAGAGGCGACCGTCAGGCCGCCTTCTTCTGATAATCCTTCACGTCCGAGAACTGGATCGCCTTGTAGCGGTCCACCTCGTATTGAAGGTTGAACATGTTCGGCGCCATGAAGACCGGCGCATCGTCGAGATCCCGCGCCATGGACGACAGATGGCTGTCGATGAACTTGTCGAGCTCTTTCGGATCGTCCGCCGTGATCCAGCGGCAGATGGAAAAGCGCGTCGGTTCGTAATCGATCGGCAGGCCGTATTCGGCGCCCAGGCGTTCTTTCAGCACGTCGAGCTGCAGCGCGCCGACCACGCCCACGATGGCTCCCGAGCCGTCCTGAGGCACGAAGAGCTGCACGACGCCCTCCTCGGCCATCTGCTGCAGCGCCTCGCGCAGCTTCTTCGCCTTCATGGCGTCCTGCAGCTTGATGCGGCGCAGGATTTCCGGCGCGAAGCTCGGCACGCCGCGGAAGATGATGTCCTCGCCCTCCGTCAGCGTATCGCCGATGCGCAGGGTGCCGTGGTTCGGGATGCCGACCACGTCGCCGGCCCAGGCCTCGTCCGCGATAGCCCGGTCCTGGGCGAAGAAGAACTGCGGCGCGTTCAGGCTCATGGGCTTGCCCGTGCGCACGAGCTTCACCTTCATGCCGCGCTGGAGCTTGCCCGAGCAGATGCGCATGAAGGCGATGCGGTCGCGGTGGTTCGGGTCCATGTTGGCCTGGATCTTGAACACGAAGCCTGTCATGCGGCCCTCGCCCGCTTCCACGAGACGCTTGTCCGCCTCCTGGCCGCGCGGTGGCGGGGCATAGCTTGCGAGCGCATCGATCAGGTCGCGCACGCCGAAATTGCGTAAGGCGCTGCCGAAGAACACGGGCGTGAGATGCCCCTCGCGAAACGCCTTCAGGTCGAAGGGCTTGCAGGCTTCCTGTGCCAGCATCACCTCTTCCTGCCAGGCCTCCGCCTCTTCCGGCGGCAGCAGACTCATGAGCTTCGGATCGTCCGGGCCGGAGACCGGCATCGGCTCCTCGTCCGTGTCGATGCGGCGCACGACGTTGCGATTGAGGTCGAAGGTGCCGGCGAAGCTCCTGCCCTGGCTGATCGGCCAAGTGACGGGCGCGGTGTCGAGCGCCAGCGTCTTCTCGATCTCGTCGAGCAGGTCGAAGGGATTGCGCGCCTCGCGGTCCATCTTGTTGATGAAGGTCACGATCGGGATGTCGCGCATCCGGCAGACCTCGAAGAGCTTGCGGGTGCGCGCCTCGATGCCCTTCGCCGCGTCGATCACCATGATGGCGGAATCGACGGCCGTGAGCGTCCGGTAGGTATCTTCCGAGAAGTCCTCGTGCCCCGGCGTGTCGAGCAGGTTGAAGACGCAGCCGCCGTATTCGAAGGTCATGACCGAGGTCACGACCGAGATGCCGCGCTCCTTCTCGATGCCCATCCAGTCGGACCGGGTGGAGACGCGGTTCTTCTTGGCCTTCACCTCGCCGGCGAGCTGGATCGCGCCTCCGAACAGCAGGAGCTTTTCGGTGAGCGTGGTCTTGCCCGCGTCCGGGTGGGAGATGATCGCAAAGGTTCGGCGGCGGCCCACGGGGGCCGGAAGATCGGTCATGGCTTTTACAAAGTTCTCAGGGAACGAAGGTGGGGACAGAACGCCGCAGCGGTCGGCCCTTTTGTTGCTCTCTTCTCAACCCATATGGGGGTTTCCCGTCAACAACGAAAGGAGGTGATCCAGTGTCTCATTGTCATACCCTACGGTCCCCGGTTGCCGTGACCTGGATCTTGGCCTCTGCCGAGATTGGTGCGTAACGCACGCGCATCGTGCGGAAAAGTGGTTTCCGGTTTTCCGCACCCAACGATGCGCCTTTAAGAAGGGGCATCGAATGGATCCCAAAAGTGGGGTCCACTTTTGGGTCCGATGCCTATGGCCGGCTCTAACGGGCCGTGGAACCGACAATGGAAAGGCCGCCCCCAGGGGCGGCCTTTCTTTTTGCTTCAACTGCTCCTTTACGCCCCGAGCAGCTTGCCCGTGCGCCTCGCCTCCGTGCCGGCGACCTTGGCAAGCCGCATGCCCTGGGTCACGAAGCGCACGGCGACTCGGGCGAACATCACGCCGTCGGACGGGGCCTTGGCCGGGGTCACGGCGCCCGTCAACGGATCGATGACCTCGGCGATCGTCTCGCCCGACTGCACCTTGGTGCCGACTTGCGTCCTGAACACCAGGATGCCACTGGCCGGTGCCTGGACCGGCTCGGAAGCCGCGAGCGGGGTTGCCCGGCACAGGGGCTCGGGGACGTTGGGCGCTTCGCCTTCGATGACACCGCGCAGCATCATGTAGTCGATCATGGCCGCCGCATCGGCTCGACCCGTCTCATGGGTCACGTCCTGCTCGCCGCGGAACTCGAGCGTCGTCGAATGGCAGGCGAAGGGGATCGGATGATCCGGGAACCGGTCGGCCAGCTCGGCCCAGGGGCGGCTGCAGGCCTCGTCGAAGGGCTCGTCGCCCGAGACATCGGCGATGAGGTACGCGTGGGCGCCGAGGAGGGCCGAAAGGGGCGCGAACTCCTCCGCCGAGCGGGTATGGGTGTAGAGGTGCACCACGGCCTCGGAATCGCAGTGCAGGTCGAGCACGACATCGGCCTCCTGGGCGAGCCCCAGCAGGGCCTTCTTCATGACCTCGGCGGCGTTCGACGGCTGCCAGGCTGCGAGCTCGGCCCGCAGGGCCTCCCGGATGAGGTGGACATTCGCCTCCCCGTTCTTCGCGAGCTTGCCCTCGATCCGCTCGACCACCTTGGGGACCAGGTGAGGATAGCCCCGGTTGAAATTCACGCCATCGGCGAGATGGAAGCGGCCGATATGGTCTCCCATGACCCTCTGCGTGAGACCAATGGGATTGGCGGACGGCACCAGGACGATTTCGCCCCTGATCCTGCCCTCGGCCTCAAGCGCCGTCAGGCGTTCGCGCAGGTGATGGGCGGCGATCATGCCGGGGATCTCGTCGGCATGGAGCGAGGCTTGGATGTAGATCCGGGGGCGGGCGCCCTCCGGGCCGAAGCGCTGGACCGTCAGCGACAGGTTCGCTCCGGGCGCGAGCGGGGAAAGGGCAATCTGTTCTGTTCTCATGACTCAACAATCGGTGGCAGGCATGGGGCGATCCGGCTCCCATGGTTCAGGCGGGTCCTGTCAGGTAGCCTGCCACCCCTGCGATTGGAAGACGAAACGCTGCGGGTCCGACACGATGGCGGCTAATCCCTCCAGGGCCGGCTCCGGATTGACGATGGCATAGACCGGCACCTTCCTGGCCCAATCGTCGTGCGGCGCCTTGCGGTCGAACGCCTCGCGGAAGTCGCCGGCCTGGAGGATGTCGACCATGCGGGGCGCGATGCCGCCGGCGATGAACACGCCGCCGGAGGATTCGAAGGTCAGCGCCAGATCGCCGGCGAAACGCCCCAGGAAGCGCGCGAAATGCGTCAGCGCATCCTTGGCCAGAGCATCGCCCTCGCGGGCCGCCGCCAGGACGTCGTTGGGGATCGTGAAGGGGCAATCCACGCAGCGATGGGCGGCGAGCGCCTTGGCGATGCGGAACAGGCCGGGGCCGGAGAGCACGACCTCGCCCGAGATCCGGCCGCCGACACGCTCCAGATGCGGCCAGATGGCGGTCTCCTCGTCGTTCGTCGGACCGAATTCCATGTGGCCCGCCTCGGTCGCGAGGATCGCCAGACGATCCTCGACGGGGACGAGCGCCCCCGCCCCGAGGCCGGTCCCGGGGCCGAGCACGACGCGCGCGCCGGGTCTCGGCGGTGGGAACATGCCGATGGGAGCAAGGTCGCCCTTGGCCTCGTCGAGCACCTCCACCGATGCGGCCACAGGGGTGTAATCGTTGACGAGGGTCACGCGCTCGAGGTTCAGCGCCTGGCCGATGGCTTGCGCATCGATCACCCAATGAGCGTTGGTCAGGCGGATCGCGGGAGCATCCACCCGGGTCGCCACCGCAATGATGGCCGAGCGGGGGGCCGCCCCTTCATAGGCTTCCAGTGCAATCCTGATCGCTCCGACCGGATCGGGCGTCTGCGCCGTCAGGGCCCTCGGCAGCAGCTGTACGGCCGCTCCGGGCGCGGGCAGCACGGCGAAACGGGCGTTGGTGCCGCCGATATCCCCGAGCAGAACAGGAAATGCGAACATCGAAACCTATCGTCCTTTCTGCCTCATCCGACACCCAAGGGCCGCGATCAGAACGCTTCCTCCCAACTCCGGCTCAAGCGCACGGCGGAGTTGATGAGACCGACCATGGAATAGGTCTGGGGGAAATTCCCCCACAGTTCCCCGGTCGTGAAATCCGCATCCTCGGAGAAGAGCCCGAATGAATTGCGCAAACTCAGGATATGCTCGAAGAGTTCCTTCGCCTCGTCCTTGCGCCCGATGGCGTTCAGGGCATCCACGTACCAGAAGCCGCAGATCATGAAAGCCGTATGCATGAGGCCGAAATCGTCTTCCACATCATAACGCAGGAGAAGATCGCCACGCCGCAACTTCGCACCCACGGCCTCGACGGTGGCGATAAAGCGCGGGTCATCCGGCTTCACGAAATCGAGTTCCGCCAGGAGCAGGAGCGTCGCGTCGAGATCCTCGCCGTCGAAGGACGACACGAAGGTGCCCTTCTCGGGATTGTAGGCGCGTTCGTTGATGACCTGGTGCATGCGCGCCGCATTCTCGCGCCAGAAGGCGGCCCGATCCTCGCGGCCCATGGCCTCGGCGATCTTGATGAGCCGGTCGCATGCGGCCCAGCACATCACGCTCGGGAAGGTATGGACGGCCGCCTTGGTGCGCAGTTCCCACGGACCGGCATCGGGCTGGTCGAAGACTTCGATCGCCCGGTGCCCCAGCTTCTCCAGATGGGCGAACAGGGCCCGGTTGCCGGTGCGGATCAGGCGCTTGTCGAGGAAGGCGTGAACGGAGGCCAGGACGACGCTGCCATAGGCGTCGTTCTGGATCTGGGTATAGGCCGCGTTGCCGACCCGCACGGGGCCCATGCCGCGGTAGCCTGCGAGGGCCGTCGCCTCGCGCTCCTCCAGGTCCGGCGAACGCGTGATGCTGAAGAGCGGCGGCATGTCCTTCTGGTCGGGGATGGCCTCCATGTCGTCGACGATGTTGGTGATGTAGGTGAGGTATTCCTCCATCGTCTTGGTGGTGCCGAGCCGGTTGAGGGCCTGGATGACGAAATAGGCGTCCCGTAGCCAGCAATAGCGGTAATCCCAGTTGCGCTTCGTGTGCGGCGCTTCCGGCACCGAGGTGGTGAGCGCCGCCACGATGGCGCCCGTTTCCTCGTAATTGCACAGCTTGAGCGTGATGGCGGCGCGGATCACCGCCTCCTGCCAGTCGAAGGGAATGGAGAGGGAGCGCACCCAGTCGCGCCAGAAGTCGACCGTGCTGTCGAGGAAGGCGCGGGCGGTGGAATCCGTCTCGGACCGAAGCGGCTCGTCCTCGCCGAAGAAGAACGACAGGGGCCGGTCCACCACGAAGGGCCGCTCGTCGTGGATATAGGAGACCGAAGCGTCCGTGGTGAGCCGCAGCGAATAGGCGGGCCCGACGAAGCGCAGATGATTGCTGCCGCGGGTCAGGTTCGGCGGGCAGCTGCCCCAGTCGTAGTGGGGCCGCAGCCGCACGCGGATGCGCGGGCGGCCCTTCACCGGCTGAACCCGGCGGATCAGCATCGGCGGGCGGAAGGTGCGGTCGTAATGCTTGAAGCGCGGCGCGAAGTCCGTGACCTCGAGAATGTTGCCGAAGGAATCTGTCATGCGCGAAACGAGAACCGCCGTGTTCTCGAGATAAGACTGCTCGCAAGAGACCATACCGACCATGTCGATGGCGAAGACACCCTTCTGGTCCACATCCGTCCGACCCTCGGGGCTGTCGAGCAGGGCGGAGAAGACGGGGTCGCCGTCGAAGCGAGGAAAGCAGCTCCAGACGATCTGCGCGCGGCGATCCACCAGGGCCGAGATCGTGCAATTGCCGATAACGGCAAGATCTAGCGAACTCATGTCAGCAATCATCCCCTTTGAAAGGCAGAATCCCTTCGAACGCCCACGTGGACAGGCAATGTCGCAAATCCGCAGGCGTTCCAAGGCGAACCTTGGCAATTGTTTCTCCCGCGCCGATGCGCACGGACAAGCCGCCATGCGCATTCACGGTCTTGAATCCGTTCTCGTCGGTCAGGTCGTCGCCGACGAAGATCGGACGCCGCCCCTTATAGGGAGCCTCCTGGAGAAATCTCTCGATCACTTTCCCCTTCCCCGCCGCCGAGGGGAGGATTTCTGCCACAGCTTTTCCGTGTTGAACACGGTAATCCGCACCCAGTGCTTCGACAGCGGCGTGGGCGGTGGCGAGGGCGAATTCTTTTTCATGGGGAGCCAATCGCCAGTGAATGGCGACCGAGCAGCCCTTGTCCTCGATCAGGACGCCCTCCTTGTCTGCAACGATCCGGCTCAGGCGCTCGACGGTGTGGCGCAGGGTCGGATGCTCGTCGGGATCGCACATGGAGAGCCGCCCGGCGATGCGGTGCTCGAGCCCATGCAGGCCCGCCATATCGAATTCGTGGGGCACGAAGCGCCCGTCGAGGAATTCGACGGGACGTCCGCTGATGATCGCGAGCGCACCACCCAACCGATCCTGCAGCCTGGTGAGGACATCCGGCAGGCCCGGGTCCACGGCGACCGCATCCGGGCGCTCGACGATGTCCACGAGGGTGCCGTCGAAATCGAGAAAGAGAGCATAATCGTCGTCCACGTCGGACATCGGGCTTTGCCCTGCAGGAGCTTCACGCATTGGCCGGTGCAAGCCTCCGCCCCTTCGCGATCAGCCGTCTGATCCGCTGCTGCTTGCGCAGCCGGGCGGCGGCGAGCAGCATCTGGCCCGCCCAACGGTAGACGTTGCGCTCCTTGACCTGATCGCGCATTAGCCGCATCCGCTCCCGCTGCTCGTTCTGCGCCATGGTCAGCGCGCGGTTGATGGCCTCGCCCATGGCGTGGGCATTATAAGGATTGACGATCAGCGCCTCGGACAATTCGCGGGAAGCGCCCGCGAAAGCCGAGAGGATGAGCACGCCCTGCTCGTCGTCCCGTGCCGCCACGAATTCCTTGGCCACGAGATTCATGCCGTCGTGCAGGCTCGACACAATGCACAGATCCGCGGCGCGGAAGAGTTCGAAGACCTGGTCGGGTTCATGATGGCGAATGAGGAGCTTGATGGGTTCATAACCGTTGCCGCCGTGTTTCTGGTTGATCTCGCGCGCCAAGGTTTCGGCCTCTTCCTGCAGCTGGCGGTAATTGGACAGCTTGCTTCTGGTAGGCGCTGCCACCTGAACGAAAGCAAAATTGCCCCGCCACTCCGGATGCTCCGTCAATAACGCGTCGATGGCCTGCATGCGGTCGAGAATGCCTTTGGTGTAGTCGAACCGCTCGATGCCGACGCCGATGCGCATGTCCGGGGACAACCCCAGACGCTCGCGGACGATCCTGCGGCATTCCTCCACGGGCTTCTGGCCTTCCATGGCGGTGGGCGGCCATTCGATGGAGATCGGATAGGGGCGGATCAGGGTTTCCTCGCCGCCGAAGAACACCGAGTCCTTCTCCCTGTCGATGCGGCTTTCCACGTAGGAATCAACCGAATCCAGGAAATTGTTGCAATGCGCCTGGGTGTGGAACCCGAGGATCGAGGAGCCCAGGAGCCCGTCGATGATCTCCTCGCGCCAGGGGCAGATGCCGAAGGTTTCCGCATTCGGCCATGGAATGTGCCAGAAGGTCACGATGGTCGCCCGGGGAAGCCTGTCGCGGATCATGCGAGGCAGCAGCGCGAAATGATAATCCTGTACGAGAATGATGGGATCTTCGCGCTTGGCCTCGGCCACGATCGCTTCGGCGAATTTCTCGTTGACCGACCGGTAGAGCTGCCAATCCGCCTCCCGGAAGATCGGCCGCACGAAGGCGATGTGGCAAAGCGGCCAGAGGCCCTCGTTCGCGGCGCCGTAATAATACCCGTCCTGCTCCTCCTCCGAAAGCCAGACGCGGCGCAGGGTATAGGAGGGATGATTCGGGGGCACAGGCACCCGGTCGTTGGCATCGACGGTCTCCCGGTCCGCCGTGCCGCTGCCGTGGGCGACCCAGGTTCCGCCGCAGGCGCGCACCACTGGCTCCAGGGCGGAGACGAGACCGCTTGCTGGGATCTGCAGGGAGATCTCGCCGGTGTCGGTCCGGTTATGGATGTACGGCTCGCGGTTCGAGACCACGATGACCTCGGAGCCCGACAGCTCGTTGGACAGGGCAGCCCTTAAGGTCTCCGGGCTCCAGTCCGTATGCGCCGCATCGATGGTCCGACGCGAAGCTTCCAGTTCCTGGAGGACATCGCGGATCTCCTGACCCAGCGGGATGATGTTCTCCTCCACGGGCGGATTGGCATTGCCGGTTCGGGCGCTCTCGAGAGCCTGCCGGATCGAGGCCAGCCACCGACGCATGATGATGGCCGCGATCATGGCAGCGAGCGCCGCAGCCCCGAAGGCGACGCCGGCCAGAGCCAGGAAAAGATAGTTTCTCGCCTCTCCCCCACGCTGATCGGCATAGCTCAGGTCATGCAAGACCACGAGGTGCCCCGGACGGCCTCCCGCATTCAGGGGAAATGAGCTGACCAGCACATTGTGATCCTGGTTCCTGACGACCGAAAAGCTTTCCGCGTCGGACCGGGACGCCTCGGCGCAGGAGAAGGAGGGCGGCATGTTGCTGGTGGGGAAGCGCAACTCCTGGCCATCGCAATAGCCGATGGCGAGAACGCGCTCGTCCGAGGCGATGCGCTCGAACAGGATGCCGGCCTGCTGGGTATCGTTCCGGGCCAGAAGTCCGCTGACCTGGTCCCGGACGGAATTGAACACGAGGCGGGATCGCAACTCGACATCGCGGCGCGACCATTGTTCCACGAAGGATGTAGCAAAGGGCAGCACGGCCAGGATGACGATGGCCGCGACGAGCATTGCGATACCGCCAAAGCGGAAGATGATCCTCAAAACGCTAAGTTCCTCAAGAGATTCGACACTGCCATCGAAACCGCCGGGCTGAGCCGAAAGGCGAGCCGTCCGGTCTCGGCTTCGATGAAAGGCCGCGGGAGAGTGCAGCCTTCGCCCCTGTTATGGGCTCGCGGGCGGAACTTTCCAGGCTTGAGCGGAACAAGGCGGAGCTTTGAGGTATGCTTCAAACGCAAACCGCGGCCGGTGCTGATAGCACCGGCCGCGGTCCGTGAGCGTCTCAAGGCAGGTGCGATCAGTGCTCGCGGAAGGCGCGGGCGATCTGTTCCTGCATGGGCTTAAAGAAATATTCGAACGGGGTGCGCTGGTTCACCTCGACGAAGACTTCGGCTTGCATGCCGGCGATGAGATGGATGTTCTCGAGCTTCTTGAGCTCGTCCTGGGGCAGCTCGACCCGGATTGTGTAGAAGGTCGCGCCGGTCTGCTGATCCCGCGACACGTCTGCCGAAATGCGGCTGACGGAGCCGTGCAGATCCGGAACCATGCGTGCGTTGGCGGCATGGACCTTCACCGTCGCCTTCTGGCCGATCTTCACCTGGTCGATCTCGTTGGGCAGCACCTTGGCTTCGAGCTCGAGCTTGTCGTTCACCGGAACGATGTTCATCACCGGTTCGGCCGGCGAGATCACGCCGCCGATCGTATGAACGTTCAGCTGGTGGACGAAGCCCTCACTGGGCGCGCGGATGTCGATGCGCTTCAGCTGGTCCTCGGCGGCCACGCGGCGTTCGGTGTATTCCGCGATCTTGCCCTGGATCTCACGCAGCTCCTGCATCGCCTCGGCGCGCATCTGCTCGTCGATCTGGATGATCTGGAACTGGGTCTCGGCAATGCGGCTCTCGGCCTGGGCGACGGACGCGATCAGCTGGCCACGCTGGCCCTCGATGCTGGCGGCGTCGCGCTCGAGCGCGTTCAGGCGGGTGATCGGAACGAGGTTGCGCTCGTAGAGATCGCGGACGCCCTTCAGCTCCGCCACGATCAGCTCGGCCTCGCGGGCCTTCGCCGTCTGCTGAGCCTTCAGCCCGACGATCTCGTCCTGGGACTGGGCGATGCGCTTCTTGAGCTGGTCCTTCTGCGCATCGCGGGAGGCACCACGTGCGGTGAACAGCGTGCGCTCGGACGACATGATCTTCTGGACGGCCGGCTCGTTCAGCCGGGTGGCGAATTCCTCGGGGGTCTTGACCTCGGGCGCGCCGTCGCGCTCCGCCTCCAGGCGAGCTTGGCGGCCGAGATATTCATCGAGCTGCTTGGACACGACCTGCAGGTTGGCGCGGGTCATGGTCTCGTCCAGGCGGATCAGGAGATCGCCCTGGGCGACCCGGTCGCCCTCCTTGACCTTCAGCTCGCCGACGATGCCGCCGGTCGAGTGCTGGACCTTCTTGACGCTGGTATCGACCACGAACTGACCGCCGGCGACGACGGCGCCGGACAGGGTCGAGGTGGCCGCCCACAGGCCGATCGTCCCGCCGAAGAGGGCGATCATGGCCACGCCGCCGATGGTCGACTGGCGCAGGATCCGCTGGTGGACCGAGGGTTTCTTGGGAGCTTGAATGACCAACATTTAACCAACCTCTCGCAGGTTCGCAGCCTGGGCGGCCGGTGCCTGCTGCGGCCGCACCGGGGCCGGTGCCGGCGTCGCATTGCGTTTCATGACGGACTGCAGGACCTCGTCGCGCGGTCCCATGGCCTTGATCCGGCCCTCTTCCATGATGGCGACCTGATCGACCTGGCCGAGAGCGGCCGGCCGGTGCGTGATGACGACGACGATGCCGCCGCGCTTGCGCACCGAGAGAATGGCCTGGTTCAGGGCCTCGTCGCCGGCGCCGTCCAGGCTGGCATTCGGCTCGTCGAGCACGACCAGGAACGGGTTGCCGTAGAGGGCGCGGGCAAGAGCCACGCGCTGGCGCTGGCCGCCCGACAGGGAGGCCCCTCCCTCGCCGATCCGGGTGTCGTAGCCCTCGGGCAGGTTGAGGATGAGCTCATGCGCACCGGCCGTCTGCGCCGCCGCGATGATGTGCTCCGGCTTGGGATCCGGCTGGAAGCGGGAGATGTTCTCGGCGATGGTGCCCTCGAACAGTTCCACGTCCTGCGGCAGATAGCCGATGTGACGGCCGAGCGCGTCCGGCTCCCACTGGTCGAGAGCCGCGCCGTCGAGCCGGATCTCGCCGCGCAAGGTCGGCCACACGCCCACGAGGGCACGGGCCAGGGTCGACTTGCCCGAGGCGCTGGGGCCGATGAGGCCGAGGCCCTGGCCGGCCTGGAGCTGGAGCGAGGCAGCCTGGACGATCGGCAGGGAGGCGCCGGGCGCCCCGATATAGACCTCCTCCACCGACAGGGCGGCCTTTGGAGCCGGCAGCGGCATGCGCTGGCCCTGTGCGGGCACGAGCGTCATGATGTGCTGCAGGCGGCGATAGGCCTGGCGGGACGCGGTGAAACCCTTCCAGTGGGCGACCGCGATTTCGATGGGAGCAAGGGCTCGGGACATGAGGATCGATCCGGCGATCATCAGGCCGCCCGACATCTGGCCCTGGATCACGTAATAGGCGCCCAGGCCCAGGATGGCCGACTGGAGCACCATGCGGAAGACCTTGGCGAAGGCGCTGATGCCGGCCGAGGACTCGCTGGCGACGAGGCCGTCGTTGACGTGGCGGACATGGACCTCGTCATAGCGCTTGGCCAGGAAGCCCAGCATGCCGTTGGCCCGGATGGTCTCCGCATTGCGGCGGCTGGTCTCGGCCATGGCATGGCGCTCGGCGCCGCTCTTGGTCACTTCGTAGGATGGCGCTTTGCTCTTGGCGTCGGTGTAGATGGTCAGGAGGATGATGACCACGCCGCCGACCACCGACATGACGCCGATGCCCGGATGGATCATGAAGCAGCCGATGAGGAAGATCGGCATGAAGGGCATGTCGAACAGGGCCGTCGGGCCCAGGCTCGACAGGAAGCCGCGGATCGTATCGAGATCCCGGATCGGCTGCATGCTCTCGGCCTGCTTGGCGCCCTTGAGCGGCATCGTGGCCACGAGATCGAACACCCGGTGCGAGAGCAGTTCGTCGAAGCGGGCGCCGATGCGGGCGAGCATCCGGCCGCGCAGCATGTCGAGGCCGCCCGAGAGGGCAAAGGCCGCAAGCGTGATAAGAGAAAGACCGATCAGCGTCGGGATGCTCCGGCTCGACAGCACTCGGTCATAGACCTGGAGCATGTAGATGGAGCCCGTCAGAGCCAGGAGGTTGACCACCGCCGAGAACACGGCAACCCCGGTAAAGGAGGGAAGGCAGGACTTCAGAGCGTCTTGGACCTCTGTGCTATCTTCCCGATTTCTCGATGCCTGCTTCATGTCTTCTTTCCATAGGCCGACCAGTCACCCGGCGCCGTCGTGATTGTAGAGCCGCTGTGTAAGGTTATACCTTATCACAGTGTTTGCCACCTGACGATGGCTGCGATGTCGGGCTGTGGCCCCACAAGAGTATCTCGTTATAGTTAGGCCTGGAAGACCAGGTTTCTCGCACTCTTATGGGTATCGAGTTGCCCCTAAGGTGATCGCATTCCGTTACGCCACCTTTTGTAACCCTATTATATGTAACTATGTCAACAAAAACTTCGGACCAGAGGTTCACAATATTGCGCTCCTCTCCAAACGGAGAGGGCATGCAGCGCAAGCACTTAACTCTAAAGATAACGCTTTGGTAAACTTTCAGGGTTAATGGTCTCTGACCTGGAAATGAGGTCGGAATATGGACATCAACATACGTTCTCAGGACCGCAGCGAAGCAGCGAAACAGTCCGGCCCATCGTCCGCCGGCGGGGTCCGGATCGATCCCATGGCCAGCGCAGCCCTGGAAGAGGCGATCAAAAGCGCGAAGCTCGGCCTGAAGCCCTCCTCCTCTGAGGCAACGCCGAATGAACCCGTCACGACTGGGCGCCGTGCCGCGCCTGTCAGGTTCCTGAGCCAGGCCGCCATGGCCCTCCTCCTCGTCGGAGCCGGCTGGTCGGCTGCTTACATGGGAACCCTCGCCAACAAGGATGCCATTCTGAAGCTTGAGGCCGAAACGGCTCGCACCCAGGAGATCCTCGCCCGGCTGAGCAGCGATCTGAACACCCTCCGGGAGACGGTCGTCGCGTTCAAGGACGTCGAGCACACGGCCTCCACGTCCTCGGCGTCCGAGCAGACGAAGCTCACCGAGACAGTCGAACGTCTCGCCATCAGCCTGCAGGAACCCGGCAGGAAGCTCTCCGCTCTTGAAGGTCGGCTCGACCGGATGGAGAGCCAGATCCTGGCCACCCTGGCCGGGCTGAACACGAAGCTGGCAACGCCGGCCGCGCCTCCGGCGACCGAGGCCGCGGCGCGGGAGGAGGCTCCTGCCCTCAAACCTGTGAAAAGCGAACCTGTCGACGGATGGGTGCTGCGCGAGGTCTATAACGGCGCGGCTCTGGTCGAGAATCGCAACCGCCGCCTCTACGAGGTCTTGCCGGGCGGCGTGCTTCCCGGCGTCGGTCGCATCGAAGGGATCGAGCGTCGCGGAACCCGCTGGGTCGTCGTTACCGACAAGGGGTTCATCGGCACCTACCGCTGAACCCTGGCGCATCGGATCGCATCCCAAAGTGGATTCCACGTGTGGGTCCGTTGCTCTAGTGAGGGATGATCCCTCTCAGGCCATAGACGAGCCCCGCGAACACCGCGAGGCTCGCGATGTACATGAAAACGAACCAGAGCAGACGTTTCGAACGCCGCGCCGGTGGATGGCGGGTTTGAACCTGCATCAGTGGTATCCGTAGCCGCCGCCGGAGATCTCTTCCGCCACCTTGCCGCGGAAGACATAATAGGCATAGGCCGTGTAGGCGAAGGTAATCGGCAGCACGATCGCGAAGCCTACCAGCGCGAAGAGCTGGGAACTCACGGTGTTCGCTGTGTCCCAGATCGTGAGGTTCGGCGGCACGATATAGGGGAAGAGGCTGATGCCGAGGCCGAGATAGCCGAGCAGGAACAGGCCAATCGCCAGGAAAAACGGCCGGTAATGGCGTCCCTCCTCCAGGTCGCGCAGAAGCCTGTAGGCCACATAGGCCGTGAGCACGGGAATCGGCGCGAGAAAGGCGATGTTGGGCCAAGAGAACCAGCGCGTTTCGATCTGCCTTCCCAGGAAGGGCACCCACACCGACACGATCGCCATCGCGACGATCGTGGCGAGGAGAAAGCGAACCGCGATGCGCCGCGCCCAGATTTCCAATTCGCCCGTGGTCTTCATCACGCACCAGGTCGCGCCGAGAAGCCCGTAGCCGAAGATCAGGCTGATGCCGGTCAGCACGCTGAACGGCGTCAGGAAATCAAAGGTGCCGCCGGTGAACTGGCGTCCGTCGGTGGCAAATCCCTGCACGAAGGCACCCAACACCATGCCCTGGAAGAAGGTCGCCACCAGCGAGCCGAGAAAGAAAGCGTTATCCCAGAGGAATTTCGACCGTTCGGCCTTGAAGCGGAACTCGAAGGCCACGCCGCGAAAGATCAGCGCGATCAGCATGAGGATGATGGGCACGTAGAGCGCCGGCATGAGCACCGCATAAGCGATGTGGAAGACCGCGAAGAGCCCGCCGCCGCCGAGGATGAGCCAGGTCTCGTTGCCGTCCCAGATCGGCGCGACCGAAAACATCATGCGGTCGCGCCAGTTCTCGCTGCCCGCGGCCTTGAAGAGAATGCCGACGCCGAGGTCGAACCCGTCGACGATCACGTACATGGCGACTGCCACGGCAATCAGCCCCGACCAGATCAGCGGCAGCCAGAAGGCCAGCCCCTCATATTCCGTTCCGAACCCGAACATGCTTCGCCCTCCTAACGCGCAGGCTGCGCCCGATGGCCCGGCCGCCCCTCCAGGCCTTCATCAGGCACCGAGAACGGACGCTTCGGCTTCTTGCCGAGATCGTCCCCACGGATATCTTCGACCGGATCGGGCCCGCGCCGCAGGAGCTTGGCGAGGTAGTAGGAGCCGAAGCCGAACACGAAGGCGTAGACGACGATGAAGGTCAGGAGCGATGCGGTCACCGCTCCGGCCGCGATGGGAGACACCGCATCGGCCGTGCGCAGATGTCCGTAGACCACCCAGGGCTGACGACCGATCTCCGCCGTGAACCAGCCGAAGAGCACGGCGCCGAAGCCCGAAGGCGTCATGATCATGGCGGCGGTGAGGAACGTCCGGTTGGTGAACAAGGTGCCCTTCCAGCGCAGATACAGGCTCCACAGGCCGATGCCGAGCATCGCAAAGCCTATGCCGACCATGATGCGGAAGGAGAAGAAGACTGGCCAGACGGGCGGACGATCCTGCGGGGAAACCTCCTTCAGCCCGGGCACGACGCCGTCGAAGGCATGCGTCAGAACCCAGCTTCCGATCTTCGGAATGCCGATTTCGTAGTGGTTGGTCTCCGCCACTTCGTCGGGAATGGCGAAGAGGCGAAGCGGCATGTTCGCCATCCGGTCCCAGTTGCCCTCGATGGCGGCGAGTTTCGTCGGCTGATATTTGAGCACGCCGAGGCCATGAAGATCGCCGATGACGATCTGGACCGGCACGAAGATGGTCGCGAACCACAGCGCCATGGACATGGAGCGCCGCGAGCCGGCGAGCTTCGCCTCCGGGGCATCGTGCGGATGGCGAAGGAGCATCCAAGCCGACATGCCGGCCACCGCGAACGCCGTCGTGAGATAGCAGCCCAACACCATATGCGCGTAACGCAAGGGGAAGGACGGATTGAACACGACCCTGAACCAGTCGACCGGCACCGCCTTGCCGTTCTCGATGGCAAACCCATCGGGTGTCTGCATCCAGGAATTGGCCGAGAGAATCCAGAAGGCGGAGATCAATGTGCCCAGAGCCACCATGCAGGTGGCGAAGAAATGCAGCCGGTCGCCGACCCTTTCCCAGCCGAAGAGCATGATGCCGAGGAAGGCTGCTTCCAGGAAGAAGGCCGTGATGACCTCATAGGCGATGACGGGGCCGAGCACGTTGCCGGTGAACTCGGAGAAGCGCGACCAGTTCGTGCCGAACTGATAGCTCATCACGATGCCGGACACGACTCCGAGGCCGAAGGAGACCGCGAACACCTTCACCCAAAAGCGAAAGAGATTGCGGTAGAGCGGATTGCCGGTGCGAAGCCAGTTGAACTCGAGGGCCGCGAGCCAGCTGGCGAGCCCGATGGTGAAAGCCGGAAAGATGATGTGGAAGGCGATCGTGAACGCGAACTGGATGCGCGAGAGCATCAGGGCATCGAATTCCATTTCCGCTTCCCCTCATCGACCTACCTGCCTGCTTTTAGGGCGCAGACAGGCAGGGACCAGAGGCCGGCGGCTCAATGCGCCCGCAATCCTGGACTATATTCCGCCGAAATCGGCCGCCATCCCGTGCTCAGGCGCTGCAGGGCTTCGAATTCGATCGGGTCATGGCTGCAGAAGATCTTGACGTTGCTGCGCTCGTCGTTGGCGAGGTCCCGCAGCCGTTCCTGATTGTGGAGGCGCAACGGCCGGTCCTCCTCCATCATCCGCTGATAGGCGAGAAGCCCCGGCGTGCAGGACGGGTCTTCATCCATCTCGTGCCGGTAGAAATAGGCGTCGCCCGCATTGAGCAGCCATCCGTCCGGCGTGTCGATGGCGATCCCCGCATGTCCCATGGTGTGCCCGGGCAGGGGGATCATCAGGATCTCGGGCGGCAAGCCGTCGAGATCACGCACCGAGCCGAATCCGAACCAGCGCTCCCCGGTGGGGTCGTAGAAACGCCAGTCACGCACCTCGTCCCATTGCTTGGAGCTGTAGCGGCGGCGATGGATGAAGCCTTGCCTCACCTCGGCTTCCTCCACCTCCGCGCGCAGAACGTGAACGGTGGCTTCCGGAAAATCCTCGAGGCCGCCGGCGTGGTCGAAATCGAGATGGGTGAGCACGATGTGGCGCACGTCGCGGGGCGAAAAGCCAAGGCACTTCACCTGCTCCAGGGCCGTATAGCGATGTTCCAGCTGGATCCGGTTCGTGTGGATGAAGAGCGGGCTGATCCGCCCATAGGGATCCTCCACATCCCTGGAGCCGAAACCGGTATCGACGAGAACGAGGCCGCTGTTGTCCGTCTCGACGAGCAGGCAATGGCAGATCAATCGTCCCGTCAGCCCGCGGCTGACGCCATCCCAAAGCCTTCCTCCGACGGGACACATGCAGCCGCAATTGAGATGATGGATGCGCATGGAGGGGCCTCGCTGGAATGAAGGTCGCGAAGCCCTAACGGGTCAGGCAGGAAAATGTTCGAACGGCAGGTCCTCTCCGGCAGGAGACCGCTTGCCCGTCACTTGCGGCAGGAGAAGGGTGGAAACGTGCTCGCCATTCCGGCATTCATGGCGGCCACCACCATCATGTTGGCGAGATCGAGCTCCTCTGCCGAGCGGGGGCAGACATCGCCCTTCGCCGTGCAGCCCGACGCCAGGAAAGCCTCATGGCGAGCAATGAACTCCTGGCCTAAACCCTTCGTGCCCCGATGGGCGAGAGCATCCGACCACGCCTTCCTGTAGCGGGCGCATTTCAGCTCAGGCCAGCTTTGAGGCTCGGTTCCCTGCGCTGCGGCCGGTGCCGTTTCGCCCGCGACGAAGCATGCCAAAATGGCCGCAATGGCGGCGAATGTCGTCGGACGTCCCATCACACCCTCGTCCCGTTCCGTGCGGGTGCGATGGACCATGGGAGCAGCCTCAGGTCAAGCCGCCCGGATGCTCGGCTCCGCGTTCTGAACGCGACGGATCAAACCCGGATCTCGGGCTGAGCCTTTCCGTGTTTTCCGGCCGACGACGCACGGCGCTTCTTCGCGGGTTTTTTCTGCGCCTGTTTCTCGACCTCGCGGGAGAGGCGCTGCTCCAGCAGCGCCAGGACGGCCGCTTCCTCGGGCTTGAGACTGGCGAGATCCTCGCGCAGCTCCGCCTCGATCTCTTCCTTGATGTCCAGCAACAGGCCTCCGTCGAGATACGCGTCGAACACCTCCGGGTGCACATAGCATTTGCGGCAGATGCTGGGCGTGTTGCCGAGGCGCGCGGAGACCTTCTCGATGGCGGCCCGGACGTTCTTCTTGGCTTTGGCGTCGCTGTCGAACTCCTCGAATTCGGCCAGGGCGAGGGCCGCCAGCACGGTGCCGGCCCAGGTTCGGAAATCCTTGGCCGTGATCTCGCTTCCGGTGATCTCCTTCAGATAGGCGTTCACGTCGGCCGAGGTGATCGATTGCTGCTCGCCGTTCTCGTCGAGATATTGGAACAGATCCTGTCCCGGCAGATCCTGGCAGGCCTTCACGATTCTGGCGATGCGCCGGTCCTTGACCTGCAGGCGCCAGGTCTTGCCGCTCTTGCCCTTGAACTGGAAGCGCAGCTCGCCGCCTTCCACCTTCACGTGCGGATCGCGCAGGGTGGTGAGGCCATAGCTCTTGTTCTGCTTGACGTAATCGGAGTTGCCGACGCGGATGAGCGTGTTCTCGAGCAGATGCACCACCGTGGCCAGCACCTTCTCGCGCGGCAGGCCGCGCAGGCTCATATGCTCGTCGATGGTCTTGCGGATCGCCGGCAGGCCCCTGGCAAATTCCAGCATATGCTCGTATTTCGTGCTCTCGCGAACCTCGCGGAAGGCCGGATGGTAGCGGTACTGTTTGCGGCCCTTGGCGTCGCGGCCCGTCGCCTGGATGTGGCCGTTGGCCTTCGTGCAGATCCACACATCCGTGTAGGCCGGCGGGATCGCCAGCGACCTGATGCGCTCGAGGGTCGCCTTGTCGTCGATCTTCCTGCCGTCAGGCCCGGTATAGGTGAAGCCCGTGCCGGATTTTTTGCGTCGGATGCCGGGCTCCTCGTCGGAGACATAGCGCAGGCCTGCCGTTTCGGCGGCATCGCGCGGATCGATGACATTCTCGGTGGTGGCGTTCGGGTCTGGCATGGGAGGCTTTCTGGAAGAGCAGGACGTCAACCGGTCCGCGCCATCCCGGGTTCCCTGTGCGGCCTCGCCCCCTGCGATTTGCGCCGATCATTGCGGATCTTGAAGACCAGAATGGTGGCGCTCAGGATGAGGCTGAGCACATTGAAGACCATCATGGGCCAGCTGCCGATCAGGAATCCGTAGGCCGACCACAGCACGAAGGCCGTCACCGTGACCATGTACATGTGCTTCGAGATGGCGCCCGTGTCCCGTTCGCGCCAAGCCTTGAGCACCTGAGGAACGAAGCTCGAGGTCGAGAGGATGCCCGCGATCGTCGCCAGGACGGTCGGCAGCCAATCCGTCATGTCAGTCGTCTCCCGTGTTTCAAGATGACGGCAACGGGTCTTGATCGAGGGAGTTCCCTTTTGCCCTCCACGGAGGTTAGAAGGGCGCAGCCGTTGCAACCGGATTGTCCCTTGTCTTCCTTGTCCCTGCCTGATGTCCAAGGCCGCAAGCTCGTCTTCGTGATCACCGAGGACTGGTTCTTCGCCTCTCATTTCCTGCCCATGGCCCGGGCTGCACGCGAGCTTGGGCTCGACGTCACGGTCGTGACCCGGGTGCGCTCGCACCGGGAGGTGATCGAGGCCACGGGCGCCAAAGTGATCCCGCTCGAAGCCGAGCGGCGCAGCCTGAATCCGATTACGGCGGGCCTGAAGACCGGAGATTTGGCAGCCATTCTCAGGTCCGAGAAAGCCGACCTTGTTCATTGCATTGCGTTGCGCGGCATTCTTACCGGCGGCTTCGCGGCCAGCATGGTCGGGGTCAAGCGGCGCATCTATGCCCTGACGGGTCTCGGCTTCCTCGGCGCTCGCACGGACCGCGTCGCCCGCCTAGCCCAGAAGGCCGTCCGCCTGCTCGTGCGCGGGCTTGAGACCGGCCAGACGCGCTATGTCTTCGAGAACACGGACGATCCCAAGCTCCTCGGCCTCGATCCTGCGGGCGAACGCGTCACCATTCTCGGGGGCGCCGGAATCGATCCGGATCGTCTTCAGCCCGCCCCGCTGCCCCCGCGGCCGCCGCTCAAGGTCGCCGTGGTGGCCCGCATGCTGTGGTCAAAGGGTGTCGACGTGGCCGTGGAGGCAGTCCGTCAGGCGAGGGCCCAGGGCGCGTCTGTCGAACTGTCGCTCTACGGCGCCCCCGACCCCTCGAACCCGAAGGCCATTCCGGAGGAAACCCTGAAGGCCTGGAGCGCCGAGCCCGGCATCTCCTGGCATGGGACCACGCGGGACGTGGCCGCGGTCTGGCGCGAGCATCATGTCGCCTGCCTGCCCTCGCGCGGTGGCGAAGGCCTGCCGCGAACGCTTCTCGAAGCCGCCGCCTGCGGCCGCGCCATCGTCACCACCGATGTCCCCGGCTGCCGCACCCTGGTGCGGGACGGGGTCGAGGGACGCCTCGTTCCGGCCGACGACGCGGCGAGCTTGGCCGATGTCCTTGTCGCCTTGTCCAAACAGCCCGACGAAGTGGCTCGCATGGGGGAGGCCGCGCGCGCGCGTGTTCTCAACGGATTCACGGAGCGGGACGTCATCGAGAGCGTCAAGCAGCTCTACCGCTCCATGCTGGCCTCATGATCTCCGACCCCGTCGCCTTCATCCGCTCCGAGACCAGGCTCCGCCCCGTGCCCCATGCGCCGGAGATCTCCCTGCACGTGGCCGACGAAGCGACGGAGCTCTGGCAGAGGACCGAGGAGGAACTGGGCGAGATCGGCCTGCCGCCACCCTTCTGGGCCTTTGCCTGGGCGGGCGGACAGGCGCTGGCCCGCTACATTCTCGACTATCCGGAAACGGTCCGCGGGCGCCGCGTCCTGGATTTTGCTTCGGGCTCGGGCCTTGTTGCGATCGCAGCCATGAAGGCGGGTGCCGCGGAGGTCACCGCCTGCGACATCGATCCCTTCGCCATTGCGGCCATCGGCCTCAACGCCAAGGCCAACGGCGTCTCTGCGATCATCCCGCTCCAGGCGGATATCGTTGGGCATGATCGCGGCTGGGATACGGTGCTCGCCGGGGACATCTGCTACGAGCGCGATCTCGCCCAACGGGTCACGGACTGGCTGTTCGCCTTGAGCCGGAGAGGTGCCACGGTCCTGATCGGCGACCCGGGGCGCAGCTATCTTCCCAAGGATCGCCTGGAGAACCTGGCTATCTACGAGGTGCCCGTGACCCGGACGCTCGAGGATTCGGACATCAAGAAATCCAGCGTCTGGCGCTTTGGACAATTCTGAGGCGCGGCTGTTTGCAAATCTGCATCGGTTTTTTGCAGGCTACCGTATCCATTTTTCACTTCATTATCGTAGCGTTATAACCTATATGAATGAAGTGGATTCGCGTCGGGCAGAGACGACGCGGAGACAGTCGGGGGGCTTGAAACTTTAGCAATTTAGCCGGGAGTGATCCGATGGCCCATACATTGTCTCTTCAGCACAGACTGCCCCGCGACGGCGCTCAGGCCCACGATTCCGAAGCCTCGGACAGAGCGGAACAGGCCATTGCCCGATCGGAGGCGATCTGCCGGGCCAAAGGGGCCCGTCTGACCCCGATCCGCCGCCGCGTGCTCGAAGTGCTCCACGGCTTCGACAGGCCCCTCGGCGCCTACGACCTCGTGGATCTGCTCGGCTCGCAGGGCCGGCGGATGGCGCCGATCACCGTCTATCGCGCCCTGGACTTCCTCATCGAGCAGGATCTGGTGCATCGGCTCGCGAGCCGGAACGCCTATATCGCCAGTTCCGGCTCCTCCCCGGAACCTCTGACGACTGCCTTTCTGATCTGCGAGGGTTGCGGGGATGTGAACGAAGTCACGTCTCCCGACGTAGCCGATACCGTGCTCAAGGTCCTGCAGGAGAAGGGCTATCAGCCGCGCACCAAGGTTCTGGAGATCACGGGACGCTGCGCCCGCTGCCAGGATGTTCACTGAACGGTGTTCCAGGCCCGATTAAGCCGCGCTTGACGAAGAAGGCTTTTGGCATCAGCTAAACGGCGGCAGCCCCGGAGCTGCCGTCGTGGATTGCAGCATGTCCTTCATCTCGCCTTCTGAGACCGCACCTGCCCCCGAAAGCCCTGCCGGACCTGCCCCGCGCCACCGCACCGTGGGCGTGCGCGTCGGGTCGGTGATGGTGGGCGGCGGCGCGCCGATCGTGGTTCAGTCGATGACCAACACGGATACGGCGGATGTGGATGCGACCGTGGCCCAGGTTGCGGCGCTGGCCCGCGCGGGCTCCGAGATCGTGCGCATCACTGTCGACCGCGACGAGGCGGCCGCAGCCGTGCCGAAGATCCGCGAGCGGCTCGACCGGCTGGGGGTCGAGGTGCCGCTGGTCGGCGATTTTCACTATATCGGCCACCAGCTCCTCGCCGACCATCCGGCCTGCGCCGAGGCACTCGCCAAGTACCGCATCAATCCCGGCAATGTGGGCTTCAAGGAAAAGAAGGACCGGCAGTTCGGGGCCATTGTCGAGCAGGCGATCCGGCACGACAAGGCGGTGCGGATCGGCGCCAACTGGGGTTCGCTCGATCAGGAGCTGCTGACGCACCTGATGAACGAGAATGCCGCCTCGGCGAATCCCCGCGACATGCGCTGGGTCACCCGCGAGGCCATGATCCAATCGGCCCTTTTGTCCGCCGCCCGCGCCGAGGAGATCGGCCTCGGGCGCGACCGGATCATCCTGTCGGCCAAGGTCTCGGCCGTTCAGGACTTGATCGCCGTCTATCAGGATCTTGCCCGCCGCTCCGATTACGCCATCCATCTCGGCCTCACCGAGGCGGGCATGGGGTCGAAGGGGATCGTAGCCTCGTCTGCTGCCATCGGCATCCTGCTCCAGCAGGGCATCGGCGACACGATCCGCTTCTCCCTGACCCCGGAGCCCGGCGGCGACCGGACCCTGGAGGTCAAGACCGCCCAGGAACTGCTCCAGACCATGGGCTTTCGCACCTTCGTGCCGCTGGTCGCCGCCTGTCCCGGCTGCGGACGGACCACCTCATCCGTGTTCCAGGAGCTGGCGCGGGACATCCAGACCTGGATCTCCACCTCCATGCCCGAATGGCGCCGGACCTATCCTGGGGTCGAGAACCTGAACGTGGCCGTCATGGGCTGCATCGTGAACGGGCCCGGCGAGTCGAAGCACGCCAATATCGGCATCTCGCTGCCCGGGACGGGCGAGCAGCCGGCGGCCCCGGTCTTCATCGACGGAAAGAAGGCCATGACCCTGCGTGGCCCGACCCTTGCCCAGGACTTCCAGAAGATCGTCCTCGACTACATCGACAAGAGCTACGGCCAGCCCGGGCGCGATGCTGCCGAATGAGGCGGCAAGCGTGACCATGGAACCTCCTGCGAAATTCCGTTTTTAAGCTCAGGCGCGATGTGGTAGAGAGCCGCCGCGCCGGCAATGACGGCCGCTGCGCTCTTTAGAGAATTGGGCGGAGAAGAAGCCGCCCTTCGTCGTTTATGAGAGTGATACAACCAGGGCCGTCCGCGGGCACGTCCGCAAAGAAAAGCACACATGGCAGAACAGCACGCCGTCGCCCCAGGACATGCCGATTCCGCAGTCCCTGAGGCCACCTTACCGGACAGCCATTCCAAGGCGAGCTTCTGGACCCTCACCCTTGGCGCCATCGGCGTCGTCTATGGCGATATCGGCACGAGCCCGCTTTACGCCATGCGCGAGACGGTGATGGCCGCCACGGGCGGTCACCACGGAACTCCCGTTCCCCTGACCCGGGAGCTCGTGATCAGCATCCTGTCGCTCCTGCTCTGGGCGCTGATCCTCACGGTATCGGTCAAGTACGTGATTCTGCTGCTTCGGGCTGACAACAAGGGTGAAGGCGGCTCGCTGACCCTGGTCGCTCTGGCGCAGCGCGCGCTCGGACGAAGAAGTCTTCCGATCCTCATGATGGGCATGGCGGGAGCGGCCCTCTTCTACGGCGACGCGGCGATCACACCAGCGATGTCCGTGCTTTCGGCCCTGGAAGGCCTGAAGCTCGTGGGGCCATCGCTCGAGGCCTATATCCTGCCGGGCGCAGTGGCGATTCTGGTCGCGCTCTTCGCCGTGCAGAGCCGCGGCACCGGCAAGGTCGCAGCCTTCTTCGGCCCGCTCACGCTTCTGTGGTTCATCAGCATGGCGGGCCTCGGCCTGCTTCACATCGCTGACGACTGGGAGGTCCTGTTCGCCTTCAATCCCTATTACGGCGTGTCCTTCCTGGTCACGCATCCGGGCACCGCCTTCGCGATCCTCGGCAGCGTCTGCCTTGCCGTGACGGGCGCCGAGGCGCTTTATGCGGATCTTGGTCATTTCGGCCGCAGGCCCATCCGCATGGCCTGGAGCACGGTGGTCTTCCCGGCTCTCGCCCTGAATTATCTCGGACAGGGCGCGCTCGTGCTGTCGAACCCCGAAGCCATCGCCAACCCATTCTTCCTGCTGGCTCCGCCATGGCTGCTCCTGCCCCTCGTGATCCTCGCCACGCTCGCGACCATCGTGGCGAGCCAAGCCGTGATCACCGGCGCCTATTCCCTGACCCGGCAGGCGGTGCAGCTCGGCATCCTGCCGCGCCTGGAGGTGCGCTTCACCTCGGAGACGCACCAGGGCCAGATCTACCTGCCACGCGTGAACTGGCTGCTGCTCGCCGCCGTGGTCAGCCTCGTGCTGCTCTTCGGCTCCTCCAGCAATCTCGCCAGCGCCTACGGCATCGCGGTCTTCGGCACCATGGTGGTCACCACCCTGCTCGCCTGCGTGGTCATGAGCCGGAGCTGGGGCTGGGGTCCGGTGAAGACCGGGATCATCATGATTCCGCTGCTCCTGATCGACCTCACCTTTCTATCCTCGAACCTGGTGAAGCTCCTCGACGGCGGCTATGTCCCGCTGGTCATCGCCGGCGTGTTCTTCGTGCTCATGTGGACCTGGGTGAAGGGAACGCGCATCCTGTTCGAGAAGACCCGCAAGATCGACGTGCCCTTCCTCGAGCTCGTACAGATGCTGGAGAAGAGCCCACCCCACCGGGTGAAGGGCACGGCCGTCTTCCTGACCAGCGACCCGGACACGGCGCCGGCGGCCCTCCTGCACAATCTCAAGCACAACAAGGTGCTGCACGAGAAGAATGTGATCCTGACGGTCAACAGCGCGGACGTTCCCCGCGTGGAGGACGAAGATCGGGTCGCCATCGAGCATGTGGGCGATTCGTTCTGGCGCATCCGCCTGAGCTACGGCTACATGGAAACGCCCAACATCCCGCGCGGCCTCGCGATCCTGCGCAAGCAGGGCTTCAAGTTCGACATCATGGCCACGTCGTTCTTCCTGTCGCGCCGCTCGATCCGCCCCGCCAGCCAGTCGGGCATGCCGCTCTGGCAGGATAAGCTGTTCATCGGTCTGGCAAAATCGGCGAGCGACGCCACGGACTTCTTCCAGATCCCGACCGGGCGCGTTGTGGAGGTGGGCACGCAGGTGACTGTGTAAGACGGTTGCTCTCATGGCCGGCCGATGTCAGTTTTGCCAGTCCATGACCGACATCACCCTGATCCGCCCAAGCCTGGACTGGCTCCCCTACTATGCTGATGCCCTGGAGCGGGGCTGGTCGCCCAACACCGACCAGGATGTGAGCCGCGAGCAGCTTCTGCAGCTGCGGCGCAACCCCGAGCGCTTTCTCCACGACCTCTACAACAGTCCCATGGTCCGGCTGCCGGACGGGCGCGAGGTGGCGCGTCTTCCGGCGCACGATTTCTGGATCAGCGACGGCGAATTCTGTGGCCGCATCGGGTTTCGCTTCCAGAGGGGAACGGAAGACCTGCCGACGATCATCTACGGTCACATCGGCTACACCGTAGTGCCTTGGAAGCAGCGGCGCGGCTACGCCACGCAGGCGCTGCGCATGATCCTGCCGGTCTGCCGATCGGAAGGCTTCTCGCGGGTGCTGATCACCTGCGACGACGACAACGAGGCCTCGCGGAAAGTCATTATCGCCAATGGCGGCGTCCCGGCCGGCGCTCTCCCGCACAACCGCCGCCCCGGCCACGTCAAGCTCGCGTTCTGGGTGCCGACCGTTTGAGACGAAGGCGCATGGGGTGGTGGCGCTGAAGAAATCGACCCGTCGTATTCAAATCTGCCGCTCGACGACGAAGCGCACGGCCTCGCGTAGGATCTGCGCCCGGGGTCCGAAGCCGTCGAGGGCGCTGTCCGCCTGATCGACCAGCTGCCGGCATTCGCGGCGGGCTCGGTCCATGCCGAGCAGATCGACGAGGGTCGCCTTGCCCTTCTCCTGGTCCTTGCCGGTGCGCTTGCCGAGCGCCTCTGCCGACGCCTCCCGGTCGAGGATGTCGTCGGCGACCTGGAAGGCCGCACCAAGGGCGCGCCCATATGCGACCAGCCGCCCGCGCGCCGCGGCGTCGGCCTGCCCCAGGATCGCCCCCGCCTCGACCGAGAACGTGAGGATCGCCCCGGTCTTCATCATCTGCAGCAGCCGCACGTCGGCCTCGCCCATCTCGACGGTCCCGTAGCGCCCCTCCGCCGTCAGGTCGAGCAGCTGGCCTCCGACCATGCCGCCGAGGCCCGAGGCGCGGGCTAGGCCGAGCACCAGAGCCGAACGGATGCCAGGGTCGTGTGCCGTAGCGGCATCGGCGAGAACCTCGAAGGCTAGCGTCTGGAGCGCGTCTCCGGCGAGAATGGCCGTGGCCTCGTCATAGGCCTTGTGCACGGTGGGACGCCCTCGGCGCAGGTCGTCATCGTCCATGGAGGGCAGGTCGTCATGGACCAGGGAATAGCAATGCAGAAGCTCGATGGCACAGCCGGCCCGCAAGGGCCCCTGCCCTTCCACGCCGAAGAGGCGGGCCGTCTCGATGGCCAGGAACGGCCGCAGGCGCTTGCCGCCGCCCAGGACCGCATGACGCATGGCGGCCATGAGACGGGGTGGCCGGGCAAGCTCGCCGGGAGCGGCATTGTCTGATAGCAAGGCTTCGAGACTTGCTTCGACAACCTTCGCGGCGTCAGAGAGCCGCGTCGTGAAAGTGCTGGTGGATGGCGCCATGACGAGCCTGAATACGGATGGGGCTGCCGCTCCGTCCGAGGGGAATGCGGGTGAACGATTGAGGCCGAAATGGACGCTGCGGTCGGGACGGCCGCGGGAGCCGATTACGGCCGCCCGCTTCTTCCGCCGCCTCGTTCAGTTCGGCCTCGGTCTCATTCTCTTATGGGTCGGCGCAGTCTTTTGGCTAGGTCTTTTATATTGGGCCGTGCCGCCGGTCTCGAGCCTGATGCTCGGCCGCTGGCTCACCCTGCAGCCTGTGGAGAGGACCTTCGTCCGCCTCGACGAGATCTCGCCCAACCTGCCGCTCGCCGTCATGACCGCCGAGGACAGCCGCTTCTGCGAGCACAACGGCGTCGACTGGGATGCCCTCTGGGACGTGGTGGAGGCCGCCGACGAGGACGGGCCGTCCCGGGGAGCCTCGACGATCCCCATGCAGGCGGCGAAGAACCTCTTCCTGTGGCCGAGCCGCTCTTATGTCCGCAAGGGTCTCGAGATCCCGGTCGCCCTGTATCTGGACCTGATCTGGTCGAAGCGGAAGATGATGGAAGTCTATCTCAACGTCGCCGAATGGGGCGACGGCATCTTCGGCGCCGAGGCGGCCGCCCAGAAGTACTTCCGCAAGTCGGCCAAGAGCCTGACCCGCCAGGAGGCGGCCCTCATGGCACGAGCCCTGCCCAATCCCCTGGTCCGCAACCCCGCTCGCCCGCGACCCGGCCACCGGGCCCTGGCTGGGCAGTTGCAGGCCCGCATGGAGAGGGCCGCGCCTTTCAGCGATTGCCTGAAGCCTTGAGAGGCCGCCCTGCGGCAATGAAAAGCCCCCGGATTGCTTGGAGGGGCTAGATATTTGCCCAAAGACCTTGTATGAGGCGCAACCTCATCAAGTTTGAGATGTGAGCGTTCCCCGGTTGAGCGGGCGCTCCGCTATTTAACCGGAGACGAGAAATGGCCGTTCCAAAAAGAAAAACGTCGCCTTCGCGGCGCGGAATGCGTCGCTCCGCGGATGCCTTGAAGGCCCCGACCTACATCGAGGACAAGGATTCCGGCGAGCTGCGCCGTCCTCACCATGTTGACCTGAAGACCGGGATGTACCGCGGCCGTCAGGTTCTGAAGGTGAAGACCGACGCGTGATCCAACGCGGCATGCAACGATCCGAACCGGCGCCCTGGGCGCCGGTTTTTTTATGCCCATAATCCCCACCTTGCTGATTTTCCATCTCTTTTTACCCTTCATTAAGCCTGAGAGCCGATCCTGCATCCCTTGGTTTTCCGGGGTTTGGTCAGGCTTGCAGAAGAGGCGCCTTCAGTCATCCCCGATCTATGCGTATTTCGAGGGTGAGCGTGATGGCGACGAGGGGGCAGGGCCGGACGGGACTTTTCAAGAGCGTCTCCCGCTCGCCACGCCAGGGCAGCGCCTCGAAGCCTTCCCGCTCGCCTGGCACGGGGATCGTCTATGCCTGGGACATGGTGTCCGACACCCTCACCTGGGGACCGGGTGCCGCCGAGGCGCTCGGCCTGCCGTCGCGGGATCTGCCGAAGACGGGCCAGGCCTTCGCTCAGCTTGTCGAGCCCGGCTGCGGCCTCTCCCGTCAGGATGCCATCGGCACGCAGGAGGGCTCGGGCAGCGCTTACGAGACCCGCTATGCCCTGCGCTTCGAACCGGACCGGGCGGTGATGATCGAGGACTCAGGCCGCTGGCAGCCGGACGTCCAGGGACGACCGGCCTTCGCCCGCGGCCAGCTGCGCCTCGACCCGGTCTCCGGCGCGCAGGATCTGCTGCCCGCGATGCTGAAACAGCGCTCGGAGCTTCTGTGCGGCATCCAGAGCGGCATCAATGAAGCCCTGCGGGCCTCTCAGACCTGCACCCTGATCGTCGGTGCGCTCGACGATGACGAAGCCGGCTCCATGGCGGAGATCGCCCGGACTTTGCGCCCGATGATGCGCCGCCACGATCTCTTTACCATTCTCGGGTCCCGCCGCTTCGCCCTAACCCTGACCTGCTGCCCGGCCGCGGATGCGCCGAGCGCCATGAGGCGGCTCACCGGGCTCCTGAAGGACCATCCGGCCGCGGCCGCGCTCCATCTCGGCGCAGCCTGCGCGCCGGATCATACCTTCAAGGCCCCCAAATTGCTGCGTTTTGCCGAACAGGCCCTGACCGCGGGCCTCGATCGCGGGGAAACCTGCACGCTTTACGACGCGCGTCCGAAAGCGCCCTCACGGGCTGCCGAGCAGGCGCCGTTCGATTGGGTGGCCGTCCTCAACAGCCGCAGCCTGACTCTCGCCTGCCGACCTGTGGTGGAAGCTCACAGCCGTGCCCCGGCCCTGATGCAGGCCTGCGCCTCGCTTTCGCGCTCCGGTGGCAGCCCGATCGCGCTCGGCCCGGTGCCGAAGCTGAAGGAGGCCAATCTCGCCCTCCTCGTGGACGCCCGCATGCTGGAGCTGGCGGCCGACCATCTCCGCGACCATCCCGGGACGCGCCTGGCCCTGCCGGTCTCGGCCAGAACGCTCCTGGATGACGAGTGGCTGCCCATGCTGGCGGCCCATCTCGGCGCCCGCCCGGGCATCGAATCGCGGCTCGTCATCGAGGTTCCCGAGGCTGCCCTGGTCGAATGCCGGAAGATCTTGGGCCGCCTCCACGCCATGAAGGCCTTAGGGATCGGACTTTCCCTCGTCGGCTTCGGAACGGGCTATGTGTCGCCGGCCCAGTTGCGGATGCTGCCCGTTGATCTCCTCAAGATCGACGGCGTCTTCATCCAGCCGCTCAAGCGCTCGACCGACGACCGCCTCGTCGTCAGAACCTTGATCGACCGGGCTCAGCATCTCGGCATCCCCACGGCGGCCGAATGGGTGGACGACGAGGCCACCGCCCGTCTGCTGACGTCCTGGGGCGTGGATTTTCTGCAAGGCGCGTTGTTCGGCGAGCCCGAGGCAGTGCTGCAGCGGTCGATGCTGTATCAGGTGCTGAAGAAGGCGCGCGGCTGACGGCAAGGCTCCTTGCGAGCTATTTGCTCGCCAGCTTGTCGAGCTTGGCCTGCATGGCAGCCATCTGCTGCTTCAGACTGTCGAGGTCGTCCGTCCCCTCCCCCTTGGCAGCCGGCCTGGATTCGGGTGCGCCCGGGGGCGATTGCGGGAAAGGTGAGAACATGCGCATGGCCTCCGTGAAGAAGCCCATGTTCTTGCGCACCTGCTCCTCCATCGCCTGAAAGGCCGACGGACCGAAGGCCTGCGCCATCTGCTCCCGGAGCTTCTGCTGCTCCTGAGACAGGTTGTTCATGGAGAATTCGAGATAGCTCGGCACCAGCGCCTGCATGCTGTCGCCGTAGAAGCGGATCAGCTGGCGGAGAACCGTGACCGGCAGGAGGTTCGGCCCTTCCTTGTTCTCCTGCTCGAAGATGATCTGGGCGAGAACCGAGCGGGTGATCTCCTCGCCGGACTTCGCGTCATAGACCACGAAATCCTCGCCCTTGCGCACCATGCCCGCCAGGTCTTCCAGCGTCACGTAGGCCGAAGTACCCGTGTGATAGAGGCGGCGGTTGGCATATTTCTTGATGACAGTCGGTTGTTTGTCCGTCGCCATTTTGCCCGATACGCTCCCGGGAAATCCACCGTGCCCAGCATCCTTCATCCCGATCCGCGGGATGCCAGCCCTCAATGATTATAAGTCTTATCCCGAACGATCAAAGCGCCAAAAGTCTAAGGCGGTCAGGGCTGGGTTGCACGATCCGCTCCTTGACATCCCACCCCCTGGGGATTTGATCGAACCGGCACTACATTCGTTCTGCGATCAGACAATCAGCATGAGGAGAGAGGAATGGCCCGAGACAGCATCGTCATCGTCGGCGCGGCGCGCACCCCCGTCGGTTCGTTCAACGGCGCCTTCGCCAACACCCCGGCGCACGAGCTCGGCGCTATCGCCATCAAGGCCGCTCTGGAGCGGGCCAAGGTCGAAGGCGGAGAAGTGGACGAGGTGATCCTCGGCCAGATCCTCACTGCTGGTCAGGGGCAAAATCCGGCCCGTCAGGCCGCCATGGCGGGCGGCGTGCCACAGGAGAAGACCGCCTGGGCCCTCAACCAGCTCTGCGGCTCGGGCCTGCGCACGGTCGCCATCGGCATGCAGCAGATCGCCAACGGCGATGCCCACATCATCGTGGCGGGCGGCCAGGAATCCATGTCGCTCGCGCCCCATGCGGCCCATATGCGCGCTGGCACCAAGATGGGCGATTTCAAGCTGATCGACACCATGCTCAAGGACGGCCTGATGGATGCCTTCAACGGCTACCACATGGGCAACACCGCCGAGAACGTGGCCCAGCGCTGGCAGCTGACCCGCGAGGAGCAGGACCAGTTCGCCACCGCTTCCCAGAACAAGGCCGAGGCCGCGCAGAAGGAAGGCCGCTTCAGGGACGAGATCACGCCCGTCACCATTGCCTCGCGCAAGGGCGACATCGTGGTCGATCAGGACGAGTACATCCGCGCCGGCACCACCGTCGAGGCCCTCGGCAAGCTGCGCCCCGCCTTCTCGAAGGACGGCACGGTCACGGCCGGCAATGCCTCGGGCATCAATGACGGTGCAGCCGCCGTCGTGCTGATGACGGAGGCCGAGGCCGAGAAGCGCGGCCTGACCCCGCTCGCCCGCATCGCCTCCTGGGCCACCGCCGGCGTCGATCCGGCCATCATGGGCACGGGCCCGATCCCGTCCTCCCGCAAGGCGCTGGAAAAGGCCGGCTGGAAAGTGTCCGATCTCGAGCTCGTCGAGGCCAACGAGGCCTTCGCCGCCCAGGCGCTCGCGGTCAACAAGGACATGGGCTGGGATCCGTCCATCGTGAACGTGAACGGCGGCGCCATCGCCATCGGCCATCCCATCGGCGCGTCGGGTGCTCGCGTGCTCGTCACCCTCCTGCACGAGATGGGCCGGCGCAACGCCAAGAAGGGCCTCGCCACCCTCTGCATCGGCGGCGGCATGGGCGTCGCCATGTGCCTCGAGCGCTAGAAACCTGAAGAGGCTCGGGGAAAATTCCGGAGCCTCACCCTTCCCCGTTCTGTCAAATAGCCTAAGCTATGTTGTGAGGCGGCCCGAATCCGGCCGCCTCACGACGAAGGGATCCTCGAGAGATCCGCACGGAACGGTCTTGGGAAGGAAACAGCATGGCGCGTGTCGTATTGGTCACCGGTGGCACCCGCGGCATCGGTGCCGCGATTTCAAAAGCCTTGAAGGACGCTGGCTACAAGGTTGCCGCCAATTACGGCGGCAACGACGAAGCCGCCACCCAGTTCAAGACGGAGACCGGCATCCCGGTCTTCAAGTTCGACGTTTCCGATGCGGCATCCTGCGAGAGCGGCATCCGGGCGGTGGAAGCCGAGCTCGGCCCGGTCGACATCCTGGTCAACAACGCCGGCATCACCCGCGACGGCATGTTCCACAAGATGACCTACGATCAATGGTCCGCCGTCATCCGCACCAATCTCGATTCCATGTTCACCTGCACGCGACCGGTCATCGACGGCATGCGCTCGCGCAACTTCGGGCGCATCATTATCATCTCGTCCATCAACGGCCAGAAGGGCCAGATGGGACAGGCGAACTATTCCGCCGCGAAGGCGGGCGTGATCGGCTTCGCCAAGGCTCTGGCGCAGGAAAATGCCAACAAGGGCATCACCGTCAACGTGATCGCGCCGGGCTACATCGCCACCGAGATGGTGAAGGCCGTTCCCGAGGAGGTCCTGAAATCCAAGATCCTGCCGCTCATTCCGGTCGGTCGTCTCGGCGAGGCGGAGGAGATCGCCCGCACGGTGCTGTTCCTGGCGGCCGACGAGGCCGGCTTCGTGACCGGCTCGACCCTGTCCATCAACGGCGGGCAATACATGGCCTGACATGCACGACATCGTCCCGGATGCAGGTCTGACTGCCATCCGGGCCCGTTGTGCCGCATCCTGCCTGCAACACGGAGAATCGAGGCATGAACCGCATCGACATGGCGGGCAAAACCGTCGTGATCACCGGTGGCGCCCGCGGCATCGGCTATGCGATCGGCGAGCGCCTCGTGCAGTCGGGCGCTAGGGTCGCCATCTGGGATCTGCGCCTCGACGAGTCCGAAGCGAGCGCCGCAGCGCTCTCGAAGGATTGCATCGGCCTGAGCGTCGACGTTGCGGACAGCCTGTCGGTCGAGCATGCCGCGCAGCAGACCCGCGGCGCCTTCGGACGCATCGACGGGCTGGTGAATGGCGCCGGGATCACGGGTCCGGTCAAGCCGCTGGCCGAGTACTCCATCGACGAGTGGCGCAGCGTCGTCGAGGTCAACCTGACCGGCACCTTCAACTGCTGCCGCGCCATCGTGCCGATCATGCTGGAGAACGATTACGGCCGCATCGTCAACATTTCGTCGGTGGCCGGCAAGGAAGGCAACCCGAACCTCGCCGCCTACAGCGCCGCGAAGGCCGGCATCATCGGGCTGACCAAGTCCTTAGGCAAAGAGTTGGCCAAGACCGGCATCGCGGTGAACTGCATCACGCCCACTACCGCCAAGACGAAGATCCTCGATTCACTCACGCCGGAATTCATCGAATACATGCGCGTGCGGATTCCGCGGGACCGCTTCGCCGAGTTGCACGAGATCGCCGCCATGGTGGCCTGGATGCTCTCCGAGGAGAACTCCTTCACGACGGCCGCCACGTTCGATCTCAGCGGCGGCCGTACGACCTACTAGAATTTACCGACAGCCTGCCTCGGAGCTTCGCTTCTTCAGGGATCTCGTGCTAGGTGGCGGCTATGACGACTCGCACCGCCACCACCATTGGCCTCACGGCCATCCTGCTCTGGTCCATGCTCGCCCTGTTCACGGCGGCAACGGGCACGATCCCGCCGTTCCAGCTCAATGCCATGACCTTCCTCGTCGGCGGCCTGGTCGGCGTGGTGAGCTGGATCGTGCGGCCCCAGGGGCTCAAGGCCCTGCGCCAGAAGCCCGTCGTCTGGGCCCTGGGGATCGGCGGCCTGTTCGGGTACCATGCGCTTTATTTCGCGGCCCTGCGCTGGGCGCCGCCGGCGGAATCCGGCCTCATCAACTATCTCTGGCCGCTGCTGATCGTGCTGTTCTCCTCGCTGCTGCCGGGTGAGCATCTGCGGCGAGCCCACGTCGTGGGAGCGCTGCTCGGATTTGCCGGCGTCGTGGTGCTGATCGCCGGGCGCGGCGCCTTCGATGCGCGCGCCGAATACATGCCGGGTTATCTCTGCGCCGTCGTCGCGGCCTTCGTCTGGGCCGGCTATTCGGTTCTCTCCCGCCGCTTCGGCCAGGTGCCCACCGATGCGGTGGCGGGCTTCTGCCTGATGACGTCGCTCCTGAGCCTCGTCTGTCACCTAGCGTTCGAGACCACCGTCTGGCCTGAGACGACGACGCAGTGGCTTGCCCTTCTGGCCCTCGGCCTCGGCCCCGTGGGCGCGGCCTTCTATGTGTGGGACATCGGCATGAAGCGCGGCGACATCCGCTTCCTCGGTGTCGCCTCCTACGCGACGCCGGTGCTGTCGACCCTGCTCCTGGTGGTCGCCGGCTATGCGGAGCCGACCGTGACGCTCGCCCTGGCCTGCGGCCTCATCGTGGCCGGTGCGCTGGTCGCCACCCTCACGCCGAAGAAGACCGCCCCGGCATGACCCGGTGGGTGTAGCGATAAGCCGTCTCGAAGCCGAGCGCGCCATAAAGCGAGCGGGCGATCTCGTTCTCCTCGCGCACCTGGAGATAGGCAGTGTGCGCCCCGTGCCCGCAACCCCAGGCCATAAGGCTTGCGACCACGCGGCGGCCCAATCCGATGCCACGCAGGTCCGGCGCGACCACGATGTCGTAGAGGCCGACATAGCCGCGCTCCACCACGCCGAGCCCCCAAGCGACCGGCCTGTCATCGAGGCTGAGCGTTGCGAACGCCGTCTTCTGGCGGATGCGGGAGACGATCTTCATCAGGGTCTCGTCGTCGGCCTTGTCGCCCCCGTAGGACTCGGCCGCCGCCCGCACCCAGCGCTTGGACACCTGCGAGTCGAGATTGACTTCGGGATCGATTTCGCAGTCGCCGCTCGTGATCGGAGCCGTCAGGACATGCGTCGGCTCGATGTCCTTGAAGCCGCGCTGCTTCAGCAACTCGTCGACGCGAGGCGTCTCTACCCCGTTGAGGCGAAAGGTCGGCCGAACATTGGCCTCCACGAAGCGCGCGATCATGTAGTCGAGGAGCTCGTCGTCGAGGCTGGTCTCCGGCCGGAAGGGCGTCGCGGAATTGGCCCGTTTCGAGTAGCCGTTCGCAAAGCGGACAACCCAGCCGTCATAGAGCTGATAATCGAACGAGGGCCAGGCGTTCAGGAGACGGCTCTCAAGTCCGATGATGAGGCTGTGGTCGTTCATAGGGTCGTCCGCTCCCGCAAGGTCATGGTCCCCATCAGAACCTGTTCTTCCATTCGCGCAAGGCCTGAAACACCTCCACGGACGCCGCTCCCTCCTTTTGAACGGATTTCGCGAGTGCAGGCTCCCCGGCGCGCAGGAAAGGATTGGTCGCTTTTTCCTGCCCGATGGTCGTCGGCACGAGGAAGCGCCCCTCCGCTTTGGCCTTCTCAGCTTCCGCCGCCCGCGCCTTCAGCGCCTCGTTGTCCGGATCGGCCGCCAGCGCGAAGCGCGCGTTGGAGAGCGTGTAATCATGCCCGCAATAGACCCGCGCCTCGTCCGGCAGAGCGGCGAGGCGCTGGAGCGAGGCCCAGAACTCGGCGTAGGTTCCTTCGAACATCCGCCCGCAGCCGAGGGTGAAGAGGGTGTCGCCGGCAAACAGCGCCCGGTCCGCCGCGAACCAGTAGGAGACATGATCCAGGCAGTGGCCCGGCGTCTCCCACACATGCGCCTGAAGACCGCCGACATGCACCGTGTCGCCCTCGCGCACATAGGCATCGGCATGCGGCACCGCCTCTCGCGCCTTGACCGGCGCCACCACCCGGCAGCCGGTGCGGCGCTTCAGGGGCTCGACGGCCTGCACGTGATCGGAATGACGGTGCGTGACGAGGATGTCCGTGAGCTGCCAGCCTGTCTTGGCGAGAGCTGCCAGGATCGGCCCCTCCTCCTGCGCATCGATGGCCGCGCAGGCGCCCGTATTGGGATCGTGGATCAGAACGCCGATATTGTCCTGAAGGCAGAGAAAGGCGTGGATCTGGGCGGACATCGGGGCACCTCGTCTTGATGTGCTGTGAGCTATCATGGAACAGTCGGCGCGCGAAACCAGACCCGGATCCCCGCAATACGCTTGCCGGGACGGAGCAAGAGGCAGCTTGTTGAGGCCATGAGCATCGACATCACCGATCTGCGCGGCTTCTACGCCAGCCCGCTCGGGGCCGTGACGCGCCGCTTCGTCGGACGTGCCATCGACAGGTTCTGGGGTCCGCTCACGGGCCTGCGCGTGCTCGGTCTCGGCTATGCGCCGCCCTATCTCTCTGCCGTGAAGGGCGAAAGCGAGCGGACGCTCGCCTTCATGCCGGCGAACCAGGGCGTGGTGAACTGGCCCAGCACCGGCGCCTCGGCCTCCGCCCTCGTCGACCCACTGATGATGCCCCTGCCCGACGCCTCCATCGACCGGGTTCTCGTGGTCCATGCCCTGGAGACGGTGGAGAGCCCGAGCGAACTCCTGCACGAGATCTGGCGCATTCTCACGCCCGGCGGGCGGATCATCCTGGTGGCGCCCAACCGGCGCGGCCTGTGGGCGCGCATGGACACGACGCCCTTCGGCTATGGGCAGCCCTACAGTCGCTCGCAGCTCAAGAGCCTGATGCGCCAGACATGGTTCTCGCCGGAGGGCTGGGCGGAAACCCTTTACGTGCCGCCCCTGCGCAACCGCCTCCTGCTGCAGAGCGCCCAGGCTTGGGAGCAGGTCGGCGCCAGCTTCTCGCTTCCCTTCGCGGGCCTTCACATCGTGGAGGCGACGAAGCAGCTCTACCGGCCCGGCGCCGTCCATGCGGTGCGCCGCTCGCGGCGCTTCTCTCCGGTTTTCGCTCCGGTGCCTGCGGCCCCCGCCTCGCGGATGACGCCGTCCTCCTTGATTCCGCCGGGTTTTGCGGGACTAAGGCAGGGCTCACCTTGACTTGAGTCTTCCGAAACGCCAGTGTCCGCCCCGCTTCGGCAGGGCTATCCAGTCACGCCGGCCTTCATTTTCCATTAGAGCATCGTGCGGAAAAGTGGATCCGGTTTTCTGCCTGAACGATGCTCTCATAAAGGAGGAAGCATCGGGTTAGTCCCAAAAGTGCAAATCCACTTTTGGGCCCGATGCTGTAGAGTCTGATGCGCAGTTATCTCGATTTCGAAAAGCCCGTCGCTGAGCTTGAAGCCAAGGTCGAGGAGCTTCGGGCGCTCGGTGAGAACCGGGATGCCGTCTCTATCACCGACGACATCTCCCGCCTGGAGGTCAAGGCCGCCGACGCCCTGAAGGAGCTCTATGCCAAGCTCACGCCCTGGCAGAAGACCCTGGTCGCGCGCCACCCCCAGCGCCCGCACTTCGTCGATTACTGCGCCGGGCTGATCACCGAGTTCACTCCCCTCGCGGGCGACCGCAAGTTCGCCGAGGACGAGGCCATCGTCGGCGGCTTCGGCCGCTTTCGCGGCCAGCCCGTCTGCGTGATGGGCCAGGAGAAGGGCCACAACACCGAGACCCGTATCCGGCACAATTTCGGCATGGCCCGGCCTGAGGGCTACCGCAAGGCGGTGCGCCTAATGGAAATGGCGGACCGCTTCGGTCTTCCGGTGATCTCCTTCGTGGATACTGCAGGCGCCTATCCGGGCATCGAGGCGGAAGAGCGCGGACAGGCCGAGGCCATCGCCCGCTCCACCGAGATGCAGCTTTCCCTCGGCGTGCCGAACGTCTCCGTGGTGATCGGAGAAGGCGGCTCGGGCGGCGCCATCGCCATCGCGACCGCCAACAAGGTGCTGATGCTGGAGCACGCCATCTACAGCGTGATTTCCCCGGAAGGCGCGGCCTCGATCCTCTGGCGCGACGCCGCTCGTGCCCAGGACGCCGCCACCAACATGAAGATCACGGCCCAGGACCTCCTGCGGCTCGGCATCATCGACGGCATCGTGGTCGAGCCCGTGGGCGGCGCTCATCGAGAGCCGCAATCGGCCATCCAGGCCACCGGCAATGCCATCGAGGAAGCCCTGCACGACCTCGGCAACATGGGTCCGGCCGAGATCCGCGACCATCGGGCCGACAAGTTCCTCAATATCGGCCGCAAGCTCTGAGATCGATCTGACCGGCTTCGGACCCGCCCGCAACCGGGCGGGTTTGCGCCCCACTGGCCCTGCCTTACCTCGGAAGAGATGCGCTCTCCTCCGATGCGCGGCGCCCAAGCCCTCTGCGGGCTGATTTTTTACCTTCCTTTCAGCATAACTCCATTACGGCTCCGCTTGCAGTAAGGGCCAGTTAAGGCTAACGATTTAGGGGTTAAAGGGGAACTGACCGGCAAAACGTCGGGCAGATCAAAAATTGCGGGGTCCCCCATGATGAAGCGTTTCGCATTGGCCGCGAGCCTGGTGCTCGCGCTTGCTGCCTGCCAGGACGACCAGCTTTCCCGTGGCTCCACGCGACACCTCGTGCCGATTCCGCCAGCCACGATGGCGTTGATGTCGACCAAGGGCATGTCCAAGGAAGACCCTATCCTGGTCCGGGCCTACAAGAAGGAGTCGGAACTGGAGGTCTGGAAGCGGGGCTCCAACGGGAAATACGCGCTCCTCAAGACCTATCCCATCTGCCGCTGGTCGGGCCAACTCGGCCCCAAGACCCGCGAAGGCGACCGGCAGGTGCCTGAGGGTTTCTACACGGTCACCCCGGCGCAGATGAACCCGAACTCGGCCTTTTATCTGTCGTTCGACACCGGCTATCCGAACGCCTTCGACCGGTCGTTCGGGCGCAACGGCGGCGACATCATGGTGCATGGCGCGTGCTCCTCGCGGGGCTGCTTCGCCATGACGGACCAGAACATCGCCGAGATCTATGCCATCGCCCGCGAGGCCCTCGGCGCCGGTCAGCGCGGCTTCCAGTTCCAGTCCTATCCGTTCCGGATGACAGCCGAGAACTTGGCCAAGCATCGTCTCGACCCGAATATCGGCTTCTGGAAGAACCTGAAGGAGGGCTCTGACACCTTCGAGGTGTCGAAGGACGAGCTGCGCGTGGCGGTCGGCCGGGGACGCTACGAATTCAACGTGGATCCTGACACCGCCTCTCTCGTGGCGCAGAAGCAGCGTCAGGACGAGCAGGAGGTGGCCGATCTGGTCGCCAAGGGCGAAAAGCCGATCAAGCTCGTCTACAACGACGGCGACACGCATGAATCCTTCCGCGAAGCCCTGGCCAATGTGACGGGCGTGTCCGACACCAAGCTCGGATATGTGAGCCGCACCGAGGGCATTTCCTCCGGCCCGCGGCAGATTGCGCTCGACGACAGCGGCCGCGAGAAGATCGAGGCGCCGTCGACCGCGCTCGCTTTCGCCTCGATGCGAGAGGTTCCCGCTTCGCAGCCGGAGTCCCGCCCGGCCGAGAGCCGTGCGGCCGTGACCCAGCAGACCGCCCCCGTGGCGGTTGCGGCGGCAGGGTCCTCCTCGCAGGAGACTCCTTTCTACAAGAAGATGTTCAGTGGCGTGACCGACCTGTTCAGCACGTCCTCCGCGCAGCCGGTGGCCGAGACGGTCCAGGTCGCGCCGGCTCCGGCCGCAAAGGCCGTGCCCCAAAAGCGGGCTCAGGCTCCCGCGAAGGTCAATGTGGCCGCTGCAAACTGAGCGTCACGGCCTGATGAAGGATACAAAAGCCCGCCTAGAAGGCGGGCTTTTTATTTACGTCTATTTCCAGTTAGTACAAGCTACAGTTTGTATAAGAATTCAGAGCAAGCATGAATTCAATGACACAACCGAATGAAGACTGGTTTGACACTGACATTGCCGGGATGGATCTTGGCTATGGGGAGAAAGCGGGCTTGCAAATATATCGCAATTATACCCGATCTTTCGAAACTTTTGCTATCAAGCGCTTCATTGAAACCCTTGATCTTGAGCCCTTAGATCTGACTGACTTTCAGCGTTTAGTTGATTTAATTATGTCAGAGGAAGCACGTTATCTCCCTGTGATCGTATGCGCGTTTGCTGATGATCTCTTAAAGGAGGTGTTCAAATCAATACTTCCCGATTCTGTGCCAGGTGGGAAGAAGAATATGCTTAGCGGATATGGGCCGTTATCTGATCTCGCAAAGCGAATCCAGCTAGCCTCTGCGTTTAGCGTACTTTCGCATGATCTGATGGTCGACTTAGATTATCTTAGATCTGCACGAAATTCTATAGCTCATAGCTGGGATACAAACAGACTAGGCGACATCTTACAGCAGGGACGTCTAGCAGATATCCACTCTGTTGAAGAACTGCTAATAGAACGCCAGAAACTTGCTGATGGATTAACACCATTGGTAGCATTTCGAGTGCGTTTAATATGGATTGCTGGAAGACTCGTCTACGAGGCAGCAGCCTACAATCGTGCGAAACAGGCGAGACTTCGTCCAGAACAAGCATTATATGGAAAGCCAACGCCGAAATGGCTTTCTGAGATCGCAGGTATTGCACTCATTGCCACACAGAAGATGGCTGCACGTGACTCGAAGGCGCCAAGTTTCTGATTGGACGGTCAAGAATACAACTGCTGGGGAAACTTTTCCGCCCCTGCGTGGATTTCCGGAGCGGAGGTCCTGCCATGCTCCTGAGCCCCACCGCCATTGTCCTGCCTGGCCGTCTGCAGCGTCAGGTCGACGGTCTGGCACAAGCGCTCCTTCAACCGGACCGCAGCATCGATTTTTCCGTGCCGTCGGAAGAGCCGGCGCTGATTTCCGTCGACTCCGTCTCCTGGCGCATCTTCAAGAACCCGGTTTCCCTTCTGGTCGGCGGCATCGCGGCCGTGCTGCTCGAATTCGGAGAGCCGCGCGTTCGGGACGGGGTCTGGCAGCACAGCAGCTTCCGGGCGGACCCGTTGAAGCGCCTTCAGCGAACCGGGCTCGCCGCCATGGTGACGGTGTACGGGCCGCGCAGCAGGGCGGAGACCATGATTGCCGGCGTCGTCAGACGGCACGATCGCGTGGCGGGCCGGACCAGCGAAGGCGAGGACTACCGGGCCAATGATCCGGTCCTGCTCGACTGGGTGCAGGCGACGGCCGGGTTCGGCTTCACGGAGGCTTACCATGCTTATGTCAGGCCTCTGACCCGAACCGAGCGGGCTGCGCTCTTCGTCGAGGCCCTGCCCGCCGCAAAACTATACGGGGCAACCGGAGTGCCCGCCTCGCAGGAGGAGCTCGACGCCCTGTTCGAGAGCATGACCTCAAGGCTCGTCGCCTCACCGGTGATCTTCGAATTCCTTGCCATCATGAAGCGGGCCCCGATCCTTCCGGCGCCGGCACGACCGCTGCAGAGTTTGCTCGTCAAGGCTGCGGTCGACATTCTGCCGGGCTGGGTGCGCGAGCGTCTCGAACTCGGTGCCTCCTGGTCCCTCAACCCCGTCGAACGCGCCCTCGTCCGCACCATGACAAGTGCAAGCGATCGGTTGATGCTCCCATCCTTTCCGGCGGTCCAGGCCTGCCGGCGCCTCGGTCTGCCTGACACCTATCTCTACACGTAATGCCGGGTTGGACGACCGGCGCGGAGGTCGTGCTTCAGAAAGGGCACGGGCTTCCAGGACAGTCGAGAATTCCAATCTGGCCGACCCAAAAGGAGACATCCATGGACTGCCTTTCGCACCGGCTCTCTTGCGGCGTCGTTCTCTTGCTCTCCAGCGCAACCGGCAGTGCCGACGCTGCACCGGCCGTCTTCGAGCGCTACGCGGGCTCCTTCTCCGCAACAGGAACCATCCTGGAAGGGCCGGATGCGAGCTCCCATCAGGTCAGCTGCCAGTTCACGATCCGGCAGCAGGGGCCAACGGATCTGTCGCTCCAGGGCACGTGCCGGGCTTACCTGCTCATCGCGCGATCGGTCAGCGCCCGTCTGTCCTGGGATCCCCGCTCGGGCCAGGTCACCGGCACGTATACGGGCTCGCGGGTCGGGACCGCCCAACTCAGGGGCCGGCAGGTGGGAACGGATTTCGATCTGGTGATCGCGTGGCCGAGGCCGCTTTACGGCGACACGACGGCCCAGATGCGCGTCGCCAGCCTCGATCCGAACCGCTTTCGGATCGTCGTCACGGATCGCATCGGGGCGAATGGACCCGTCCGGGCCACCACCGATCTCACCTTGCTGCGTCAATGAAGGACGGCAAAAAGCCCGGCGCAACAACCGGGCTTTTCCAACGGTCGCGATGCGGATCGGTTCACCCGAACAGGGCGTCGATGGCGTCCTGGGAGGTGCGTGTGGGATCGCCGTCGAGGGCAGGTCCATTCAGCAGGGCTTCGTCCCCTTCGCGCTCCGGCATCTTGAAAGCGTCCACGTCGTTGAAGCTCTCCAAGCCGCCCCAGATATGCGCCATCTGGGTCACGCGCTCCTCGATGAACTTCATCGAGCCGACGACCTTGCTGATGCGTTGGCCGGTAATGTCCTGGAAGTTGCAGGCCTCGAAGATCGTGATCACCCTGTCGGAGATCCGCTGGGCCATCACGGCGTCCTCGCCGGACAGGCGCTGGACGAGCGTCCCGGTGATCTCGTCGATCTCCTCGGCCGCCGCCAGGATGCTGTTGGTGGCCGCCTCCGTTCCAGAAACGACGGCCCCCAGTTCGTCGGTGACGCTGGTGACCTGACCGCCCGGGGTGTGGGAATGCAGGGTCGCGATCTCCCGCTTCGTGCGCTGGATCGACTCCGTGATGGCGTCGAGTTCGTCCTTGAGCCGGAGCGCCTCGCGCAGATCGGTCCGGATCTGGTCCAGAAGAGCCTTCGATGCCCCACTGTTCGGCTCGAGCGCCGCATGAATGGCCGCCATGCCCCGCATGAGTTCGGCATGCCGGCGCGCGGCGATGCTCTCGCGGGACTGAGCCAGGAGGTCCAGGCTCAGAGGGTCAAAAGAGACGGGTGGCGGAAGGCGCATGGCGACTACTCACCCAGGACGGCGGCGATCTTCGAGCGCAGGGTTTCCGCGTTGAAGGGCTTCACGATGTAGTTGTTCACGCCCGCCTGCTTGGCGGCCACGACGTTCTCGGTCTTGGCCTCGGCGGTGATCATGATGAAGGGGAGCGCGGTGAGCTCCGCATCGGCGCGGACCTTCTGGAGCAGCTCGAACCCGGTCATCGGCGCCATGTTCCAGTCGGAGATCACGAGCCCGTATTTCTTCTCCTTGAGCTTGCCCAAGGCTTCCGAGCCGTCCTTGGCTTCGTCGACGTCGTTGAAGCCGATCTGCTTCAGGAGGTTGCGGATGATGCGCAGCATCGTCTGATAATCGTCGACGATGAGCACCGGAAGAGACGTATTCAATGCCATGATGTTTCGGCCCGAAAATTGAGAAAGGACATGTGAAGAAGGATCCTTTGACAGACCTTTCTTCAAAAATGGTTGTTGTGGTCCTTGCCTTATCCACGACGATGCTTGCCTCAAGCTGACGTCGCCCCGTCTGCCGGAACAGGATCCTGGCAGCAAAATGCCCGGCACGATGGCCGGGCTCTTTGGTTTTGCTTCCCAGAATCGATGGCCTAGTGGCGCAGGCCCGGCGCCTCCTGGCCGGTGCGGGCCACGTACTCGGTATAGCCGCCGCCATACTGGTGGATGCCCTCCGGCGTCAGCTCCAGAACCCGGTTGGACAGGGCCGCCAGGAAATGGCGGTCGTGGGAGACGAAGAGCATGGTGCCCTCGTATTTCGACAAGGCCTCGATCAGCATCTCCTTCGTGGCCATGTCGAGATGGTTCGTGGGCTCGTCGAGCACCAGGAAATTCGGCGGGTCGTAGAGCATCTTGGCCATCACCAGGCGCGCCTTCTCGCCGCCCGAGAGCACCCGGCACTTCTTCTCCGCGTCGTCGCCGGAGAACCCGAAGCAGCCGGCCAGCGTCCGCAGCGAGCCCTGCCCGGCCTGCGGGAACGAATCCTCCAGGAATTCGAAGACCGTGCGATCGCCCTCGAGCACCTCCATGGCATGCTGGGCGAAATAGCCCATCTTCACGCTCGCCCCGACGGTGACCGTCCCGTCATCGGGCGTCGCAGAGCCCGCCACCAGCTTCAGCAGCGTCGACTTGCCGGCGCCGTTGACGCCCATCACGCACCAGCGCTCCCTGCGGCGCACTCCGAAGTCCAGCCCCTCGTAGATGCTGCGGCTACCATAGCGCTTGTGAACGCCCTTGAGGACGACCACGTCATCGCCCGAGCGCGGCGCAGGCAGGAACTCGAACGCCAGGGCCTGCCGACGCTTGGGCGGCTCCACCCGGTCGATCTTCTCGAGCTTCTTGACCCGGCTCTGCACCTGCGCCGCATGGGAGGCGCGCGCCTTGAAGCGTTCGATGAACTTGATCTCCTTGGCGAGCATGGCCTGCTGGCGCTCGAACTGGGCCTGCTGCTGCTTCTCGTTGAGGGCGCGCTGCTGCTCGTAGAACTCGTAATCGCCGGAATAGGTGGTGAGCGAGCCGCCGTCGATCTCCATGATCTTGTTGACGATGCGGTTCATGAACGCGCGGTCGTGCGAGGTCATGAGCAGCGCGCCCTCATAGCCCTTCAGGAACTCCTCCAGCCAGATGAGGCTCTCGAGATCCAGGTGGTTGCTCGGCTCGTCGAGGAGCATGACGTCCGGGCGCATCAGGAGGATGCGGCCCAGGGCGACGCGCATCTTCCAGCCGCCGGACAGGCCCCCCACATCGCCGTCCATCATCTCCTGGCTGAAGCCGAGGCCTGCCAGAACCTCGCGCGCCCGCCCCTCGAGGGAATAGCCGTCCAGTTCCTCGTAGCGCGCCTGCACCTCGCCATAGCGCTCGATGATCCGGTCGAGATCGTCTGCCTTGTCCGGATCCACCATGGCGGCTTCCAGCGCCCGCAGTTCCGTCGCTACGGCACTAACGGGACCGGCGCCTTCCATGACCTCGGCCACGGCGCTGCGGCCCGTCATTTCGCCGACATCCTGGCTGAAATAGCCGATGGTCACGCCCCGATCGACCGAGACCTGGCCTTCGTCGGGCTGCTCCTCCTTGGTGATCATTCGGAAAAGCGTCGTCTTGCCTGCGCCGTTGGGACCCACGAGACCGACCTTTTCCCCTTTCTGGAGGGTTCCGGAGGCCTCGATGAAGAGGATCCTGTGGCTGTTCTGCTTACTGACATTCTCGACGCGAATCATGGGTCCTAAAGCCTGGAGGAGTTGCGGCGGCCTTATGGCATGGCTCGTTCCCGCCTGCGAGGGCCTGCGGTCGGGCAAAGTGTCAGGGTCCGGAATGAACCACCTCGGCCGAAGAGCCGGCTCTAACCCTCATTTCCTATGGTCCGATCCGGCGGAAGAGCACATCCTGGGACGGGGGAGAAAGGATGGTCGCCATGCAAAAGACCGTCATTGCCGCACTCTGTGTGCTGATCCCCGGCGGGATCGGGGTGCTGGCCCAGTCAAGCGATCCCATCACCCAGCGCCAGAACCTGATGAAGAACAATCAGGAGCAGGTTCGGACGCTGACCGGAATGGCCCGGGGACAGGCGCCGTTCGACGCGGCGACCGCACAGGCCGCTCTCCAGCGGATCGCGCAGAATGGGCAGCAGACACCCGCTCTCTTCCCGCCAGGCTCGCATCAGGGCAAGACCGCGGCGCTTCCCGCGATCTGGGAGCGCAAGGCGGATTTCGATGCCCGTGCGGCCAAGCTCGCACAGGATGCTACGGCAGCTCAAGCCTCGGTGACGGATCAGGCCAGCCTGCAGGCAGCGATCCAGCGGGTCGGCCAGAACTGCGCCGGCTGTCACGAAGCCTATCGCCGAAGGGAAAGCTGACGTAAGATCGGGAGATCCGAGGAGACCGAAGGTCCTCGACTGAGGGAGATCGCGATGCGGTATCCCAAGGCTCCGTGGCTGCTCCCCGCTCTCGTGGCGGGGCTCCTGACCGTCGCCCCGGCCTGGCAGCAGGCGCCCGACGAGGTCGATCTCGCCCTCGTGCTCGCGGTTGATATCTCGACTTCGATGGATCCGGACGAGCAGGAGCTGCAGCGGCAGGGTTATGTGGACGCCTTCCGCTCGCCCTCGGTGCATCAGGCCATTCAAAGCGGCTTGCTGGGACGCATCGCGGTGGCTTACGTGGAATGGGCCGGGGCGCATCCGCATGTCCAGCATGTCGTCGTGCCCTGGACCGTTCTGGACGATGCGAAGGCGAGCCTTTCCTTCGCCGAGAGGCTGGCCCGGGCTCCGATCCGCCGTGGGGCCGGGACCTCCATCGCCGAAGCCATCGACTTCAGCCTGGCCCTCTTCGCCTCAGGGCCCTTCCTGCCTGCGCGGCGCGTGATCGACATTTCGGGCGATGGCGCCAACAACCAGGGGCCTCTGGTCACGGAGGCACGCGACAGGGCGGTGGCCCGGGGCGTCACGATCAACGGCCTTCCCATCATGATCAGACGCCCCGACCGGCGGGAGGACGCGACCCTGGACGCCTATTACCGCGACTGTGTGGTCGGAGGCTTGGATGCCTTCATGATCCCCATACGGGAGCGCAGGCAGTTCCTGACCGAGACGAGAACCAAGATCATCAATGAAATCGCCGGCACGGCCGAGCGTGCCGGGTTGGTTCAGCCTGCAGGCAATTCGCCGAAGACGGATTGCGACACCAGCGAAAGCCTGTGGGACGACATCGGCCCCGCGCTGCATGTCCCCAGCACGGTCACCGGACAGGAACTTTAGAGCATGGGCCTGACTAGCGCGACGAGCCTCGTCGCACTGATGGTTCGCCCTTCACGCCCAGACGCGGGGCAGAAATCCGCGCATCAGCGCCGCGACCTCGGCGAGATTGGTCTCCAACAGCCAATGCCCGCCATCGAGCAGATGCAGTTCAGCATCGGGAAGGTCGCGCAGATAGGCCCGTGCCGAGCCCTCGGGCATGTACCCGTCCTGCGGTCCCCAGACGATCAGGGTCGGCGGCCGCTGTTCGCGCAGGTAGGCCTGATAGCGCGGGAACCAGGCGAGGTTATCCTTCAATCCGGCAATCACACCGACAATGATCTCCCGGCGCCGTTCCGTCGTCAGCGACCAGTGCAGCGTCCACAGGTCGGGCGGGATGCGCTCGGCGAGTTCCGGGCGAACGTCGTTCAGGAACTCGTCGCGAAATCCCTCCTCGGTGACGGCCTCCCCCAGCTTGGCACGCATCTGCGGCGTCGGGTTGCGGAAATACTCCTGGAGAGGAGCATATTTCGGGCCGAGCTGATCCTCGTAGATGTCTCCGTTCTGAATGATCAGGGCGGCAATCCGATCCGGGCGCATGATTGCGAGGCGCAGCCCGATCTGGGATCCGAAATCATGCAGATAGAGGGCGAAACGGTCGATTCCGAGCCGGCTCAGGAACCGGTCGAGGAACGTGGCGTAGCCGTCGAAATCGTAAGGGAAGTCTTCCGGAGTATCGCTGTATCCGCACCCCGGAAAGTCCGGCGCGAGAAGCCGCCAGCGATCCGCCAGGAGAGGCATCAGGTTGCGGAACTCGTAGGAGGAGCAGGGATAGCCGTGGGGCAGCAGGATGGCAGGCGCATCCTCCGGCCCTGCCTCGCGGTAAAAGGTGCGGATGCCGTCCACGTCGATCCAGCGATGCTTCACGATTTCTGTCGCGTCCATCTCCAACGTCCTCGTATCCTGTCGGTCAGGAACTTGAACGTCGCCATGCGGCGATTGGTTCATGGATCCGGCGATAGTCGGGGCAGCGCGTCAGCCGCTTGGGCATGAAGCGCGATGCCCCCATGCGCTTCGGGCTGTTCCGCGCTATCATGCCCGCATGACCGAGAAGCTGAAACGACGGCTCACCACCGTGCTGTGCGCGGACGTGCAGGGCTATTCGCGCCTGATGGAAGCGGACGAGCCAGGCACTCTGGCGACGCTGCGCCGCTATCGGGCTGCCATGGCGGCGCTGATCGAGCGGCATGACGGGCGGATCGTCAACACCTGGGGCGATGCCGTCATCGCCGAATTTCCCAGTGTCGTCGAGGCGGTGCAGTGTGCCGTCGAGACCCAGCGGGAGCTGTCCGCCCAGGATTCTCACCTGCCTGCATCCCAGCGCATGCGGTTCCGCATCGGGATCAATCTCGGCGACGTGATGGCGGACGGCTCCGACATCTATGGCGACGGGGTCAATATCGCGGCACGGCTCCAGGAAATGGCCGAGCCCGGCGGGATCCTGATCTCCGGCCCGGTCTACGATCAGGTGCATAACAAGTTGTCGGTCGGCTTCGATTATCTCGGTCGCCAGCAGGTGAAGAACGTCGCGGCTCCGGTGACGAGCTACCGGGTGGCCCTGGATGGCAGGATGGACGAGCGCTCGGCAGCCATCAACGAGGCTGCAGTTCCGCGCTCTTTCGAACGCTCGCCAAGATCTCAAGCCCGGTTGTCAGATCGGTTTGCAAATCTGCCGCGCCCGGTCGCCGCGGCCTTCGTCATCGGCGGATTCCTGTTTCTGATCAATGTCTTCAGCGGCCTGCACGAGATCTGGTTCCACTGGCCGGTCACGGCGATTCTGCTGATCGTCGGCTTGTGGATGGTGTTTCGGCGCAAGCCCGCTCGGGAGGCGCGGGAAAACCGCCCGGCCGATTAAGGGGCACCTCAGCAAAAAGCCCGGCGCGATGGCCGGGCTTCTGTGATCGGCATCCTCGGCTCTCACGCCACGAACTGTCCGTGGCAGTGCTTGAACTTCTTGCCCGAGCCGCAGGGGCAGGGCTCGTTCCGGCTGACCCGGCCCCAGGTGGAGGGGTCGTTCGGATCGCGGGACGAGGAAGGTTCCGTTCCCGCGGCAGCGGCGACATAGCCGAGGGCCGAACCGGCGCCGAAAGCGCTGCCCTGGGGCATGTCGAACTCGTTCTCGCCGGTGGCGGGATCGAGGTGCTGGGCGAACATGGGCGGCAGATCCTGCGGCTCCGGCTGCTGGAACACCACCTGGATGCGCATGAGTTGACCCGTCACCTGCTCGCGCAGATGGCCGATGAGGGCGTTGAATAGCTCGAAAGCCTCGGACTTGTACTCGTTCAGTGGATCGCGCTGGGCAAGGCCGCGCCAGCCGATGACCTGCCGCAGATGATCGAGGGTCACGAGGTGTTCGCGCCAGAGGTGATCCAGGCTCTGCAGCAGAACCTGCTTCTCCACGTAGTTCATGACCTCGGACGTGTTGGCCTCGACGCGCTGGGCATAAGCCTCGTCGGCCGCCTTGGTGATGCGCTCGCGGATCTCGTCGTCGGCGATGCCCTCTTCCTTCGCCCATTCCTCGATCGGCAGATCGAGGTTGAGGAAGTTGACGACGTTCTGCTTCAGGCCCTCGACATCCCATTGCTCCGCATAGGCATTCTCCGGGATGGCGCGGGAGACGATGTCCTCGATGACGCCGTGGCGCATGTCGTCGATGGTCTCGCGCACGCTCTCTTCCGCCATGAACTCCTTGCGCTGCTCGAAGACGACCTTGCGCTGGTCGTTCATGACGTTGTCGTATTTCAGGATATTCTTGCGGATGTCGAAGTTGCGCGCTTCGACTTTCGCCTGCGCGCGTTCGATGGCCTTGTTGATCCACGGGTGGATGATGGCCTCGCCTTCCTTCAGGCCGAGCTTCTGCAGCATGCCGTCCATGCGGTCGGAGCCGAAGATGCGCATCAGGTCGTCCTGAAGCGACAGGTAGAACTTGGAGCGGCCCGGATCGCCCTGGCGGCCCGAGCGGCCGCGCAGCTGGTTGTCGATGCGCCGCGATTCGTGGCGCTCGGTGCCGAGCACGTAGAGGCCGCCGGCCGCGAGCGCCTTCTCCTTGAAGGACGCCACCTCGTCCAGGATCTCCTTCTCGCGGCGGGCGCGCTCCTCGCCTTCGACGCCCATGAGCTCGCGCTCGATGCGCATCTTGGCGTTACCGCCGAGCTGAATATCGGTGCCGCGGCCGGCCATGTTGGTGGCGATCGTGATCGCGCCCGGCACGCCGGCCTGGGCGACGATGAAGGCCTCCTGCTCGTGGAAGCGGGCGTTCAGCACGGCGAAATGCTTGGTGCCTCGGCCGGCCCGCGCATCGCGGTAGAGAGGCTCCAGCGCCTGCGGGTCCTCGAAGTTGATGAGCTTGTAGCCGTCCTTGATGAGCAGCTCGGCGAGATATTCCGACTTCTCGATGGACGTGGTGCCGACCAGGATCGGCTGACCCTTGGCGGAGGATTCCTCGATATCGCGGATGACCGCCTGATAGCGCTCCTCCATGGTCCGGTAGACCTCGTCGTCGTCGTCCACGCGGGCCACGGGACGGTTGGTCGGGATCTCGACCACTTCGAGGTTGTAGATCTCCAAGAACTCGTCGGCTTCGGTGGCGGCCGTGCCGGTCATGCCGGCGAGCTTGTCGTAGAGGCGGAAATAGTTCTGGAAGGTGATGGAGGCGAGCGTCTGGTTCTCGGGCTGGACCTGGACCTTCTCCTTGGCCTCGAGTGCCTGGTGCAGGCCTTCCGAGTAGCGCCGGCCCTGCATCATGCGGCCGGTGAACTCGTCGATGATCACCACCTCGCCGTTGCGGACGATGTAGTCCTTGTCGCGCTGGAACAGGGTGTGGGCGCGCAGCGCCTGGTTCATGTGATGGACCAGGGTGGCGTTCTGGGCATCGTAGAGGTCGCCCTCCTTGAGCAGGCCGATTTCCCGCAGCAGCGCCTCGATCTTCTCGGTGCCCGCCTCGGTGAGCGCCACGGAACGCTGCTTCTCGTCGAGCTCGTAGTCGGTCTTGTCGAGGCGCGGGATCACCACGTCGATGGCGTTGTAGAGCTCGGACCGGTCGTCGAGAGGACCGGAGATGATGAGCGGGGTGCGCGCCTCGTCGACCAGGATCGAGTCCACCTCGTCCACGATGGCGAAGTTGTGGCCCCGCTGGACCATCTGCGCCATCTCGTACTTCATGTTGTCGCGAAGATAGTCGAAGCCGTACTCGTTGTTGGTCCCGTAGGTGATGTCGGCCGCATAGGCCTGGGCACGCTCGGCATCGTCCAGCCCGTGAACGATCACGCCGACGGAAAGCCCCAGGAAGCGGTAGATCTGCCCCATCCACTCGCTGTCGCGGCGAGCGAGGTAGTCGTTGACCGTCACCACATGGACGCCCTTGCCGGCCAGCGCATTGAGATAGACCGGCAGGGTCGCCACCAGGGTCTTGCCCTCGCCGGTGCGCATTTCGGCGATCGAGCCCTCGTGGAGCACCATGCCGCCGATGAGCTGCACATCGAAATGGCGCTGGCCGAGGGTGCGCTTGGCCGCCTCGCGAACGGTGGCGAAAGCCGGGACCAGGAGGTCGTCCAGGGTCTTGCCGGCGGCGAGCTGGGCCTTGAAGTCCTCGGTGCGGGCGCGGAGCTGCTCGTCGGACAGGGCCTCCAGCTCGGCCTCCATCGCGTTGATGGCCGCTACCTTCGGCCGGTAGGACTTCAGACGGCGATCATTGACCGAGCCGAAGATTTTCTTCGCGAGAGAACCGAACATCGAGAGCCTTCGAAAATTCCAGAATGCAGGAGAAAGGGGCGTTTGGGCCGCCTTATAGACCTAATTACGCCGGAGTGCATCTTAAAGACTGTGCCTTTAGTGGCGCAGCCCCAAGCCGGCCCGGAGGACCCGTTCAAGACCCCGCGAGCGGCGATGCTGTGACATAAATATGCCATCACTTGCAAACGTAAACACATTCGGCCATCTGATCGTCGCTGTCCGTGGGCGATCACGCTCACCAGAGGAAACCACATGTCTCGCTCACTCAACGTTCGGAAGAGCCTTCTGACCCTCGGCGTCGCCCTGCCGCTCATGGCCGGGGCAGCCCTCGCCCAGACCCCTCCCGCGCCTGCCACCTCCCCTGCGGCCATGCCGGCCGTCGATTCCTCCAAGGTCATCGCCCGCGTCAACGGCGTCGACATTACGGAGGGGGATCTCGCCCTGGCCGCCGAGGATCCGGCCCTGCAGATGCCGAACGTTCCGGAAGCCCAGAAGCGCGACCTGCTGACCGGCTACATGATCGACCTGAAGCTCGGCGCGAAGGCTGCCGAGGCCGCCAAGGTCGGCAGCGGCGCGGAGTTTGCCCGCAAGCTCGCCTATAACCGGGACAAGACCCTCCTCGACGAATACCTCGACCAGGAGGCCAAGAAAGCCGTCACCCCGGAGGCCGCCCGCAAGCTCTACGACGAGACGGTAAAGAGCGTGCCGGCCGAGCAGGAGGTCCGCGCTCGCCACATCCTGGTCGAGAACGAGGACGAGGCCAAGAAGATCGCCACCCGCGTGAAGGGCGGCGAGGATTTCGCCAAGGTGGCCGGCGAGGCCTCGAAGGACCCCGGCTCCAAGACCGACGGCGGCGATCTGGGCTTCTTCACCAAGGACCGCATGGTCGAGCCCTTCGCCGAGGCCGCCTTCAAGCTCGAGCCCGGCCAGATCTCCGATCCGGTGAAGAGCCAGTTCGGCTGGCACGTGATCAAGGTCGAGGAGAAGCGCACCAAGCCGGCCCCGACCTTCGAGGAAACCAAGGACCAGGTCGAAACCTACCTCGCCCGCAAGGCGCAGCAGGACCTGATCATGGGCCTGCGCAAGAATGCCAAGATCGAGCGCCTGGACGACAAGGGCAACCTCGTCGAGCAGAAGCAGCAGTAAGCTCGGTTTCTCTCATTCAAAGGGCGGCCTTCCGGGCCGCCCTTTTTCGTTTCAGGCGTCCCGACCATTATTTATTCGTCCGACCCCTCCGGTTCGGATCGACGCCGCCTTCGCGGTTGGTCTGGTTCTCCACGTCGCCCTGGAATGTCGAGCCGCCGTCGAGATCGCGCGGATCCTCGCCCGACCTGGTGGATCCCTTGGAGCGGCCGATGCCCGGATCGACGTCCAGATCGCTGCGCGGGCGGTCCTGAGGTTGGGTCTTTGGGTGTTTGCCCGTCATGAAAGCCTCCATCGCCTGCAGACCGGGTCAACGAGGACACACCAGCTGCGTTCCTTGGTCCATGCCGGTGTGCCCCTGCAGCTTTGACTTGACAAAAAGCCTTAAAAAACCGCAGGTCGCCTTTCCTAAACGGTATTCCATCCGCTCACCCTGAGACCCTTTGCATGTCCAAGTCCGTGTCTCCGCTCGCTCCGAAGTCGTATCCGACGCTTCCCGCCATCGACGGCGTCAGGATCGCAACGGCGGAGGCCGGTATCCGATACAAGAACCGGACTGACGTTCTCTATGTGACCCTGCCCAAGGACACGGCCGTGGCAGGCGTGTTCACGCGCTCCAAATGCCCTTCGGCCCCGGTCGATTGGTGCCGCAAGAACTTGAGCAAAGGCACGGCCCGGGCGCTGGTGGTGAACTCGGGCAATGCCAATGCCTTCACGGGCAAGAAGGGTGCGGAAGCGGTCAAGCTCACCGCCGACATCGCCGCCGAGGCGGCAGGCTGCCGGGCCTCGCAGGTCTTCATCGCCTCCACCGGCGTGATCGGCGAGCCGCTCGAGGCCACGAAGTTCGAGAACGTGCTCACGGCCTGCGAGAAGAAGGCCAAGCCCACCGCCTGGCTCGATGCCGCCAAGGCGATCATGACCACCGACACCTTCCCGAAGGTGGCGACCCGCACGGCTACCCTCGGCGGCGTCGAGGTGACGATCAACGGCATCGCCAAGGGGGCGGGCATGATCGCTCCCGACATGGCCACTATGCTCTCCTTCATCTTCACGGACGCGCCCATTGCCGCCCCCGTGCTGCAGACGCTTCTGAAGAAGGGTGCCGACAAGAGCTTCAACTGCGTGACGGTGGACAGCGACACGTCCACGTCCGACACGCTGCTCTTCTTCGCGACGGGAACTGCCGCCTCCAAGGGGGCACCGACGATCTCCCTGCCGAGCGACCGTCGCCTGAAGGAATTCCGCAGCGCCCTTGAGGGCCTGCTGTGCGAGCTCGCACAGCAGGTCGCCCGCGACGGCGAGGGCGCGCGCAAGTTCGTTACCGTGAAGGTGACGGGCGCCACGGGCGCCACCTCGGCCAAGCGGATCGCCATGGCGATCGCCAATTCGCCGCTGGTGAAGACGGCGGTCGCCGGCGAAGACGCCAATTGGGGCCGCGTGGTCATGGCCGTCGGCAAGGCCGGCGAGCCGGCCGAGCGCGACAAGCTCGCGATCTGGTTCGGCGACATCCGGGTCGCCGTGAAGGGCGCTCGGGATCCGGATTACGACGAGGCCAAGACCTCTGCCTACATGAAGGGCGACGAGATCACGATCCGGGTCGATCTCGGCCTGGGCCGCGGCGAGGCCACCGCGTGGACCTGCGACCTGACCAAGGCCTATGTGGAGATCAACGGCGATTACCGGAGCTGACAGGGAGTCGGTCAGGGAACGACGGTGATCTTGCGTTTGATGGTGATCCGCATCGGGCCGCCGTACTGACTCATGCCGATGAACGTGTAGGCAAACTCGTCCGGCCCCTGGTAGCCGGGCTTGGCCACATAGAAGGGTTTGAGCCCCTCGACTCCTGCCCTGCCGATCTTGGGCTTCTGTGAGATGATTGTTTCCTTAAGGGCGCCGGGAATCCCATTGATGCCAAAAGCACAACCTTTGCCGGACTTTACCGTCAGCTCGCCTTCAGTCTCGGCGATCTCACCGTTGAAGTAGACGGGAGGACCTGAGCAGTCCTGTGCTGAGGCCGTGCCTGCCCAGAGACCGCAAGCGAGCGCGGTTGCGACAGATAATGTCCGGATCATGAAAGCCCCTGAAGTGATAGCCTGCGAGTAGCAGACTTTTACGTCTCTAGGTTCTGTTTCAAAGTTACATATGTCAAGTCATATGAAAGAAGTTCGCTTCAGGGTGGAAGCAGGATATGAGAGCAACCTTGCTCGCTCCAACAAACGGCTTGATCACCCGTGTCTTCTGTAAAGCTCACCCTCGTCGTTGCCGTCGCCCTGATCGACACGGACAATCGGATCCTTCTGGCGCAGCGGCCTGAAGGGAAGCAGCTTGCCGGCCTGTGGGAATTTCCCGGCGGCAAAGTGGAGCCGGGCGAGCGGCCAGAGGAGACCCTGATCCGCGAGCTGCGCGAGGAACTCGGCATTGCCGTGAAGGAGCCGTGCCTCGCGCCGCTGACCTTCGCGAGCTATCCGTACGAGACCTTCCACCTGCTCATGCCGCTCTATGTCTGCCGCCGCTGGGAGGGCTTCGTGCAGCCGCTCGAGGGGCAGGCGCTCAAATGGGTCAGGCCGCAGGACCTGCGAAGCTATCCCATGCCGCCGGCCGACGAGCCGCTGATCCCGTTCCTCGTCGATCTCCTCGGATCCTGAAGGGCGCTATGTCCTTGCAGAATGCCGGCGGCACGGCCTCGACACCCGCGCCGACCGCAGCTTTCGTGATCTCCAACCTGCTGGTCTGCTCGTTCCTGTGGGGGAGCTCGTTCCTGCTCGTGAAGCTGAGCGGAAGCTTGAGCCCCTTCGTGCTCGCCGCCATGCGCGGCCTGATCGGCGCCACAACGCTGGCCCTTTGGTTCACCCTTCAAGGCAAGAGCATCCTGCCGCAGCGCCATGAGTGGCGCATCTGGGCCGTGCTCGGCACCCTCAACGGCTGGCTGCCGAACGTGCTCCTGGCTTATGCCCTGACGCAGATCCCCACCGCCCCTGCCGGCATGATCCAGGCCTCGTCCCCGCTGATCGTCGCCGTGCTGTCGCACCTGCTGTTCGCCGATGAGCGGCTGACGCCCCGGCGTTTCCTGGGCGTCCTCGTCGGCTTTCTCGGCATGGGCATCCTGATCGGCCCCGCCGCCCTGCCGGACAGCGGCATCAACGCGACAGGGGCGCTCCTGATGTTGGCGGTGGCCTTCAGCTATGCGACGGCGAATGTGTTCGTGCGCACGGTCAAGCAGGCCGATCCGGCCAGGATGGCACTCGGCCAGCAGATCTGCTCCGGCTCCGTCGCGACCCTTCTGGCCATCACTGTAGCCGGACCATCAGCCTTCGCCCCGGTGCCCTCGCACATCCTGCCTCTGCTCGCGCTCGGGGCCCTGTCGACGGCCCTGCCGATCCTGCTGTTCATGCATCTGATCCGCCGCACCGGCCCGACCCGCGCCTCGATGGTGGGGTATCTTGCGCCGGTCTGGACCACCATCATGGCGGTGCTGTTCTTAGGCGAGAGCATCGGTCCTCGCGAACTCACCGGCGGCGCCGTGGTGCTCGCAGGCGTGGCGCTGGTCTCTTTCAGCGGAAGGCTCGGATCAGTTCGCTGAGCACCGCGCGCGTCTCGGGCGGAATCTCCACCGGTCGCTGGGTGGTCCTGTCCACATAGACATGGACGAAATGGCCCTGGGCGGCGGCGTTCTCGACACCCGCCTTGAAGATCCCGATCCGGTAGCGCACCGAGGAGCGCCCGAGATGGGTGACAGCAATGCCGGCTTCCAACATGTCAGGGAATGCGACGCTTTCGAAATAGGTGCAGCCCGTCTCCACGACAAGGCCGATGACAGGGCTCTCGCCAATGGCGAGAAGGCCCTTTTCGATGAGCCACCCGTTCACGGCCGTGTCGAAATACGAGTAGTAGTGCACGTTGTTCACGTGCCCGTAGGCATCGTTGTCCAACCAGCGGGTCGCGATGGGACGAAACAGCCTGAAGGCGGAGCGGTCGGGCCGCGCAGGACGGTTTGGCATGGCGTCCGTCACCAGGCCGCCTCATAAATCGTGTGCGCATCCTCAAGGGCGAGCGGGCGCGGGTTGTTCACGAGCAGCCGTGTCTGCTTCATGGCATCGGCGGCCAGCATGGGCACGGCATCCTGCGGAATACCCAGATCGCGCAGGCGCGGCTGGAGCCCGACCTTGGCGCACAAGGCGGCAATCGCATCGACGAAGGCCGATGCCGTGGCACGGCCTTGGAGCTCCGGAAACGCGCAGGGCGCAAGCTCCGCGTAAGCGGCCGCGCAGGCGCCGGCGTTGAAACGCAGCACATGCGGCAGCACGAGCGCGTTGGAGAGCCCATGCGGCACGCCGAAATGCCCGCCGATCGGGTAGGCCAAGGCGTGAACGGCAGCCACCGGCGAATTGGCGAAGGCCTGACCGGCCAACATGGACCCGAGCAGCATGGCCGAACGGGCCTCAAGGTCGCTGCCCTGATGCACCGCGCGTTCGATGTTGCGTCCGAGCAGGCGGAGGGCTTCCTTCGCCAGCGCCTGCGAGACCGGATTGTTGTTGGGGCTCGTCGAGGTATAGGCCTCGATGGCGTGCACCATCGCGTCGATCCCGGTCGCCGCCGTCACAGGCGGCGGCAGGTTGACGGTCAGGTCCGGATCGAGCAGCGCGATGTCCGGGATGATCAGCGGCGAGACGACGCCCTTCTTCTCATGCGCACCGGTGGTCACGATGGAGATCGGCGTGACCTCCGAGCCCGTGCCGGCGGTGGTGGGAACGGCCAGGAGCGGCAGCCGCGGTCCTTTCGCGATGCCGACACCGTAGATTTCGGGAAGGCTCTCGTGGCTGGCCGCGAGAAGCGCCACGAGCTTCGCCACGTCGATGGACGAGCCGCCGCCGAAGCCGATCACGGCCCGCGCCTGGAAATCCTTTGCTCTGGCGACGGCGGCCAGCACCACATCCTCGGGCGGATCTGCAACGACCGCGTCGAAGACATCGACGGCAATCCCCGCTTCTTCCAGCGTGTGGAGAGCGGGCGCGATCAGCCCGGCCCTGACGAGCCCCGAATCGGTGACCAGGAGCACGCGGGGACCGAGGCGCTGGGCTGCGATCTCGCCAAGGCGCTCGATGCTGCCGGAGCCGACGATAAGGGACGGGGCAGTGTTGAAGGTGAAGGGCGACATGGGCGTTCCCAGGATGCGGGCTCTTGCGCCGGAGATTGCCCCGGTCCCGCAGGAGCAGCAACCCGCCGCCCCTTCAGCCCTTAGGAGAAGAGCCTAGTCCTGAAACTCCTCGATGGCGTCCATCTTCTCCGGATAGAAGGCTAGATGCTCCTTGATGGCGGCAACGGAGGGAGCGGGCTGCTCGTAGCTCCAGGCCGCATTCTCCCGCACGAGTCCGCCGCCGTTGACCGTGAAATACGAAGCATCGCCCTTGTATGGGCAATGAGTCCTATGATCGGTCGAGTCCAGCAGATCCATATGCACGTCCTCCCGGGGAATGTAGTGGACGGGCGGGAGGGTCGCCTCTTGCAGGGTGAGAGCGTGCGTCGTCTCGGCAACGATGAAGCCGCCGAGCATGACCCGGATGCGGTGCGGGTTCTTCGTGATGGTGATCGGATGATCCGGGCCGGGCTCTTTCATGGGTCCATTCTTTCCAGAGAGGTCTTCTCAAGAATGAAGATAGGGCAACCCGGTTGCAGCCCAAGGCAGGATGAGAATCACGTCTCGTCCAGGGGAGGTGCAGGCGGACCTTCCTTCACGCCCAGGGCATCGGCGAGCCGCGTCTTGGCGGAACCGGGACGCAGGGGCTTCTGCTGGCTTTCATGGGGTGTCCAGCCGGAGAGCCAGACGATCTCGAAGGTCGCCGGAATACGGCCGTCCGCATCGCCGAACCGCTCCGCATAGATCTCCGCCATCCGCATCAGGGTCGCACGCCGCAGCGGGGTCCTGCGCCGATCATGGAGGGCATTGGTCAGCCCCATCCGGCGCAGGTCCTGCATCAGCGCGAAGGCATTGGCATAGCGCACGCGGACCGTGTCCGAATCGGTGACCGGCAGGGCAAAGCCCGCCCGTTGCAGCAGGCCGCCGATGTCGCGCAGGTCGGCAAAGGGCGCTACGCGCGGGCTTACACCGCCCTCGATCTCGGCTTCGGCCTGCGTCAGGGACTGACGCAGCTCGGTCAGGGTGGAGCCGCCCAGGAGCGCGCCGATGAACAGGCCGTCGGCTTTCAGCGCCCGACGGATCTGGATGAGCGCGCCCGGCAGATCGTTCACGCCGTGCAGGGCCAGGAGAGACACCACGAGGTCGAAACGCTCGCCCGTGAACGGCAGGCGCTCCTCGTCGCCGAGAATGCTCCCTGGCTCAGGCACCGGGGACAGGCGGATCACGGTGTCGGCACGACCGCTCCGGCGCAGAGCCTCGGCGGCAGCGGGGGTCGGCGTCCCCACATCGAGCGCAAGAGAAAAGGTCCGCAGCACCGTGGAGAGCCGCTCCTCCAGATCCTCGACGGCGCGGACCAGGAGGAAATCGGCATAACCCCGACTCAGCGCACGCGACAGGCGGCGGCGGACGAGGGAGCGGTCGAAGACGAGGGGCGTGCTCATGAGGCGCTCGATATGGCGTGTGCCGGCTTCAGAACCAAGCATTTTTTGATTTCTGTCGAGGAGATGCCAGCCGGCGGCTCATCGGCTAAGCTTGCCCCATGAGCGCGCCCGCCGAAGCCCGGCCGATCCCGTGGAGCGCCCGCCTCCGCAACGGGGCGCGGGAGGCTTGGCGCTCGGCCCTCGGCCTCATCTATCCGCCGACCTGCATCGCCTGCCAGGCCGCCACCGGCGAGCCTCATGGTCTCTGCGCCGCCTGCTGGTCGCAGATCCGTTTCATCGAGCGGCCCTTCTGCGAGCGTCTCGGTACACCTTTTGCGGTGGATCTCGGCCAGCCGCTCGTCTCGCCCGCTGCCATGGCCGATCCGCCGGTCTTCGGGCGCGCCCGCGCCGTGGCCGAATACGACGGGACGGCGAGCCTGCTCGTGCACCGTCTCAAATACAACGACCGCCTGGAACTCGCCCGCGCCCTGGGCGGGATGATGGCCCGGGCCGGTGCCGAGCTCTTGGCTGATGCCGACGTGATCGTGCCCGTGCCGCTTCATCGCTGGCGCCTGTGGCGGCGGCGGTTCAATCAGGCCATGGCGCTGGCCAAGACCGTCTCGGCGGAGAGCGGCGTCGCTTGCGACCCGTTCCTGCTCGCCCGCGTCAAGCACACCCGCCGGCAGGTCGGGCTCACCAAGGCGCAGCGGCAGGAGAACCTCCAGGGCGCCTTCCGCGTGCCCGTTGAGGCGAAGGCCAGGCTCGCCGGCAAGCGCGTGCTTCTCATCGACGACGTGCTGACCACCGGCGCCACGGCCAATGCCGCCTCACGGGCACTCCTGCGCGGCGGCGCAGCCTCGGTGGATATTCTGGCCTTCGCCCGAGTTGTCCAGGAGTTGTGATGGGAGCCCAAAGCTTCCTATATCCCCGCCATCGAAGGAGAACTCTCTGTCATGCCGTCCATCACGATCTACACGAAGAGCTGGTGCCCCTATTGCTCGGCAGCCAAGAAGCTTCTCGGCGAGAAAGGCGTCGCCTTCACCGAGATCGATATCGAGAAGAAGCCGGAAGCCCGCGCGGAGATGATCCAGAAGGCGAACGGCCGCTCCACCGTTCCGCAGATCTTCATCGGCGAAAAACATGTCGGCGGCTGCGATGACCTGTATGCTCTTGATGACAGGGGCCAGCTTGAACCTTTATTGCAGGCCTGACGGAGACCAGACTTCATGACCTCGACCCGCTTCACCGCCGCCTGTATCCAGATGCGTTCCGGGCGCGACGTCCTCAAGAACCGCGACGATGCGGTCGCCCTCGTGCGCGAGGCCGCGGACCAGGGGGCGCATTTCGCTCAGACGCCCGAGATGACCTCCCTCGTCTGCCGGGACCGGGCGGAGCTGTTCGACAAGGTCGGGCCGGAGGCGCAGGATCCGGTGCTCGCAGCCTTGCGCGAGGTGGCGCGGGAGCGGAGCATCGTGGTCCAGATCGGCTCGATTGCGGTGAAGGAAGGCGACAAGGTCGCCAACCGCGCCTTCCTCATCGGCCGGGATGGCGAGGTCATCGCCTCCTACGACAAGATCCACCTCTACGACGTGGACCTTCCTAATGGCGAGAGCTGGCGCGAATCGGCCACCTATACGGGCGGCGCCTGGGCGGTGGCGGCCGAGACGCCCTGGGGCTATCTCGGCATGACCATCTGCTACGACGTGCGCTTTGCCGCCCTCTACAAGGCGCTGGCCGAGAACGGAGCCTCGTTCCTCTCGGCACCGGCCGCTTTCACGAAGCAGACGGGCGAAGCCCATTGGCACGTGCTGCACCGGGCGCGGGCCATCGAGACCGGCTCCTTCATGATCTCCGCCGCGCAAGGCGGCCTGCACGAGGACGGGCGCGAGACCTTCGGCCATTCCGTCATCATCGATCCCTGGGGACGGGTGCTGGCGGAAGGCGGCACGGAGCCGGGCGTGTTCCTGGCCGAGATCGACACCGCCCTCGTCGCCGAGGTCCGCGGCCGGATCCCGACCCTCAAGAATGCCCGTCCGTTCAAAGTCGAGGTCGTTCCCATCATCGAGACGGATCGGGCGGCCAGCGCCTGATCCCTTCCCTTTCCGAGCCTGGATCCTTAAGTCTTCCCAAGACATGATCAAATACGCGCTGGCCTGCGAGCAGGCCCATGAGTTCGAGAGCTGGTTTCCGTCGAGCGAAGCGTTCGAGACGCAGCGCAAGCGCGGCTTCGTGACCTGCCCGTTCTGCAATTCGGCCAAGGTCGAGAAGCAGATCATGGCTCCCTCCGTCGCGCGGACGGACAAGGCCCCGAAAACACCGGTTCCGGAGGCTCAGCCCATGGCGGTTCTCTCTGAGCGGGAGCGGGAGCTGCGCGCCGCGCTGCGGGCCCTGCGCGAGCACGTGATGAAGAACGCCGAGGATGTCGGCAAGGGCTTCGTCGAGGAAGCGCGCAAGATGCATTACGGCGAGACGGAAGAGCGCTCGATCTACGGCGAGGCGGATCTCGCCGAGGCCAAGGCGCTTTTGGAGGAAGGCATCGACGTCCTGCCGCTGCCCGTCGTGCCGGACGACCGGAACTAGGCCGATCTAATCATCCAGATCTTTCTTCAGCCGATCAAGCATCTCCACCGCTCGGCCGGCATAAACGCCGATCCAGCGGTCGTAGATGTGCTTGATCGGGAGCGGATTGAGATGATTCCACCGCTCGCGCCCCTCGCGCCTGACGATTACGAGGTCCGCTCCCTCCAGAACCTTCAGGTGCTGCATCACGGTGCAGCGGTCGAGCGCCGGGAATCGGGCACACAGCTCGCCCGTGGTCTGCGGCTTATCCTTCAACGCATCGAGAATGTCGCGCCGAGTTGCGGCCGATAAGGCTTTGAAAACCCGATCACTTTCTTCGTCGCTTGACATGTTATCTTTTTATAACATGATGCCCCGATAGGCAAGGAGACCGGTCATGGATCTGACGTTCAAAGTGTCTGCCAGGATTGCGAAGCCGGTGGCGGAGGTGTTCGAAGCCGTCGTCAACCCGACGGAGCTGTCGCGTTATTTCACGACCGGCGGCGCCAAGGGCCGACTGGAGACTGGGGCGACCGTCACCTGGGATTTTCACGACTTTCCGGGAGCCTTTCCGGTGTGGGTCGTCGAGGTGGTGCCGGACAAGCGGATCGTCCTGCAATGGGAGGCCGGCGATGAACCGTCGGGCAACGCCTCGGGCAGCTACAAGACAACAGTGACGATCACCTTGGAGCCCCTCGACAATGGACGGCGGACGCTGGTCTCGATCTCGGAGGAAGGTTGGCGCGAGACGGAAGCCGGCCTCAAATCGTCCTACGGCAATTGCCAGGGCTGGATGCAGATGCTCTGCGCACTCAAGGCCTACAAGGAATACGGCATCAACCTGCGGGAAGGCATGTTCAAGTAGGACGCCTGCCGTGATCGGAACGAGCCGCGGCCGTTCCGGCTTATGCCTCATCTGAGCAACGATGAGGATGAACGTTCCTTGGCGGTTTTCTTCACCAGCGACACCCATTTCGGCGATCCCAGAGTGCTGCGGATCGACAAGCGTCCGTTCCAGTCGATCCCCGAACACGATGCCGCCCTCATCGGCAACTGGAATGAGGTCGTCTCGCCCGAGGACGAGGTCTGGCATCTGGGGGACTTTGCCCTGCATGTGCGGCCCGAGCGTGTCGACGAACTGCTCGGGCTGCTTCATGGACGCAAGCACCTGATCATCGGCAACAACGATGGCCCGGCCACCCTTGCGGCGAAGGGCTGGGAGAGCGTTCAGGCCTATGCGGAGCTCATGCTCGACGGCCATGCGCTCGTCATGTGCCACTATGCCTTCCGCACCTGGAAGAACATGGGCCGGGGCTGGATTGATCTGCACGGCCATTCCCACGCCAAGCTGAAGCCGCAGACGCGCCAGTTCGACGTGGGTGTCGATGCGTTCGACTACCGTCCCGTGACTCTTGAGACGATTTTGGCCTCCCGGACGAGACGCCGGAAGGCCAGTGCCGAAATGGTAACTGGCTGAGAGAAGCTGTCAGAGAGCAGCTTTCACAGGTTTCAATACCGGCGATGCCTCGGCGCGGTCGAGCCGGCGGCTCCACAGGGCCAGGAAAAGACCGGAGGCCGGCAGCAGGGCCGCCACCCATGTCACCGCGCCCAGACCGAGGCCGTGATCGATTACGACACCACCGAGCCAAGCCCCGAGAGCGTTGCCGAGATTGAACGCGGCGATGTTGAGGCTCGACGCCAGGCTCTGGCCCGCCCCGTCGGCTTTTTCCAGAACCCACATCTGCAGGGGTGGGACGGTCGCGAAGGCGGCGGCGCCGAGCAGGCCCACGAACGCCACGGCCGCGACCTTGTTGTGGATGCCGAGCGTCATGGCGGCGAGCACCACGGCGAGCAGGCCGAGGGACCCGAGCAGGGTCGCCATCAGGCGGCGGTCGGCGAGCCTGCCGCCCAGGAGGTTGCCCAGCACCAGACCGCCGCCGAAGACGAGCAGGATCGGCGAGACGGCCTCTTCCGAGAAGCCGGTGATCTCGGTCAGGATCGGCGCGATATAGGTGAAGACCGCGAACACGCCGGCATAGCCGAGCACCGTGGTCAAAAGCCCGAGCAGCACCGGGCGGCGGGCGAGCACCGTCAGCTCATCGCGAAGGCTTCCGCCGTCCGTCGTTTCCTGGCGGTCCTTCGGCACGAAGAGCGCAATCACGGCGAGCGCCGCCACGCCCACGACGGTCACGGCCCAGAAGGTGGCGCGCCAGCCATAGGCCTGACCGAGCCAGGTGCCGAACGGGACGCCGAGGATGTTGGCGACGGTGAGGCCCGTGAACATGATCGCGATCGCGGAAGCCTTCTTGTCCGCGGGCACGAGGCTTGTCGCCACCACGGACCCGACGCCGAAGAAGGTGCCGTGCGCAAAGGCCGTCAGCACGCGGGCCGCCATCAGCGTCGCGTAGTCGGGCGCGACCGCGCAGGCGAGATTGCCCAGGGTGAACACGACCATGAGGGCGAGCAGCACGGTCTTGCGCGACCAGCGGCCCGTGACCGTGGTGAGCAGCGGCGCGCCGACCACGACGCCCATCGCATAGCCGGAGATGAGCAGGCCCGCGGCCGAGATCGAAACGCCGAGATCGGCGCTCACCTGCAGCAGCAGACCCATGATGACGAATTCCGTGACGCCGATGCCGAAGGCACCGGCCGTCAGCGCATAGAGAGCAAGAGGCATGAGAGACGTCCTTCAGAGAGCGGCATGGCCGCTTGATGGCCGCAAGATGGACCTCCCGCCGCTTATGAACTAGCCTGCCTCCAGGAACAGTATTTATGAACTGAAGTCACAATGGCGCGAATGGACATCAACCGGTCGGGCGAGATGGAGGTCTTCGTCCGGGCCGTGGATCTCGGGGGCTTTTCCGCCGCCGCGCGGACGCTGCGCATGACCCCGTCTGCGGTCAGCAAGCTGATCGCCCGGCTGGAGGCGCGCCTGGGCGCGCGCCTCGTCAACCGCTCGACCCGCAAGCTCCAGCTGACGCCCGAGGGCGCGGCGTTCTACGACCGAGCGGTGAGCATCCTGGCCGATCTCGACGAGGCCGAGCGCAGCGCCGCGTCCGGCGCCGCCCCTCGCGGGCGCCTGCGGGTGAACACGAACGTCCCGTTCGGGACGCATTACCTGATCCCCCTTCTGCCGGATTTCCTTGACCGACACCCCGAGATTACCGTGGAGGTCTCGCTGACGGACACTGTGATCGATCTGCTCGAGGACCGCGCCGACGTCGCGATCCGGGTCGGTCCGCTGAAGTCCTCGCAGCTCGTGGCCCGCAAGCTCGGCGAGAGCCGGATGATGCTGGTGGCCGCCCCCTCATATCTGAACCGGCACGGCATGCCGCAGCGCCCCGAGGATTTGGCCCGCCACAACCTGCTCGGCTTCAGCTTCGCCCGCCAGAGCAACGGCTGGCCGTTCAGGGACGAACATGGAAACGTGAGTGCCGTCGTGCCGACCGGCAATGCGCAGATCAGCGACGGCGAGTCGATGCGCCTTCTCGTGCTCACCGGTCTGGGCATCAGCCGCCTGTCCCAGTTCCATGTGGGGCCCGACATGGAAGCGGGACGGCTCGTCCCCGTTCTGGAAGCCTACAATCCCGGCGACACGGAAAGCATCCACGCGGTCTATGTGGGCGGCGGCCACCTGCCCGCGCGGGTGCGCGCCTTCCTCGACTATCTCGTCGAGACCGTGCGCCTGAAGTGAGCAGCGTTGCTCCTGGTTTTGTCATTGGACGCTTGCAATGCCAGGCGCTTTACCCGAACCATTCGCCTCACGCCCGGTTGGGGCCGCAGGGAGCCATCCATGGATCAGCCGAAAGCCGACCTGAAGCCTCGACGGCGTGTCTCGTTGATGCGCCGGTTCTTCGACAGCGAGGCCTCCGGCGGCATGATCCTCATGGGCGTGACCGTGGTCGCCCTCGCGGCTGCCAATTCGCCCCTGGCCGACACCTATTTCGCGGTTCTGAAAACCTATGTCTTCGGCCTGAGCGTCCTGCACTGGATCAACGACGCGCTCATGGCGGTGTTCTTCCTGCTGGTCGGGCTCGAGATCAAGCGCGAGATGCTGGACGGGCAGCTGTCCACCTGGCCGCGCCGGATCCTGCCCGGCGTTGCAGCCCTTGGCGGAATGGTGGTTCCCGCGCTCATCTATCTCGCCATTACTTGGAACGAGCCGCAGTTGCGCAATGGCTGGGCGATCCCCACGGCCACCGACATCGCCTTTGCCCTCGGCGTTCTCGCAGTCCTCGGATCAAGGGTGCCGACCACGCTCAAGATCTTCCTGACAGCGCTTGCCATCCTCGACGATCTCGGCGCGATCATCATCATCGCGGTCTTCTACACGAGCGGTCTCTCGCTCACGATGCTGGGCGCCGCCGCTCTGTGTCTCGTCGTGCTCGTCGCCTTCAACCGTTTCAATGTGACGACGCTCGTGCCTTATCTCGTCGTCGGTGCGATCCTGTGGTTCTTCGTGCTGAAATCCGGCATACACGCGACGCTCGCCGGCGTTGCGCTTGCTCTCTCCATCCCGCTTCAACCGCACCCCAAGAAGACCAAAGCCGAGGATTCGCCCCTTCACCGGCTGGAGCACGCCCTGCAGCCTTGGGTAGCCTATGCGATCATCCCCATCTTCGGTTTCGCCAATGCGGGCCTGCCGCTCTCAGGATTGTCTTTCGATTATCTGTTGGCTCCCCTCCCGCTCGGCATCGCCCTGGGGCTCTTCCTGGGCAAGCAGCTCGGCGTCTTCGTCTTCTCGGAGCTTGCAATCAGGCTCAATCTCGCCGACATGCCGGCCGGCGCGAGCCGAGCCCAATGCTACGGCGTCGCCCTGCTCTGCGGCATCGGCTTCACCATGAGCCTGTTCATCGGGGCGCTCGCCTTCCCGGATCAGGAGGATCTGATGAACGCCACCAAGATCGGCGTGCTCATGGGCTCGGCCCTCTCGGCGCTCGCAGGCTATCTGGTGCTCAGCCTCGCCCCGCGGGAACGCCCGCTCAAGCCTTCGCGGCCAGCAGCATATAATTGACGGCCGTGTCGCGGGACAAAGACCAGCTGTCCCGCAGCGGGTTGTAGGCGACGCCGGACAGATCGTGGACGGCGAAGCCGGCGGTGCGGATGGCATCGGTCAGCTCGTCGGGCGTGACGAACTTGTCCCATTCGTGGGTGCCCTTGGGCAGCCAGCCGAGGATGTACTCGGCCCCCACGATGGCGGACGCGAAGGAGCGCAAAGTCCGGTTGATCGTCGCCATGGCGAGGCACCCGCCCGGCCTCACCGCCTGAGTGCAGGCGGTCACGAAGGCATGCCGGTCGGCCACGTGCTCCACCACCTCCATGGCGAGCACCATGTCGAAGGTCTCGCCCCGGGCGACCACCGCCTCGACCGTCTCGTTGCGGTAATCGACCACGAGCCCTGCCCGCTCCGCATGGAGCCGGGCGACTGAGATATTGGTGGGCGCCGGATCGAGCCCCGTCACCTTCGCGCCCAACCGCGCGAGCGGCTCCGACAGCACGCCGCCGCCGCAGCCCACATCGAGGATCGTGATCCCCTCCAGGGATCGGGCCGAGCGCGGATCGCGCCCGAAACGGCGGCAGGCCTCGTCCCGGATATACCCTAAGCGCACCGGATTGAACTTGTGCAGGACCTTCATGGGCCCCTTCGGATCCCACCAGGTCTCGGCGATCCGTTCGAAACGGGCGACCTCGGCCGGGTCGATGGTCGTGGATGCGCCGTGGGTCATGGGATCCTGTTTCCTGAGGCAAAGAAATGCTTTCCGCGCGTTGACAGGGCGCGGCCCTACCGTCATGTATACGCGCCTTTTCGCGGCGCGAAGGGGCAAAATATCAATTTCACATCACGGCCTTCCTCGCCCATGCCCCGTCTCGTCATGAAGTTCGGCGGAACATCCGTCGCCACCGTAGAGCGCATCCGCAACGTGGCGCGGCATGTCAAACGCGAGGTCGAGGCCGGCTACGACGTCGCCGTCGTCGTCTCCGCCATGGCGGGCAAGACCAACGAACTCGTCGGCTGGGTGAAAGAAGCCAACGCCCTCTACGATTCGAAGGAATACGACGTGGTGGTCGCCTCTGGCGAGCAGGTCACGTCGGGCCTGCTCGCGATCGCCCTGCAGGAGATGGGCCTCAAGGCGCGCTCCTGGCAAGGCTGGCAGATCCCGATCATGACCTCGGACGCCCACGGCTCGGCGCGAATCGCCGCCATCGACGGCACCGGAATCCTCAAGGGCTTCACGGACAACCGGGAGGTCGCCGTCGTGTCCGGCTTCCAGGGCGTTCACCAGCCCACGGGCCGCGTCACGACCCTGGGCCGCGGCGGCTCCGACACGAGCGCCGTCGCGCTCGCGGCCGCCATCCAGGCCGAACGCTGCGACATCTACACGGACGTGGACGGCGTCTACACCACCGATCCGCGCATCGTGCCCAAGGCGCGGCGCCTGGACAAGGTTTCCTACGAGGAAATGCTGGAAATGGCCTCGCTGGGGGCCAAGGTGCTCCAGGTGCGCTCGGTCGAGCTCGCCATGATGCATCGCGTGCCGACCTATGTGCGCTCCAGCTTCGACGATCCCGCCGATCCCAAGCTCGGCACCCTCATCTGCGACGAGGAAGACATCATGGAACAGCAGGTTGTCACGGGCATCGCCTATTCGCGCGACGAAGCCCAGATCACGCTGCGGGACATTGCGGACAAGCCAGGCATCGCCGCTTCGATCTTCGTGCCCCTGGCGGACGCCAACATCAACGTGGACATGATCATCCAGGTCGTGTCCGACAACGCCGCCACCACGGACCTGACCTTCACGGTCCCCACCGCCGATTACGAGCGGGCCTGCGCGATCCTCAACGCGCACCGGGACGAGATCGCCTTCAAGGAGCTGCAGGGGGCGACCGACGTGGTGAAGGTCTCGGCCATCGGCGTGGGCATGCGCAGCCATGCGGGCGTTGCGGCCCGCGCTTTCAGGGCCCTGGCCGACAAGGGCATCAACATCCGGGCGATCACCACGTCTGAGATTAAATTCTCGGTCCTGATCGAATCCGCCTATACGGAGCTTGCAGTCCGCACGCTCCACTCGCTATACGGCCTTGATCAAGCCTGATTGACGAGGGAACTGTCGGGCTGCGACACTCGTAATAGGTAGCCGCCGGTTCGCCCTGCCGGCTCGTGAAGGACGGGAACTGATAGCTCATGCCAAGCGCTCCCGGCGGTCCGCGCCTTCTGCTGCGCCGCCTCCGCGAGATCATGGCGGAGCCGGTCGGGGCGCAGGACCGTCTCGATAGGATCGTCACCCAGATCGCAGCCAACATGGTGGCGGAGGTGTGCTCCGTCTACGTGATGCGCGGCGACGGCGTGCTCGAACTGTTCGCCACGGAAGGCCTGAACCGGGAAGCCGTCCACCTGACCATCATGCGCTCAGGGGAAGGCCTCGTCGGCCTCATCGCCTCGACTGCCGAGCCCCTCGCCCTGTCCGACGCGCAAAGCCACCCGGCCTTCTCCTACAAGCCGGAGACGGGCGAAGAGATCTACCATGCCTTCCTGGGCGTGCCGCTGCTGCGCGCCGGCAACACGCTGGGCGTCCTGGTCGTCCAGAACCGCACCTACCGGGCCTATACCGAGGAAGAGGTCGAAGCGCTTCAGACCACCGCCATGGTGGTGGCCGAGATGCTCGCGACCGGCGAGCTTCAGGCCCTGGCGCCGGTGGACACCGGCATTGCCCTGCGCCGTCCCGTCTACCAGAAGGGCGTCGCGCTCGCCGATGGCGTAGGCCTGGGCTATGTGGTGCTCCATGAGCCCCGCGTCGTGGTCAAGAACCTCATCGCCGAGAACATCGAGGCCGAGCTCCAGCGCCTGGATTCGGCCATCGCCGAGGTGCGGCTGTCCATCGACGAGCTGATCGAGCGCGGCGACGTGGCCCATCACGGCGAGCACCGGGAGGTGCTCGAGACCTTCCGCATGTTCGCCCACGACCAGGGCTGGCTCCGGCGCATGCGCGAGGCCGTGACCTCCGGCCTGACGGCGGAAGCGGCCGTGGAGCGGGTCCAGTCCGACAACCGCGCCCGCATGCTGCGCCAGACCGATCCTTACCTGCGCGAGCGCCTGCACGACCTCGACGATCTCGCCAACCGCCTGCTGCACCGCCTCGTCGGGCGCAACCTCGTGGCGGAGCGGGGCCAATTGCCGGAGAACGCCATCCTGGTGGCCCGCTCCATGGGCCCAGCGGCGCTGCTCGACTACGACCGCTCGCGCCTGCGCGGCGTCGTGCTCGAGGAAGGCGGACCAACGAGCCATATCGCCATCGTGGCCCGGGCGCTCGGCATTCCGGCCGTGGGCGAAGTGTCGAACGCGACCTCGCTGACGGAGCCGGGCGACGCGATCATCGTCGACGGCGCGGCCGGCGAGGTGCAGATCCGGCCCAATCCCGACGTGGAGGCGGCCTATGCCGAGAAGGCGCGCCTGCGGGCCCGCCGGCAGGAGCAGTACCTCAAGCTGCGCGACGTGCCCTCCATCACCAAGGACGGCGTCGAGGTCACCCTGCAGCTCAATGCCGGCCTTGTGGTCGACCTGCCGCATCTGGCCGAAACCGGGGCTGCGGGCGTCGGGCTGTTCCGCACCGAGCTGCAATTCATGATCGCCGAGCGGATGCCCTCGGCTACCGAGCAGCAGGCGCTCTACAGCACCGTCTTCGCGGAGGCCGGCGACAGGCCCGTCACCTTCCGCACCCTCGATATCGGGGGCGACAAGATCCTGCCCTACATGCAGTCCGTCGAGGAAGAGAACCCGGCCCTGGGCTGGCGCGCCATCCGCATCGGGCTCGACCGTCCGGGCCTGCTGCGCGCCCAGATCCGCGCGCTTCTCAAGGCCGCCGCCGGCCGCCCCCTCAAGATCATGTTCCCGATGGTGGCGACCTGCGACGAGTTCGAGCGCGCCAAGCAGATCGTGGAGCGGGAAAAGGCCCATCTCGCCAACCACAGCCATGCCCTGCCGTCGGACCTGAAGCTCGGCGTCATGCTGGAGGTGCCCTCGCTCCTGTTCCAACTCAAGGAAATCTGCGAGAGCGCCGATTTCATCTCGCTCGGCACCAACGACCTGATGCAGTTCTTCTTCGCCATCGATCGCGAGAACCGGCGCGTGGCGGACCGCTTCGATCCGTTGAGCGCTCCCATGCTGCGGGCTCTCAACATGGTGGCCGAGCAGGCCCGGGCGGCCGGCTGCCAGGCGACGGTCTGCGGCGAGATCGGCGGGCGTCCCCTCGAGGCCATGGCCCTGATCGGCCTCGGCTTCCGCTCGCTCTCCATGTCCCCGGCGGCCATCGGCCCGGTGAAGGCCATGCTGCTGGAAATGAACGTCGCGGAGCTCAGCGCCCTGATCCGCGAGGAACTGAAGAACGCCGGGGGCGGCGAAACGCTGCGTCCGAAGCTCGCCCATTTTGCGGAAACCCATGGTATTCCGGTCTGATGTCGATTGCGCCTCCCTCTGATCGCCTGAACGCCATTCTCGCCCGCCATGACATCATCACGGCGACGCTCAATGCAGGCCCCGATCCCGAAACCTTCGTGGCCCTCTCCCGCGAGCTCGCCGAGCTCGACGGGGTGGTGGACGCCATCCGCGCCTATCGCGCCATGGAGGACAACCTGACCGGCCTTCAGGCCATGATCGAGGATCCCTCGACCGATGCCGAGATGCGCTCGCTCGCCGAGGACGAGCTGCCCCAGGCCCGGGAGGATCTGGAACGGGCCGCGCAGGACCTGCGCATCATGCTCCTGCCCCGCGACGAGGCCGACGAGAAGAGCGCGATTCTCGAAATCCGCGCCGGCACCGGCGGCGACGAGGCGGCGCTTTTCGCCGGCGATCTCCTGCGCATGTACTCCCGCTATGCGGATCTGAAGGGCTGGAAGGTGGAGATCGTGTCCGAGAGCGAGGGCACGGCCGGCGGCTACAAGGAAGTAGTGGCCGAGATCAAGGGACGCGGCGTGTTCGCCCGGCTCAAGTTCGAAAGCGGCGTGCACCGGGTGCAGCGCGTGCCGGACACGGAAACGCAAGGGCGCATCCACACCTCCGCGGCCACCGTGGCCGTGCTGCCCGAGGCCGAGGACGTGGACGTCGTGCTCAACGACGCGGACCTGAAGATCGACACCATGCGGGCACAGGGCGCCGGCGGCCAGCACGTGAACAAGACCGAATCGGCCATCCGCATCACCCATATCCCGACCGGCACGGTGGTGTTCGTCCAGGACGAACGCTCGCAGCACAAGAACCGCGCCCGCGCCATGGCGCTCCTGCGCGCCCGTCTCTACGACGCCGAGCGTACCGCCAAGGATGCGGCGCGTGCGGCCGACCGCAAGGCGCAGGTGGGCTCCGGCGACCGCTCCGAGCGCATCCGCACCTACAACTTCCCGCAGGGGCGCGTGACCGACCACCGGATCAACCTGACCCTCTACAAGCTGGAAGAGGTGATCAGCGGCAACGCCCTGGACGAGCTGATCGACGCGCTCGTGACCGAGCATCAGGCCGCCCAGCTCGCGGCCCAGGATCAGGCGGCATGATCGGGCGGCAAGGCCCAAAGCCTTGAGGACCCGCTCCGAGGCCCTGAGGGAGCTTCGCCGGACGCTCATGGAGGCCGGGTTCGAGACCGCGGCGCTCGATGCCCGGCTCCTTCTCCTGGAGGCCACCGGCATTTCCGCGACGGACCTGATCGCCCGGCCCGAGACCCCCCTGTCGCCGAAAGAAGCCGCAACGCTCGCGTCCTTCGCCCGGCGGCGCCTCGCCCATGAGCCGGTCGCCCGGATCACCCGCACCCGGGAATTCTGGGGCCTGCCCTTCCGCCTGTCGCCCGAGACCCTGGTGCCACGGCCCGATACGGAGACGGTGGTGGAGACCGCCCTCGACCTGCTCCCGGACCGACAGGCCCCGCTCAAGGTGGTCGATTTCGGCACCGGATCGGGCTGCATCCTGGTCGCCCTGCTGCACGAGCTACCCCGGGCGACAGGCCTCGGGGTCGACCTGTCCTTCGGAGCCCTCGTGACAGCCCGGGCCAATGCCGCCGACAACGGGGTGGGCGGCCGCTCCGGTTTCGTCCTCTCGCGCTGGGCCGATGCGGTTTCGGGCTCCTTCGATCTCATTGTCTCCAACCCGCCTTACGTCGCCTCCGGGGTGATCCCGACCCTCGACGAGGAGGTGCGGGAGCACGACCCGAGGCTTGCCCTCGACGGCGGTCCCGACGGCTTGGAGCCCTATCGGATCCTGCTGGGAGAAGCGGGGCGGCTGCTGGCGCCCGGCGGCCTCCTCGCGGTTGAGATCGGCTACGATCAGGCAGAAGATTTAGTAAGCTTGGCAAGGGCTTACGGCCTTGAAATCCTGCGGATCGCCTCCGATCTGTCAGGCAACCCCCGCTGCGTCGCCATGAAGCGATCGTGATGAACAGGATGCGGCTTTTGTGTCCAAGGGCGGGATAAAATCGGAATTAGCCCTTGTTGGACCGGACGGAACCCGCTAGATTCGGATCTAGACATCGTCCTCGGTCTAAACAAATCGGTAGCCCTCGGGGCATGCCGGAAGACCAAACGATATCAATCGCGCAGGCAGGGGCTTTTGAAACAGAAACAGCCTGGCGCGATCACCTGAACCCGACACTGAAGGATGGCCAAGCCTTTGATGGGCTATGGCCGAATGTCAGACGGTTGCCACGCGAACGGTGGGCGTTGAGCCCGTTCGGTGAATATTGGCTTGCATATCGCGTGGGCATGAAGAACCAGCGAGGCTCATAGAGCGAACGATGAGACCAGGACAAAACAGGCGTATGCGCGGTCGTAACAACAACAACCGCAACAACAACAAGGGGCCCAACCCCCTCACCAAGAGCTATGAGTCCAACGGCCCGGACGTGAAGATCCGCGGCACGGCTCAGCATATCGCCGAGAAATACAGCCAGCTCGCCCGCGATGCACAGTCCAGCGGCGACCCGGTGGCGGCCGAGAACTACTTCCAGCACGCCGAGCACTATTACCGCATCATCGCGGCTGCCCAGGAGCAGCTGCGCGAGCAGTACGGCTACCAGCAGCGCTCCTTCGACGAAGAAGGCGGCGAGGACGAGTTCGGCCAGGGCGAGCGTCCGAATTTCGAGCGCGCCGGCGGCCAGGATTTCGGCAATGGCGAGGACCAGGATTTCGGCTCCCAGCCGCAGCCCTACGAGAACCGGGGCGAGCGCAACGATCGTCAGCCGCGCTTCGACCGTAACGATCGCCAGGACCGTGGCGACCGGCAGGATCGGAACGACCGCCAGGATCGGAATGATCGCGGCGACCGTCGCGAGCGCTTCCAGCAGCGCGACCGTGGCCCACGGCAGGACTTCCAGCGCCAGGACTCGCCGCGCCAGGATCCGCAACGGGACGAGCAGCCCTATGAGGCCCGCGCCGAGGGTGGCGAGCGCCAGGAGCGCAACGAGCGTCCTGCCCGCTTCGACCGCCAGGAGCGTCAGGACCGAGGCGATCGTCCCGAGCGCAACGACCGGTTCGAGCGCGGTGACCGGCCCGAGCGACGCGAGCGCTTCCAGCGCGACCGCCGCCGCGACGAGGCCGAGGCGCCCGAGCAGGCCACCCTGCCGGCCTTCCTGACGAACCCGGTCCGCACCCCGGCTCCGGCTGCCGTCGAGGAGGCGCCTTTGGCTCCCCCGGTGGTGCAGGAAGCGGCCAATGACGAGGAGGCTCCCCGTCCGCGCCGCCGCCGCCGCACCCGCCAGGAGATGATCGAGGCCGCCAACGCCGAGAACGCCGGCTTCACGCCGGACCCGGCCGAGACACCGGCGGCCGAGTAAGCCTTCGTCGCAATGGAATACCGGAAGGGAGAGCCTGGCTCTCCCTTTTTTATTGGCCGGAGAGCAGGACCGGCGATCCGTCAGAGGCCACCTTCCGTGATGGCCGGGCTGGCCCAGCCATCCGGATTTGAAGGGCGCTGGGCCTCGCCCGCACTAAGAGAGAAGATTACAGAGCCAAGGCGCCCTGCTCGGCCTCGAGGCAGTCGCCGGTCCCGAGCATTCCGTCGCTCAGCACCTCGGCATAGATGCCGCAATCGAAGTGCCCGTAGGCCTTCATGAGGCTCTTGGGGATCTCCAGGTCGCGGAGGCCGGTCGTCGGGTCCACGTTGGTGGCGGCGCAGCGCTCGATGCGCTTGGTCACCCTGAGACGCAGGCCCGATGCCGTGGTCAGCACCTGGCCGACGAGGTCGAACTCCGCCCATGGGTTCAGCCCCTCCACATGGATGTTGCCGCGAAAGCGCAGGGGATCGACCGGGGCACCGACCACATTCTCCAGTTCGCGCACGCTCGCCAGGTTGATGAGCGAGACGAAGCCGCGCCGGGAATCGGTGAAGCGGAAGCCCTCGGGCGCGGCAAGCATCTTGGGCGGGCCGCGCAGCTCCCTGGGCATGAAGCGGCGGAAGAAGGCCTCGATGGCAAGCCGCCCCTCCCGCGTGGAGAGATCGCCCCGTGCCACTTCGCGCCCGCCCTCCTCGATGAACAAGGTCGTGATCGAATCGAGATACCGGGTCTTGAGCCGCGCCAGGCTCTCATTGCGCATCAGCATCAGGAACTTGATCTTGGGCTGATGCTGCGGGCTGCCCGGGTCGAACCCGGCCGGACCGTTCTCGATGGCAAACAGCCGGTCCCCGGGAAAGTAGTCGCCCTTTGTAAGGACGACCTGGGTCAGCGTCTCGGGCGAGAGTCCCTTGACCGGATAGCGCTGGAGGGAGGCGATGCGGATGCTCATGCCCTATCGATAGAAGGCAGCTGCGATGGGAGCAAGGAATCCTCTCACGTCATCACCGGCCTTGTGCCGGTGATCCCGATCGGTGAAGTGCCGTGCTTTTCCAATCGAGTTGGCCGGGACAAGCCCGGCCATGACGTCTGAGGAACGACACCCAGCCGCCAACAAAAAGCCCCGCCGGACGGGCAGGGCTTTCTCGCAACCGAAACTCTTACGAAGCGTCGCCCGAACGGGCCACCTTGGAGCGCTTGAGCTGGGGCGTGAACCCCGCCTCGCGGCCGCTGGAGCGGTCGAACTCCACCATGTGGGGATCCTTCTGCATGCCCTCATGGGAGGTCTGGTGCTCGGGAATGTTGGTCTGGGAACCGGCCTCCTGCTTCATGCGCAGGGCCTTCTCGGCATTGGCCTTCAACTCCTCGCGGGCCTTCTCGGCTTTGTCCGCGCGGCGCCGGCTTGGGCTGATACGGGCGAAAAGATCGGATAGAGCCATTGTTGTCACTCCTTGGCGCGCGAGAGCACGCCGTCTTCTTCGTCGCTGCGATGGGTGGGAGGGGCTTTCACGTTCTTGGGGTCGACCGGGATGTCCCGGGACGTGGTGATGCTCCCGGTGGAATCGCCGATATCTCGGTCCGCCTCGGCTTGCCCGGGCGTCTGGCCGGGCAACGGGGGCACCCGACCGTTCTCGGTGGTGTCGCCGAAGGTTTCCGGCGTCACAGACGGCCCTTCCTCAAGCGGACTTTCTGGAACGGCCAAGCCAAGCTCCGCATTGCGGGCCAGGTCGGCGCGGGCTTTTTCGGCATCCGAGCGCGGATCGCGCGTCATGGGAACCTCCTCAAATCGTTGCAGGGTCAATGCCAGCGCCGCGAGCGGGTTCCCCCCCTTGTTGTGGCGAATGGGACACACCAATTAAGCTCTGGCGCGTCGTGCGGAAAAGTGGATACCGGTTTTCCGCGCCCAACGATGCGCAGGTTAAGATGAGCATCGGATGGATCTCAAAAGTGGTTCCCACTTTTGGATCCGATGCTTTACCGGATGCTCCATAGGGAGGTCCGACATCGCAGGATCGGCCCGTGCCTCGAGAAGGGCGGGCGGATCCGAGGAGGGATGAGAATGAATTTCGAGAAATACACCGAGCGTGCCCGGGGCTTCGTTCAGGCGGCGCAGAACCTTGCCGTGCGCGAAGGCCACCCGCAGCTTGCTCCCGGTCATATCCTGAAGGTTCTGCTCGACGATCCGGAAGGCCTGTGCGCCGGCCTGATCGACCGGGCCGGCGGGCGCTCCCGGGATGCGCATGCGGCCGTCGAGCAATGGCTCGCCAAGCAGCCGAAGGTTTCCGGCTCGGCCTCGCAGCCGCAGGCCACCCGCGAACTGATGCGCTTCTTCGACACGGCCGAGAAGGCCGCCGAGAAGGCGGGCGATTCCTTCGTCACCGTCGAACGCATGCTGCTGGCGCTCGCCGTCGAGAAGGACACGGAGGCCGGGAAGATCTTAGGCCAGGCCGGCGTGACGGCCCAGGGGCTCAACACCGCCATCAATGCCCTGCGTAAGGGCCGCACCGCCGACAACGCGACGGCGGAGAACGCCTATGATGCGCTCAAGAAATATGCGCGCGACCTGACCGAAGCAGCGCGTGACGGCAAGCTCGACCCGGTGATCGGCCGCGACGAGGAGATCCGCCGCACCATTCAGGTTCTCTCGCGCCGCACCAAGAACAATCCGGTGCTTATCGGCGAGCCCGGCGTCGGCAAGACCGCCATCGTCGAAGGCTTGGCGCTTCGCATCGTCAACGGCGACGTGCCGGAATCTCTCAAGGACAAGCAGCTGCTCGCCCTCGACATGGGCGCGCTGATCGCCGGCGCAAAGTATCGCGGCGAGTTCGAGGAGCGCCTGAAAAGTGTTCTGCAGGAGGTCACTGCGGCCGAGGGCGGCATCATCCTGTTCATCGACGAGATGCACACCCTGGTGGGTGCCGGCAAGGCAGACGGCGCCATGGATGCATCGAACCTCCTGAAGCCCGCGCTCGCCCGCGGCGAGCTGCACTGCGTCGGCGCGACCACGCTCGACGAGTACCGCAAGCACGTGGAGAAGGACGCGGCTCTGGCCCGTCGTTTCCAGCCGGTGTTCGTGAGCGAGCCCACGGTGGAGGACACCGTGTCGATCCTGCGCGGCCTGAAGGAGAAGTACGAGCAGCATCACGGCGTTCGCATCACCGACTCGGCGTTGGTTGCGGCAGCCACCCTCTCGAACCGCTACATCACCGACCGCTTCCTGCCGGACAAGGCCATCGACCTCGTCGACGAGGCGTCGTCGCGCCTGCGCATGCAGGTGGATTCGAAGCCGGAAGAGCTCGACAACATCGACCGCGAGATCGTGCGTCTCAAGATCGAGCAGGAAGCCCTCAAGAAGGAGACGGACACAGCCTCCAAGGACCGCCTCGAGCGCCTCACCAAGGAGCTGGCGGATCTGGAGGAGCAATCGGCCGCCATCACGGCGCGCTGGAAGGCTGAGAAGGACAAGCTCGGCACCGCGGCCGATCTCAAGAAGAAGCTCGAAGAGGCCCGCAATCAGTTGGCCGCCGCGCAGCGAAACGGTGACTGGGCCAAGGCCGGCGAGCTCTCCTATGGGGTCATTCCAGGTCTCGAGAAGCAGCTTTCGGATGTCGAGGCGAAAGCCGACGGCGGCGGCCTGATGGAAGAGGCGGTGACGCCCGATCACGTGGCAGGCGTCGTCTCGCGCTGGACCGGCGTGCCGGTCGACAAGATGCTCGAAGGCGAGCGCGAGAAGCTGCTGCACATGGAGCAGGATCTCGCAAAGCGCGTCGTCGGTCAGGCCGAGGCCGTCTCGGCAGTGTCAACCGCCGTGCGCCGTGCCCGCGCCGGCCTGCAGGATCCGAACCGGCCCATCGGCTCGTTCATGTTCCTCGGGCCCACGGGTGTGGGCAAGACCGAGCTGACGAAGGCGCTTGCGGCGTTCCTGTTCGACGACGAGACGGCGCTGATCCGCCTCGACATGTCGGAATACATGGAGAAGCACTCGGTCGCCCGGCTCATCGGCGCACCTCCCGGCTATGTAGGCTACGAGGAGGGCGGCGCGCTCACCGAAGCCGTCCGCCGCAGGCCCTACCAGGTGGTGCTGTTCGACGAGATCGAGAAGGCGCATCCGGACGTGTTCAACGTGCTGCTGCAGGTGCTCGACGACGGACGCCTCACGGACGGCCAGGGCCGCACCGTGGACTTCCGCAACACGCTCATCATCATGACCTCGAACCTGGGTGCCGAGTATCTGGTGAACCAGCCCGAGGGCCAGGACACCGATGCGGTGCGCGAGGAAGTCATGGGCGTGGTGCGCGCGCACTTCCGTCCGGAGTTCCTCAACCGTGTGGACGAGATCATCCTGTTCCACCGGCTGAAGCGTTCGGAGATGGGCGCCATCGTCGACATTCAGATGCGCCGCCTGCAGAAGCTGCTGGAGGATCGCAAGATCGTGCTGCAGCTCGACGCGGAAGCGCGCAATTGGCTCGCGGACAAGGGCTACGATCCGGCCTACGGTGCGCGTCCTTTGAAGCGCGTGATCCAGAAGCACGTGCAGGATCCGCTGGCGGAGCTGATTCTCGCCGGCGAGATCAGGGACGGCGAGACCGTGCCGGTGCATGCGGGTCCCATGGGCCTGATGATCGGCGACGTGACGGTCGGGTCGGAGCGTCCACCGGAAGGCGTGCGGCTGAACTGAGCGGCACTTTCAGCAATCTTCATGACAAAGGCCGGGCACAATGCCCGGCCTTTTTTGTCTACGTCCTTTGCAACACCCTGCGCGTCATCACCGGCCTTGTGCCGGTCATCGCGATCATGTGAGGCGCACCGCCCTCCCAATCGGGATGGCCGGGACAAGCCCGGCCATGACGTTGATCGTGTCATTCCCGGCCGGAGATAGTGAGAGCCATTGCAGGGCAGGAATCCATGCGCAGACGCGGCACTGTGGATCCCCTTCCCGCACTTCATGCGCCAGGGATGACAGGAGGTTGCGATGTCGGATTATTCAGCGGCGATGCGGTAATCGCCCTCGTCGTTCGCCGCCGGGATTGCATCTTCCCTGCGCCGTTGAGCGCGGCGCGGCGATGTGCCTTCACGCAGGAGCATGTCCTTGTCGATGCGCTCGGCCTTGTCTTCGCGCAGCTCGCGCTTCGACCGGCGGAGCTGCTTGGCGGTCTTCTGCAGGGCGGCGCGGAAGGCGGCATAGAGATCCTTGTTCTTGGCCTCGCCGCTCATCATCTTGAGCGCTCCCATCTGCATGTTCACCGTGCAGCGATAGGTGATGCCCTCTCGCGTCACGTGAACGGACGCCGCGCTCAGGTGCCCGAAATATTTTCCGGCAACCTGGAGAACGTTCGTCTTCGCATATTCGGGAAACATGTCGCCCAGATCGACTGCCGAGCTTTGCACCAGGATGTTGGGTTCGGTGCTGTCAGGTTTCATTCGCTCCTCCGTTGGTGAAGGTTCGATGGCTAACGGCGGGCTAGAGGGAAAGTTTCGGCCTCCGGAAACAAAACCCTTATGGACAAGGTTGTACCTCACTTACGGTCTGCGGCTCGGCGGCCCCTGCTCGCCCACATCGACAATACGGACCTCGATGGTTCGCGTCTGGTTGTCCCGCAGGACTTTCAGGCTGATCGTATTGCCGACGCCTGTCTGCTCGAGCCTGTCCGTCAGGTCGGGCAGATGCCGCACCGGTGCGTCCTCGACGCCGACGATGATGTCCCCGATGATGCCGGCCCGCGGATCGACGCCGCGCAGCCCGGCCTGATCTGCCGGCGAGCCCGGCACCACGCCCGCCACGATCACCCCGTTGACGCCGAGCTGGGCCGCGAGCGTCTCGTCGCTGGCCAGGATCCCGATGCCCGGCGTCGGCACGCGGCCGGTGCGGATCAGCTCCGGCACCACCCGGTTGACCACGTCGACGGGAATGGCGAAGCCGATGCCCGCATTGGTGCCGGAGGGCGAGAAGATCGCCGTGTTGACGCCGATGAGCCGCCCGGCGGAATCGAGCAGAGGCCCGCCGGAATTGCCCGGGTTGATCGCCGCGTCGGTCTGGATCACGTCGGCGACCTCCCGTCCGCCGCTGGTGGGCAGGCGTCGCTTCAAGGCACTGATGATGCCGGTGGTGAGCGACTGGTCGAGGCCGAACGGGTTGCCGATCGCATAGGCCGTCTGGCCCACCTTCAGATCGGCCGAGCGTCCCACCGGGACCGGCGCGGGCAATCCACCCCGGCGCTGGACCCGCAGCACGGCGAGATCGTAGTTCGGCGCTCGGCCGACGACTTCGGCCGGAAGCACCTCTCCGGAGGCCAGGCGCACCACGAAGGAGGAGCCGTTCTCCACCACGTGGTTGTTTGTCACCACATGGCCCGCCGCGTCCCAGATGAACCCCGTGCCGGACCCGGCCGGCTCCCCGCCCGTGCGCCCGCGTCCCTGCAAGGCCACCACCTGGACGACGGAGGGCGCCACATTCTCGAAGACGCGGATCGTCGACTGCTCGAAATCCGAGAGGTCCCCGCGCGCCGCGACAGGCCGCGGCTCCCGGGCCGAGAAGAGATAGCCGCTCACGTAGGGCTGAAGCACGACGAGCGCGAGCAGCACCGCAACGGCCAGCATGATGATTCGTGTTGTCCGCTCCTGCATCGTGCCTCCTGTCCGGGATCGCGCAGTCTCACAACGGACACGCTTGCATGAAGTTCATCGCATGCCGCGCGACCCTTGCGAGGAACCCCGCGTCCCCGATGCGCTTGTCCTGGCGATGGATGGTTGAGCTTGTCGCGGGAAAGACAAGTCCCCGGCCACGGTTTGGAGGAGATGCACCTTGCACGATTCGCCGCCGGGACATGCGACCCACACCCCTTTTCACGCGGGCATCTTCCCGACCTTCTTCCTGTCGGGCTTCGAATGCTCCACTTTTATCTGGAAGGACCAGGGCCGGCGCGACCTCGTTGCGGAGACGCAGCATCGGGAGCATGTGGAGGAGGATTATGCCTTCCTGCGCTCGCTCGGCATCGCGGTCGCCCGCCAGGGCATTCCCTGGCCCTTCGTGGACAGGGGCGGCGCTTACGACTTCTCCGGTCTCGATCCTTTCATCGCGGCCATGAACCGCCACCAGATCCTGCCGATCTGGGACCTGTGCCATTACGGCTATCCCGACGATCTCGATCCCTTCGCGCCCGAGTTCGTGGACCGGTTCGCCGCCTATGCCAGGGCTGCGGCCGAATACGTGACGCCCCGCATCCGCGGCCCGCACTTCTTCACCCCCATCAACGAGATCACCTTCTTTGCCTTCATGGGCGGCGAGTGGGGCTGGACGGCGCCCTTCGGCAAGACAGACGCGTTGCGGCAGAAGCTGCGCGTGGCCCTGTGCCGGGCCGACATCGCGGCGGTGAAAGCCATTCGCGAAATCGACCCGCAAGCCCGCATGGTGCATATCGATCCGCTCATCCTCGTCGTCGCGCCGCGGGATCGACCCGACCTGAAGGATGAGGCCGAGCACGAAACCTATACGGATACCTTCTACGCCTGGGACGTGATCGCCGGACGCCGGCACCCGGAACTCGGCGGCTCGCCGGAGGTGCTCGATATCGTGGGGGTCAATTGCTACTCGTTCGGCCAGATGGAGTATCGCGAGAATGGGCCGCACGCGTCGCTGGAGCCCCATGACGAGCGCATCCGGCCGCTCGGAGACCTCCTCACCTATGCCTGGGAGCGCTACCGCCGTCCGATGATCGTGGGCGAAACGAGCGGCCTGCGCGAAGGCCGCCCGGACTGGCTCTGCGACATCGTCGAGGAATCGCTGGCGGCAGTGCGCAAGGGCATCGATCTGCACGGCGTGTGCCTCTTTCCCGCCGTCGACATGCCCGACTGGCACACCGGCGAATGGCTGCACAACGGCTTGTGCGACCTAGTCGAGGACAATGGACGCCTGAAGCGGGTGCCGTTCCAACCCTATATCGACGAGCTGCGGCGCTGGCAGAAGCGCCTGAACCGGGTGACGGAACTCGATGAGGATCCCTTCAGCGATCCTGTCGATCTGTCCGACATCAAGCGCGCGGCCGACGAGATGCAGATGACGTCCGACAAGGATTGGTGCTGATCTCGCAAGGCTTCCGGCCGCATCGGCTCTCTGAACAAAAACCTCGCGGCAAGCGTTCGCCTCACAATTCCGATTGCAGGAGAGTTCTTCATGTCGCGCCGTCTCGTGATCGCCGGCCTCGTGGCCGCCGTCAGCCTTCCCGCCTTCGCCCAGCAGGTGCAGCAGAACCAGGCGATTCCTTATTCCACCACGCCGCAGCCCGCCGAGACACGCACCGATCCGGCGCTCGGCCAGAATGCACAGGAGCGCCAACAGCGCACCCAGCAGGGCGGCGCCCCGCAGGACACGCAGACGCCCGCTCGCCAAGGCCAAGCCAGCAGCGCACCGGCCGCCATGGGCCAGCAGCAATCGCAGGCCGACCGGCACTATGTCCAACAGGCGCTGGCGCTGAGCACGGTCTCGCTGCAGCAATCCAACTTCGCTCTCAGCAAGGCGCAGAACCCGCGCGTGAAGCAGTTCGCGGAATTCGAGATCGGCGAGCAGAACCTCCTCACCGACATTATGCACTCCTTCGCCGATCCGAACGCGACGGCCTCCACCACGCAGGGTGCGCAGCAATCCGCCGCGACCGCGCCCGAACTGCCGCAGAAGGACTCGCAGGCCATGGAGCGGCTCTCCAAGGCGCAGCCGGGAGCCGCCTTCGACAGGGACTACGTTGCCCTGCAGATCCAGGGCCATCAGGAATTGCTGAAGCTCCAGGAGAACTATCTCAAGCAGGGCTCCGGCAATCGTGAGACGACGAACATGGCGCGTCTGGCCAGCGGACAGATCAAGGAGCACCTGACGATGCTGCAGGACATCCAGAAAGAGCTTGGCAAATAAGGGAATCCGCCCCGTTTTCACGGATCCGGGGCCGGAACACCCTGCTTCGACAGGACGTTGCCTTTGCAGGTCGCAGACACGCCGTCTGCTCGAAACCCAAGAAGAGGAATAGCCCATGGCGCAAGACAAACGTGGCCGCCCCCCGGAACCACCTGTCGACGAAGTGCTGAACGAAGTCACCCAGGAAGAGACCGGCGATGATTTCGTCGCAGGCCCGACCCAGCGCAACGATGTCGGCAACACCAAGCGCGCGGCCGCGAAAGCCACCGGCATCATGGGAGCCTCGAAGAAGCTCGACCCGGATCTCGACATCGACCACGTGGACGACAATCGTCCGACGAGCGGCTCGAAGGCTGGCATCCACTCTTTCAAGGAGGTGCCGGAAGAGGAAGACGACGATGCCGGCTTCCAGATGTCGAACGAGGAGATCGCCGAGAGCGTGAACACGACCGCGGCGAAGAGCCCTGCTCCCCGCCCCGCGCGGACCGAGGGTACGACAGGTCCCGCCGGCATGAGCGGCGGCGCTACCTCACGGGCCCGGGTGCCAGCACCCGGTAATGCGGTGGACGTGCCCAAGGGCACCCTGGTGCGCGGTCATCCTACGGCCAGTCAGTCCGGCGGACGCTCGACCTCTTCCACCGGAGACGAGAAGCCGCCGAAGCGCTCCGCCCGCGCCCATAGCGGCCAGCAGCAGCGCCCGTTGTCGAAGGGCGGCAACGAAGAGCGCTGACCAGCGTTCGTCATTCCGGGTGGTTGTCGCCACCCGGAATGACACCACTGCATAGCGCGCCCTCGCCTGCTGCATGCACGTCTCGACGGAAGGTGGAGTGACAGCCGCCCTCCTCCGGCTTTATGGATTGTTCAGCCGAACCGGCAGTGACGACATAAATCGGTCGAGGAAACGTTCATGGACAGAAGAAAAGTTCTCAAGGGTGCCGGCTTGGCAGCTGCGGCAGGCGCTGTGGCCTCCCCGGCCATCGCACAAGCGCAGCCGGAGATCCGCTGGCGCATGGCCTCTGCCTATCCGAAAAGCCTCGATACGCTCTTCGGTGCGGGCGAGATGATCGCCAAGCGCGTGGCTGCGGCAACCGACAACAAGTTCCAGCTTCAGACCTTCGCCGCGGGCGAGATCGTCGGCGCACTCCAGACCCTCGATGCCACCCAGAACGGCGCTGTCGAATGCTCCTACACCCTGTCGAGCTTCTTCATCGGCAAGGACCCGACCTTCATGTTCGAGACCTCCGTCCCGTGGGGCATGAACGTGCGCCAGCACAATGCCTGGATGCATTACGGGGGCGGCCTCGACCTCGTGCGCGAGTTCATGAAGGATTACAACGTCTACCCGATCCCAGCCGGCCAGACGGGCGCCCAGATGGGCGGCTGGTTTCGCAAGGAGATCAAGTCCATCGCAGATCTGCAGGGCCTCAAGATGCGCATCGCCGGCATGGGCGGCCAGATCATGCAGAAGCTCGGCGTGGTGCCCCAGGTGCTCGCCGCGGGCGACATCTACCCGGCGCTCGAGCGCGGCACCCTCGATGCGGTCGAGTTCTCCGGCCCGCATGACGACGAGAAGCTCGGCTTCGTGAAGGTCGCCCAGTACTACTACTATCCGGGTTTCTGGGAGGGCGGCGCGCAGCCTTCGCTCTACGTGAACATGAACAAGTGGAATGAGCTTCCTTCCAACTACAAGGCGATTCTCGAAGCGGCCTGCGCGGAAGCCAATGCCATGTGCGTGGCCAAATACGATGCGCAGAACGCCGATGCGATTCGGCGCCTCGTGGGCCAGGGCGTGCAGCTGCGTCCCTTCCCGCGCGACGTGATGGAGCAGAGCTACAAGGAAGCCTACAAGCTCTACGGCGAGATCGCGGCCTCGAACGCCAAGTTCAAGAAAGTGTTCGATTCCTGGAACGCCTTCCGCGAGAAGGAGCTCACCTGGTTCCGCATCGCCGAACTGCCCTTCGACTATTTCGTCAACCAGCAGCAGGGCCAGCCGCGCTGAGCCTTCCTGAGAGTCAGAAACGGCGCCGCGAGGCGCCGTTTTTGTTTATGGCCGTGCGAAAACGGATCGAAGCTTGGCCTGATGCGTTGTCCTGTCAAATGGAAGCCCCGGCCCAAGGATGGAGACAGGCGATGACGGACCAGAAACGTGATCAGGACGGCGCGAAGGACAAGCCCGAGCGCAAGGACGACAAGGCATCCGACAGCAAGAAGAAGCATCAGGACGAGCTGCTCGATGAGGGCGTGGAAGAGACGTTCCCGGCCAGCGATCCGGTGTCCGTGAAGATCACGAAGTGATTCGAACGCAAGAAGCCCCGGAGCGCGCTCCGGGGCTTCTTGCGTTTCAGCTCCGGCTGGCTACGGCGACGCCCAGGGCGGCGAGGCCCATGCCGGCAAGCTGGATCAGGCTCAAGGTCTCGCCGAAAAGCGCGAAGGCCATCAGGGCCGCGACCGGCGGCACGAGATAGAGCAGCGTCGCCACGCCCACCACGGCGCCCTGACGGATCAGGAAGAGCAGCAGCCCGATGGCGCCGATGGACAGCCCGAGCACGGCCCAGGCCATGGCGCCCAGAAGCGGCAGGGTCAGGTCCATGTGCCCTTCCTCGGTCAGGAGCACGAGGGGCAGGGTGACGGCCGCCGCGCCGATATACTGGATCGCCGCATTGACCCGCAGATCGAGGCTGCTGCCGGTGCGCTTCTGCCAGATCGTCCCGAAGGTGATGGAGAGCATCCCGAGCATGCAGATCCCGAGCGCCAGGGGCGGCACGCCGCCGTCTCCCAGCTTGGGGGCGACCACCAGGGCTGCACCCATGAAGCCGATGCCGATCCCGGCCCAGCGCCGGGGTGAAACCCGCTCGCCCAGGAGAGGCCCGGCCAGAAGCCCGGTGGCCAACGGCTGGAGGCCGGCGACCAGGGCGGAGATCCCGGCCGGCAGCCCATGCTTCACCGACCAGAAGACGCCGCCCAGGTAGAGCCCGTGCAGGAGGACGCCCGCGATCAGGCTGTTGCGCCAGTCATGCCACGTGCGGGGCCAGGACACCCGAGCGGCAGCGACGATGCCGGCCAGGACGAGGGTCGCCAGCACATAGCGGACGAGCAGGAAGGTCAGCGGCTCCGCATAGGGAGCCACGAATCGCGCCACGATGAACCCTGTCGCCCAGATGAACACGAAGAGCGGCGGCGCAAGGCGGGCGAAGAGGGTCGGGTTCATGGCCGTGAACGAAGGATGGAGACGGGAAACGGATCAACGGCTTGTAGGCCCGAACCTCGACCTTTGTCGATCCGCACTCCCTCGTCTAAAAGTCGACCGGCAGGAGCAGAGAAAAGTGCGCACGCGATCTCAATGCCTTAAACACGGTGTCGGCCCCGTCCGCGTCGTTTCCTTGCCCTTGGCTTTCGTCGCACCATCTCCAGCCTCCTGGAGACCCGTCTTTTGAACCGCCTTCGCCTCTGGCTCGAACTCGTCGCCATCGCCTCCACCCGCTTCGTGCTGCACGATGCCTGGGCGATCGCGAGCCATATCGCCCTCTCGGTCCTGACCTCGCTGTTTCCGTTCCTGATCCTGGTCACCGCAATGGCGAGCCTGTTCGGAACCGGGACGCTTGCGGACGAGGTGGCGGATATCATCCTCGAGGCCTGGCCGCAGGAAGTCGCAGGACCGATCGCCGGCGAAGTGCACAACATCCTCTCGGTCAAGCGCAGCGACGTGGTGACCCTGGGCCTCGTGCTCGCGCTCTATTTCGCATCGAGCGGCGTGGAGAGCCTCAGGGTCGGTCTCAACCGCGCCTATGGCGTGCGCGAAACCCGCGCCTGGTGGCTCACCCGCCTCGAATCCATCGCCTTCGTGATCGCCGGTGCCATGATGCTGCTCGCCCTGGCACTGCTCGTCGTGCTCGGCCCCTTCGTCTGGCGCATCGTGCTCTCCTGGGTACCGGCCTTGAAACCCTTCGACGGATTGATCGCTTTCCTGCGGGTCGGGGTGGCGACCATCGTGATCGTGGCGGGCCTGCTTCTCGCCCACAAGCTCGTGCCTGCAGGCCGCCGCCGCTTCCGCGCCGTGCTGCCGGGCGTGGGCGTGACGCTGGCCCTGTGGCTTCTCGGCGGCTTCGCCTTCAGCTGGTATCTCGAATTCTATCCCGGCGCCTATGCGTCGACCTATGGGGGCCTCGCCACCGCCATGGTGGCCCTGATCTTCCTCTACACGCTCGGGGCCATCTTCCTCTTCGGCGGTGAGCTCAACGGCACTATCATCCTGGCCAAGCGCCGACGCCTCGGCAAGGAGCCGAAGCCGGAGACCATGAGCGATCTGATCCCGCTGCCTTGAGGGTGGATTTCTGAGCTAGCACATTGTCCGATGCGCTAGCTCAGGGGCATGAGGCCCAGCTCGTAAGCCCACAGGAGCAGGCCGATCACGACGATCACCGCAAGCCAGTTCAAAGACCGGTCGAGCAGCAGACTGAACGTCGCTTCCGTGGACAGAGCAGGCTTCTTGTTCGGGGGCAGATCCACTGGCATGCGTCATTCTCCAAAGCCCGGAAAGCTTCGAGACGCCTCATGCGCCCAAAAGGGCAGCGGCCGACTAGGGAACCACTGATCGATCAAGCATACAGGCGCGACGAGTCAATTGTAAGAGCACACAGGCTGAAAGGGGGAACGCACTAGCCGAACTGCTGCCCCGTCCGCTTCGCCATGGGCGGAAACGATCCGACAAGCTGCGCATTATGCCACAACTCCACTCTACATGACTGAGCCAGGCAACGGGCCCATTCATGGGCAAGCTCGTGATCTTCGCTGTTCAGATGATGGGTCGCCAAGTCCCCTGTCGCGCGGTTGACGACAAGAGCCTGGTAGCCGTGTGTCGACTGCAATTGCGGTTTCATGGGTCACCTCGAAATCAAGTATGCTTCGAGGGCAGGATTGCGCCTAAAAGGACAGCAGCCGATTGAACGAGCTGCTGATGCCTTCGACCTAGAACGACATTACGGCTTTTGAGAGGTCGAAGATCGAATCCGGCAATCGCTGACGGACGGCAGATATCGGGCCTAGATGATCGTTGAGCCGTCCGAACGCGTGCGGGCATCCCCGATCTGCCGGACGAGCTTGTCGGCCTCCTCATGGCTCACGTGAATCCGCACCAGGGTCCATTCCTGCTCCGATTTCCACAGGCGGAACGACAGCATGAACCCGTCATCGTCCTTCTGCGCATCGGCATGGGTTGCATCGGGCAGATTGTAAGGCCCACGGCCGTCGAAGGTCAGCTGTCCCACGATTCTCTCCTCTCACGCGTACCAGCAGCGAAACGGCCAAGGGTGCGTCAGGTTCAGAATGACCGGCTTTGCGCTGTCTTTGCGGCCGACGGGTCTGTGGCCGGGGATACAGATCAATGCCCCTATCCCAAGATTCCATAACCGATCAGGCCGAGCACTCCCAGGCCGGCCAGGAAGAGATGAAACCAGCCCGGGCAGTGAAGGGAACAATCTTCCGCGTCCAGGCGCTCGTCAAAAGCATCGTTGCTGAAACTGTTCTTCATGCGGCGCCGATAGCGTCGGATGATCTCAATCGTGTGACATTGTCGGCCCAGGAGACGAGACGCGAGGTCGCAATGTCAACGGGAATGCCTGATCTTACGCAGGCATCCTGCTGTCAGAGATTGGGCGCGATGCGCAGCTCGAGTGTCGCGGAGGCCACGGGCCGCGTCCTGGGTGCGATGCCGTAGCCGAGCCTGACATTAAGGTCCGACCGGAAGCGATCCGCAGGGGAGGTCAGCCTGATCCGGCCGACGATCTCCGACAGGAGGCCGGAGCTGATGTCTCCGCTCAGACCATCCAGATTCATGCTGGGGGATAGCCGCAGTTCCGTGCTCCAGGCCTGGAGAGAGAAGTCGAACGGAATGTCCAGGGTGCCGCTGAGTGTTTGCGAATAGCCGTTCTGCATACTGTCGAGGAAGCCTGCCGTCGACAGTCCGACTGTGACGCCGAGGCGCTCCCAATCGCGCTTCAGGAACGCCTCCCAACTCGCCTTGGACGACAGACCGCTCGCCTCGCCGCCGCTCCGGATCAGTTCGGTTCCGATCAGGAAATTATAGTCCTGGAACGGCTGCATCTTGGCCCCGACCGCGCGGTCGAAATCCGTCGGCAGGAAGGCCTGCATGTCCGTGCGGGCAATCCCGTTCGCCCAGACCTGCGTGCGGCTCAGACGCGGCGACGGACGGGGGAGCACCGAACGTTTGGCCGCCACATGATCATCCAACCAGGTCGACGTGATGTTTTCGCTCCAGATCTCGTCCTCGTTGGCAACGGCCGTCGTCGCCATCGCAATCGATAAAAGAAGAAAGGAGGCCAATCTGTAGAGAAGCACAATCATCGAAACAATCGGAACAAGACAAAGATCGAAACACAGCGGAGCCGGCATTCGAAGTGCCGCCGGTTAATGCAGGGTAAATGGCGCCTCTATCTCCCGGAAGAGTGACCTCTTAGCCTTCACATCCTCGGCAGGGCTATGGCGGCTTTCGACAACAGGATCAGCCAGATGACACGGGAAAACGCTACTTTCCCATCGCTGGCCGAAACGACGCATGGCCGGTCACATCCCCGTGATGGCCTGCATGTTCGTGGATCTGCCAAAGCAAAACGGCCGGGCTCTTGCCCGGCCGCCTCGCACCTCGCTTGCGTGAACGATCAGCTCACGATGCGGTACTTCACGAAGCCTTCCGGCGCATCGCCCATCTTCTCGACCTTGATGCCGGCCGGCTGGTAGTTGGCGGCGTTCGGACCCGTGGTAAAGGTCATGGTGACCCCAGCCGGCGCCGCGAGCGACCAGGAGCCGTCCGCCTTGGGGGCTACTTCCTTCTTCTCGATGATGTAGCGCATGATGGCGTCGCGGGTGAGATCCGGCGCTTCGAACACGATGGTGGTGCCGTCCGCCCCGGGGAAATTGCCGCCACCGCCTGCGCGGTAGTTGTTCGTCACCACGAGGAACTGCTGATCGTCCGCCACGGGCTTGCCGTTGTAGGTCAGATCCTTGATGCGGCGAGCATCGGCGTTCACGACCTTGCCGTTGTCATCGTAGCGCGATCCTTGCGTCGGATCGATCTTGTACTGCACGCCGGCGATCACGTCGAAGTTGTAGGCCGGGAACTTTTGGTTGATCAGTTCCTGCTCTCCACCCTTGGCCGGATCGATCTGGTTGTAGATGCCGGCCGAGCGTTCCAACCACTCGCGCACCTGGGCGCCCGTGATCTTCACCACGCGGATCGTGTTCGGATAGATGTAGATGTCCGCCATGTCCTTGATGGCAAGCGGGCCCGGCTTGATCTCGGTGAAGTAGTTCGGACCGCCGCGGCCGCCGGCCTTGAAGGGCGCCGCCGCCGAGAGGATCGGCAGGTCCCTGAAAGGCGAGGCCTTGAGCTGATCCGCCACGTACCAGGCCTGCGCCTCGGCCACGAGCTTCACGGAAGCGTCGTCCGACACGAGCGAATAGTACGAGTGGATCGGAACCGCCGTCGTGCCGACGGGCTCGCGCACGTATTTCAGGGTCGCGTCATGGCCCGCTTGCGCTGCCGCCATCACGGCCGCGTCGGAATCGACCTTCGCGACGATCTTGCGGTCGACGCGGTCGTAGATCGGACGCGCCTCGGTGCGGAAGTTCGCAACCTTCCAGGCATTGCCGTCCTTCGTCAGTTCGAGATCGACGAGACCGAGATGGCTGCCCCAGAACCCGGCCATGACGGCGGGCTTGCCGTGCAGGGTGCCGGCCTTCGCGTCGACGCCGGGAATGTTATTGAACTCCTTGCCGCCTGGGAACACGAAGTGCTGGTGACCGGTGAGAATCACGTCGATGCCGTCGACCTTCGCCAGATGCAGCGCCGCATTCTCCTCGCCGCCCTTGCGCTCGCCGCCGGCGATGCCGGAATGGCAGAGCGCCACGACGATGTCGGCGCCGGCCTTCTTGAGATCGGGCACATGCTTGTTCGCCGCATCGACAATGTCGATGGTGGTGGCCTTGCCGTCGAGATGGGACTTGTCCCACTGCACGATCTGCGGCGGCACGAAGCCGATCACGCCCACCTTCAGCTTCTGCTTCGCGCCGGATTCATCGGTGAACTCGCGGTCGAGCACGATCCACGGCTTCTGCAGGGTCTCGCCGTTCGCCTTGATGACATTGGCGCAGACCAGCGGGAATTTCGCGGCGCCGAGGGAGTTCTGCAGAAACTCGAGGCCATAGTTGAACTCGTGATTGCCGAGCGTGCCGCAATCGTAATTGAGCTCGTTCATGGCCGCGACCATGGGATGCATCTCGCCGGCCTTCATGCCGCGGCGATAGGCGATGAAATCACCGAGCGGCGAACCCTGGATCAGGTCGCCGTTGTCGAAGAGCAGGCTGTTCTTGGCTTCGGCTTTGGCACCCTTCACGAGCGTCGCGGTGCGCGCAAGACCCACGGTGTCGTCGGCCGCATCGCGATAATAGTCGTAAGGGAAGATGTTCACGTGAAGGTCGGTGGTCTCCAGGATGCGGAGCTTCACCACCGGACCGGCCGCGAAGGCGAACCGGGGCATTCCGGCAATGGCGGCAGCAGCCACGCCGGTCTGCAGGACGCGGCGGCGGTTCATGGGATGGGTCATGGTCTTCCCTCGACTTGTCGTTTTTGCGAAATGCATTCGCCTCTAGCCGAGAGAAGCACAGGTTTTGTGACAGGATCAAGATAGCTGGCTAAAAGCAGCCGAGGCGGCTTTGTCTCACAGCGTTCTGATGCGGCCAACGGGCTGTGGCGGGAGCAGCACCGCCAGTCCATGAACGGCTCGCTCGGCCAGAATCCGGCGCTCGTCCGGCTGAGGGCGGGCGCCTTCGACCCGATGCAGGGCCGTGATCTGCCGGTCGGCGATCAGGAGCCCATAGAAGGTTCGAAACGCCTCCGGCCCATCCGTGAAACCGATCCTGCCGTGCAGCCTTGCCTGTTCGAGCAGGCGGATGAAAAGGGGGGCCGTCCTGTTGCGGCCGGCCTCGATGAGGATGCGGCTGAGCGAGCCCGTGGGATCGCCCAAGGCCGCCCGGTTGATGGCGAGGGAAGCATCGGAGGTCAGGAGATCCAGCAGGCGGGCTCCGGCCTCCGTGAGAGCGTCGAGGGGGTCGTCTCCGTCGATGCCCTCCAGCATGCCGTTGAGGCGGGCGGATTGCTCGGCCACGAGAGTTCCGAGAATGTCGTCGCGATCCTTGAACAGAAGGTAGATCGTCTCCTTCGAGCATTTCGCCTCGCGGGCGAGCGCCGCCGTCGTCAGAGCTTGCAGACCACCGCGCTCCAGGAGCGAGAGGGCCGCTTCGAGAATTGCCTGCCGCCTGTCCGCCATCACCCGATCTCGCACCTGATCTGACAGAATTCCTCATAGCACCTTGATCAACGGAGTACCATACGGTACTGATAATGCGTACCGTACGGTACTCTACGCATTGGAGCGAAACTAATGATCACGCTCGGCCAAGAGAATGCCCCCTCAACCATCCCGGTCGTTCCCGCTTTGACGGCTCTCTCAGCCACCGTGACCCTCGGTCTCTCCGGCAGCATCGCCGGGTTCTTCTATGCCTATGCCTGTTCGGTGATGTTCGGCCTGGAAGCGATCGATCCGCGCCATGCGGTTGCCGCCATGCAAGGCATCAATGCCACGGTCCGCAACATGGCCTTTGCGCCCGCCTTCTTCGGCACACCGGTGATGGCCCTCGTGACGGCCCTGCTGTTCGCCTGTCTCGGGCGCAGGGCGGCCTCCTGGATCATGGCAGGTGCAGCGCTCGTCTATGTCGCAGGAGCCTTTTTGCCGACGCTGTTCATCAACGTTCCAATGAACGAGGCCTTGGCTCGGGTTACGGTGCCGGAGAGCCTGCCCGAAGCCGCGCGGCTCTGGGCTGAGTATGCCGGTCCCTGGACCAGGTGGAACACGCTGCGCACGGTTTTCAGCCTGCTGGCGCTTCTGCTCGTCGGGCTTGCGCTCTTCGTCGCCCGGGCCAGAGGTTAAGAGCTGCGATCTCCTGCACACGCTTCATTGCGCAGGAGATCGTCTCTTTGCCTAATCAGCTCGCAGCGCCTCATCAAGATCGCGATAGAGATCCTCAACATCCTCGATGCCGGTGGAGAGGCGCAGGAGATCCGGCGGGCACGGGGTACCGGGGCCTTCGATGGAGGCCCGGTGCTCGATCAGGCTCTCGACGCCGCCAAGGGAGGTGGCCCGCTTCCATAAGCCCACCCGTGCGGCTGTGCGGATCGCAGCGGCTTCGCCCTCCGAGACCTGGATCGAGAGCATGTAGCCGAAGCCGTTTTCCATCTGTCGGGCGGCGATGTCATGGCCTGGATGCTGCGGCAGGCCGGGATAGAGCACACGGGCCACTTTCGGGTGAGCGGAAAAGCGCTGTGCCAGATCGAGAGCACTTTTTGCCTGCGCGGAGGCCCGGACGTGGAGCGTGCGCATGCCGCGCATGAGGAGATAGGCCTCGAACGGCCCGAGGATCGCGCCCTGCATCTTGCGAATGGACGCGACCCTGGCCCAGAAAGCGTCGGCCTTGGCGCCCGCGAGGGCGCCCGCCACCACGTCGGAATGGCCGTTCAGCACCTTGGTGGCCGCATGCATGACGATGTCGGCGCCGAGCGTCAGCGGCCTTGTGTGGATCGGCGAGGCGGTGGTGGAATCGACAGCGAGCCGGGCGCCGGCCGCATGAGCGATCTCGGCGGCAGCCGCGATGTCGGTGATGGTCCAGAGCGGGTTCGAAGGCGTCTCGATCCAGACCAGCTTGGTCTGGCCCGGCTTCACGGCCTCGCGCATGGCATCGAGGTTGTCGGTCTCCACGAAGTCGACTTTGAGCCCCCAGCGCACGGCCTCCGTCATGAGCCAGTTGCGCAGGGCCCAGTACATGACCTTGGAGGCCACGATGTGATCGCCCGGATCGAGCGCCTGGAACACGGCCGTCGCCGCCGCCATGCCGGACGAGAACAGAAGCGCGCCCGCCTCGGCTTCCTCCAGCATGGCCAGAACCTCCTCCGCCTCGCGGACAGTGGCGTTGTCGGGCCGGCCGTAGACGAAGCCGGAAGAATAGGCGTTGTCCTCATCGCGGATATAGGTGGTCGTCACATGGATTGGCGGCACGATCGCCTTCGTGATCGGATCCACATGGCCCATGGCCTGAGCGGTCAGGCTGCGCTTCGACCACGGGGAACGCGATGACGACATGGGGAACCTCCGCAAGCGTGACAGGTTGCGTCACGTAGGACAATGATGCGCACCTCATAGAGGGATTTCGAGCATGCATACAGACCAAACTGCGCCGGGCAGCCATGCAATGCCGCGGCTGCCGCGCTTCCTGGTGGCCGTCGTGCCGGTGGTCGCAGTGGCCATGTCGGCAAGCCTCATCACCCAGCTGAACATCCCGACCTGGTATGCGGGCCTCCAGAAGCCGGGCTTCACGCCGCCGAATTGGGCCTTCCCGGTCGCCTGGACGCTGCTCTACGCCATGATGGCCTATGCGCTGTGGCGCATTCTCGCCCTGCCGGAGAACCGGCCCGGCCGAGCGGCGGCCATCGTGGCGTTCTTCGCGCAACTCGTCCTGAACGGCATGTGGTCCTTCGCCTTCTTCGGCGGCCAGAGCCCGCTGGCGGGCCTCGTGGTCATCGCGGCCCTGATCGTGGCGATCATTGCGACCATCCGGGCCTTTTGGCGGCTCGACCGCACGGCCGGCCTCCTGCTCGTCCCCTATCTCGCCTGGGTCGCTTATGCGACCTTGCTCAACGGGACGATCTGGCGCCTCAACGGGTGATCACGACCCCGGCTTGTCGAACAGGTCCGGGCTGTTGTCGAGATGGTCGACCACGCCCACGAAGGGCAGCTGGCGGTAGGAATGGGCCACGTCCATGCCGTAGCCGACCACGAACACGTCCGGGCAGGTGAAGCCCACGTAGTCCGGATGGATCTGCACGGCGCGCTTACCCGGCTTTTCCAGCAGCACCGCGGTCTTCACGCTCTTGGCGCCGCGGGCCATCAGCAGGTCCTTGGCAAAGGTGACCGTGCGGCCCGACTCCAGAATATCGTCCACGAGCAGCACGTCGCGGCCGCGCACGTCGCTTTCCACGTCACGCAGGATCGTCACGTTGCCGGTGGAGACCGTGCCGTCGAGATAGCTCGACAGATGCACGAACTCGACCTGCGGCGTAAGGCCGGTGCGGTGGAGGGCGCGGATTAGGTCCGCGGCGAACATGAAGCTGCCTTTGAGCACGGCGACGACGAGAAGGTTCTGCGGCTTGGCGGCCGCGATCTCCTGGGCCAGCGCCTCGTTGCGCTTGGCGATCGTGTCTTCGTCGAAGAGAACCCGGATCCGGGGGGCAGTGCTCATCGTCATCAATCCAGCAAAGAAGTCAGAGGCCTGTCAGGCTCACCTCTTCACGACCATGCTTGCGCCGGGATGTCAAACGGAGTTGGTGGTTTTTGCAGGTGATCGGCAGGGATCTGCGCCATTCCCGGCCGGAGCGCAGCGGAGGGAAATCCATAGCCATAGTGCATGTAAGTGGATCTCCTCCCCGTCATGGCCGGCCTCGTGCCGGCCATCTCGATCAGAAAGGCGCTGCCCTCAAACAATCGGGATCACCGGCTCAAGGCCGGTGATGACGTGGAGGGTCATGTTCTCCTGCGGCAATGTCCCGCGAAACGCTCGCTTTCCGTCCTGGCCCTGCAAGTTTATGGCTTGCTAACCATGCCCGGGCGATAAGAAGGCGAATCGCGGTCTTCGTCCGCCACAAGAACCGGACAACCTCCAAGGATGGCTAGAGCACGCGTGAGGGCGTTTCACCACGAGGACGACGAGAGCGCGGCTCCGACCGTGCATTTCGAGAATGTGGGCGTGCGCTACGGCATGGGGCCCGAGGTCCTGCGCGACCTGACGTTCTCCATCGAGCCCAATTCCTTCCAGTTCCTCACCGGCCCATCGGGCGCCGGCAAGACCACGCTGCTGCGCCTCATTCTCATGTCTGTGAAGCCGACCCGCGGCCTGATCTCGCTGTTCGGCGAGGACGTGTCCCGGATCTCCAAGGACGAGCTCACCGGCTTGCGCCGCCGCATGGGGGTGGTGTTCCAGGATTTCCGTCTCCTCGACCACCTGACCACCTATGAGAACGTGGCCCTGCCGCTCAAGGTGCAGGGCAAGGAGGAATCGAGCTACCGGGCGGAGGTGGTCGAGCTGCTGCGCTGGGTGGGCCTGGGCGACCGCATGCACATGCTGCCGCCCGTGCTCTCCGGCGGCGAGAAGCAGCGCGCGGCCATCGCCCGCGCCCTGATCGTGCGCCCGGACCTGCTGCTCGCCGACGAGCCCACGGGCAACGTGGACCCGTCGCTCGCCCGCCGCCTCTTACGCCTCTTCATCGAACTCAACCGTCTCGGAACTTCGGTGGTCATCGCGACCCACGACTTCAGCCTCATGGATCAGCTCGACGTGCGCCGCCTCGTGCTCGGCGACGGCCGGCTGCATATCGACGAGTGAGCCGAATGAGCGCCGCGCCCCACCCCCGCCCGAGGAAGGCCGCTGCTGCCGACGGGCAGAAGCGCTCCCTGCCCGCCTCCTTGAGCCGGAACGCCCCGCTCGTGCCGGTGGATTCGGCCGGCGGCCAGGCGCTCGCCGCCGTCATCGCCATCCTGACCTTCCTCGCAGCGCTCTGCGCCGGCGGCGCCGAACTCGTCTCTGCGAGCTCCGCCCAATGGCGCTCCGAGATTGCCCGCGAGGTCACGATCCAGATCCGACCCAATCCGCAACGCTCCATCGACCAGGACGTGGACCGCGCCGTGGCGCTGGCCCGGCAGACGCCCGGCGTGGAGCAGGCTCAGGCCTTCTCGAAGGAGGAATCCGAGCGCCTCCTCGAGCCGTGGCTCGGCACCGGCCTCGACTTCAAGGACCTGCCGGTTCCCCGCCTGATCGTGATTAAGATCGGTCAGGACGCGAAACCGGATTTCAGCAGCCTGAGGCAATCCCTGCAGCGCGATGTGCCCGGCGCGACTCTGGACGACCATGCCCTCTGGGTCTCCCGGCTCTCGACCATGGCCAACACGATCATCGGCGTCGGGGTCTTTCTCGTGGCCCTCGTGCTCGTTGCCGCGGGCCTGGCCGTGATCTTCGCCACGAGGGGCGCCATGGCCGGGAACCGGGAGGTGGTGGAGGTGCTCCATTTCGTCGGCGCGAACGACGATTTCATCGCCAGGGAGTTCCAGCGCCGCTTCTTCCGCCTGGGGTTGCGCGGCAGCGCCATCGGGGCCGCCGCCGCCCTGATCCTTACCCTGATCCTGGGCTTCGTCACCCGCTCCTGGCGAGCGAGCCCGACCGGCGACCAGCTTGAGGCGCTCTTCGGCGCCTTCACCATCAGCTGGAGCGGCTATGCGGTGGTGGTCCTCATCGCGCTCCTCGTCGCGCTCATCACCGGCATCGTCTCGCGCTTGACCGTAAGACGCTTTCTTAACGAAAATGGTTGATGCTGACAGTTAACAGGGAAAGAGCGGGTTGCCTCTCCATTGCCGCAATCTCCATTAATGTCATCCAAGATGACCTCGCGAACGCAGAGTTGGAGTGCGCCGGGCGCCATGGATTCCACGGAGGCCTTGGGCTGGGGCTGGACCATGTCGCCAACGGCTAAGCACCCCGTTCGGCGCTCCCTGCTGAGCCGCCTGCTGGCCGTCGGGTTCTGGAGCTGCATCGCGGCCCTGGTCGTCGGGTTCCTCGGATTCCTAGGCTTCGTCTATCACCTCGACCGGTTCGAGCAGCCCCCCGAGACGCGTGCCGACGGGATCGTCGCCATGACGGGCGGTGCGCAGCGGATCGGCGACGCCATCGACCTGCTCGCCAAGGGCTATGCCAAGAGGCTCCTGATCTCAGGGGTCAACGAGAACACCAGCCGGGACCAGATCGCCCGCCTCAATCCGGGGCAGCGGCGGCTGTTCGACTGCTGCGTGGACCTGGACTACCGGGCCCGCAACACCATCGGCAACGCCATCGAGACCCGACGCTGGGCCGAGGCGAACGGGTTCGATGCCATCATCGTGGTGACCTCGAACTATCACATGCCCCGCACCCTGGTGGAGCTCGACCACGCCCTACCGAACCTCCAGAAGATCCCCTACCCGGTCGCGGCCACCATCGATCCGCATGATTGGTGGCACAATCCGGCCGTGGCCCGGGTGATCTTCACCGAATACCTGAAATTCCTGGCCGTCTGGGTTCGGACCCGATTCGAGGGCGATCCGGAGCGCTCCTCGGTGGCGAACATCATCAGCGGCGGGGCGCCCATCAAGGCGCAGGTCGTCGCCGAGCCGCTCTGGCGCTAGGGCCCCGAGAAAAACCCAAGCATCGACCCCTGAAGTGCAAGGCGTTTTTGGGTTCGATGCTCAACCTGAGTCGCGCATCGGTGGACGCGGAAAACCGGGTCCACTTTTTTGTACAATGCGCTAAGGTGCCCCGCCCGCGGAGCACGATGCTCCGCTTTTCGTTTTCAAGAAGCCATGCTGATCGTCCGCTCCCTGCTGTTCAACGTCGCCTTCTATGCCAACCTGATCCTGTGGCTGATCATCCTGGTCCCAGGCCTCGTGATGCCGCGCCGCGTGTTCATGGAACTGGTCAAGGCTTGGGGCAAGACATCGCTCTGGCTTCTGCGCGTCATTGCCGGGACCAGGGTCGTAATCACTGGGCGCGAGAAGATCCCCCCGGGCGGCGCCCTGGTGGCGGCCAAGCACCAGTCGTTCCTCGAGACCTTCGCCCTCGTGACAATCCTGGACGATCCGACCTACATCCTCAAACGCGAGCTGATGTGGATCCCCTTCTTCGGCTGGCATCTGGCGAAGGCGCGCTGCGTGCCTGTCGACCGCAAGGCGGGGTCGCTGGCCCTGGTGCAGATGACTGCGCGGGCCAAGGACGAGGCCCAGCACGGGCGCCAGATCATCATCTTTCCCGAGGGTACCCGCCGCCCGCCGGGCGCTCCCCCGGCATACAAGTACGGCGTCGCCCATCTCTACCAGAATCTCGGCTTTCCCTGCATCCCGGTCGGCATGAATTCGGGCCTGTACTGGCCGCGACGCCAGTTCATCCGCCGTCCCGGCACGGTGCGGATCGAGGTCCAGGATCCCATCGCTCCGGGGCTGCCGCGCGAGGAATTCTTCAAGCTGGTGCAGGAGCGGATCGAGACGGCCTCCAACCGGCTTTTGGAAGAGGGCCGGAAAGAGCTGGGCCTGGGTTCCGCCACTGCCTCGGATGCCTCGCTGTCCAAAGTCTCGTGAAGCCTCGCCGTCGGGATTACCGGCACAAAGCCGGTATGACGGCAGGAGTGCGGAAACGCACAAAACCTCGCAAACCTAAGCGCAGCCAAGCTTTCAGCAATCTTGACGACTCACCCGCGCGTTCTTACATATAAGAACATATGGCGAACAAACGAACCATATCCTGGAATGCGGCTATGCGGGATCTCCGCAACGACCGAATGCGGAGGGCTGGCGTGCGCGAGGAAAGGCTACGGGCGACCGCAGGGCTTCGCTCCTCTTCCACCCTGAGCTCCTGGCGCGGCCGTTCGGGACGCCGCTACATCGTCGGCGTGCATCCGCTGAACGAGACGGAGCTTCTCGAGGTCACCGACGCTGTGATCCTTGCCGTGAAGCGGGACCGGGCAGGCAATGGCATCGTGATCGATGCCGCGATGGCGGCATCTGATCCGAGCGAGGAGACCCGCATGCGCTGGTTCGCCAAGGTCCGGGACCTGGGCGCCACCGAACTCCACATCCACCGTCTCGCCGCGACCGAGGACGACCGCCGTGCGATCTTCGAGGATCTGTGCGAGGACGAGACTCAGGATTCCTGATCGAGCGCGTCGACGATCCGGTGCAGCAGGGGATCGACCACGTGCATGCCGATGAGATGCTCGTAGGTGGAGCGCACGTAGTCGGGATTGCGCCCGGAGATGCCCTCGCCCTGACGCACAAGCCGGATCACCTCATCGAAGGAGAGGCGGCCCGCATATTGCCCGTGGTTTCGGTCGACCACATAGCCAAGAGCGCGAACCCGGCGCGCATCGGCGAGCCTCACGGGCAAATATCTTTCCAGATAGACCGACGTCACCTGCTCGCGCTCACGCAGGTACTGGATCGTGGCCTCGGCTTCCTCGGAGGCGACCCGGAAGGCCACCCCATGGCAGCGCCCGCCCCGGTCGAGCCCCAGGACGAGTCCCGGATGCTCCGGCGTGCCGCGATGGACATGGGAGAGGACGCAAAGCGACCGGTGATAGCCGTAGAGATGGGCATGGGCCCGTTCGACGAAGGGGAAGCCCGGCCGCCACATGAGCGAGCCGTAGCCGAAAACCCATAAATCCTCCGTGAGGTCCTTCATGTCACCCGCGCCCGAACCTTGCCTGCTTCGGGCGCTACCAGTAACCACGCATCAGCACAACAGGAGATCGCGCATGGATCAGGCCGCCCCGACGGGGAAAGTTCGCCGCAGTCGTTTCTGGCTCTACACGCCCTTCGTGCTGCTGCTCCTCCTCGCCATCGCCTGGAGCGTCGCCTGGTTCGTGATCCGCGGCCGCACGGCGGAAGCGCTCGACGGCTGGATCGCCGCGGAGGCGCGGAAGGGCCGGGAATGGACCTGCGGCGACCGCACCATCGTCGGCTACCCGTTCCGCATCGAGATCGTCTGCAACAGTCTCGATCTGAAGCGGGGCGCCGTCGTGGCCTCCTTCGGGCGCACCGAGGCCGTCGCGCAGGTCTACCAGCCCCGTCGGGTCATCGTGGAGATGGCCGGACCCTTGCGGGTGAGCGACGGCACCGTGACGGTCAACGGCCGCTGGGATCTCCTGCAGGCCAGCATCAATACCTCGCAGAGCGGGCTGCAGCGCCTGTCGCTCGCCGCCAACGCCCCGCAGGTGACGGTCACCGGCCTCGGCGGCGGCGAGATCGCCGGATCGGGCAAGCACCTGGAGCTTCACGTGCGCCCCAATCCCTCGCGGCGGGGCGAACTCGCCGGCGACGTGGCCGCCTCGGTGACGGAGGCGCGCATCCCCATTCTCGATGCCCTGGTCGGCGGCCAGGAGGCCACCAACCTGAACGCAGACATCACCGTGACCCAGGCCGACGGCTTCAAGGGCGGTACCATCGCCGAGGAGCTCGAGCTCTGGCGCAATGCCGGCGGCAAGCTCGATGTCCTGATGCTTTCGGCCACCAAGGGCGCGCGCCAGATCGAGACCAAGGGGGAGCTGCGCCTCGACGATCAGCACCGGCCCACGGGGCAGCTCACCATCGCGGCCGCCGGCCTCGACGGGCTTCTCGGCAACCTGACCGGCGGGCGTATCGGCGGCAATCTTCTCGGCATGCTGCTCGGACAGGGCCCGCGGGCCAATGCGGCTCAGCCCAATGCCAAGCCCCAGCTCGCAACCCTGCCGCCGCTGCGGCTCGAGAACGGCTTCCTGGCCGTGGGACCTTTCGTGATCCCGAACGTGAGGCTGCAGCCGCTCTATTGAGCCCGCTTATGCCTTGTCGTCCCGCCGCCGGCCGAAATCCGGCTCCGGGGTTTCCTGACCCGACGAGATGATGCCGCGGCGGATGGCCCGCGTGCGGGTGAAGAGGTCGAAGAGCTTGTCGCCCTCGCCCCAGCGGATGGCGCGGGCCAAGAGCGCGATGTCCTCGTTGAGGCGACCCAGCATCTCCAGCACGGCCTCCCGGTTGTGCAGGAAGACGTCGCGCCACATGGTCGGATCCGAGGCGGCGATGCGGGTGAAGTCGCGGAAGCCGCCGGCCGAGAACTTGATGACCTCTCCTTGGGTGACGGTCTCCAGATCCGCCGCCGTGCCGACGATGTTGTAGGCGATCAGGTGCGGCACGTGGCTGGTGATGGCGAGCACCAGGTCATGATGCTGCGCGCTCATCACCTCCACATTGGAGCCCATGGCCTCCCAGAAGGCACGCACCCGTGCGACGGCCGTCTCGTCCGTGCCCTCCGGCGGCGTGAGAATGCACCAGCGATTGTGGAAGAGGGTCGCAAAGCCGGCATCGGGCCCTGAATGCTCCGTGCCCGCCACCGGATGGGCCGGGACGAACGAGACGCCGTCCGGCAGATGCGGCTGCACCTGCGCGATCACGGAGGCCTTCACCGAGCCCACATCCGACACGATGGCGCCTGGCTTCAGGCCCGGCTTCATGGCCGCGGCCACCTGGCCGCAGACGCCGACCGGCACGCACAGGATCACGAGATCCGCATCCTGCACGCCCGCCGCCGCATCGGTGGTCGCCTCGTCGGCGATCCCGAGTTCCCGCACCCGCTCGACCACGGCCTCGCTCGCATCGATGGCCACGATGGTGCGCGCGAGGTTGAGATGCCGGCTGGCGCGGGCGATCGACGAGCCGATCAGCCCGAGACCGACGAGGGCGACGCGCCCGAAGAGCGGCTCTTCAAGGGGGGGACCGAGACGCTCAGGCATGTTTGCCGCCTAGAAAATCGCGCAGAGCCGTCACCACGAGGCCGTTCGCCTCTTCATCCCCCACGGTCAGGCGCAGGGCATGCGGCAGGCCGTAAGCCTCGATCCGGCGCAGGATCAGGCCGCGGCCGGACAGGAATGCGTCGGCGTCCTTCGCCGTCCGGCCTTTCTCCTGCGGGAAGTGGATCAGCAGGAAATTGCCGACGCTCGGCGTGACCGTCAGACCCAGGGCCTCGATCTCGCGGGTGAGCCAGGCGAGCCAGCGCTCATTGTGCTCGACCGCCTTCGCCACATAGGCCTCGTCCTGGATTGCCGCGATGCCGGCGGCCATGGCCGGGCCGCTGACGTTGAACGGTCCGCGGATGCGGTTGACCGCATCGACGATGTGGGCGGGCGCCACCATCCAGCCGAGGCGCAGGTTGGCGAGGCCATAGATCTTCGAGAAGGTGCGGGTCATCACCACGTTCTCGGACGTGGCGACAAGCTCGAGGCCCGACTCGTAGTCGTTGCGGCGGACATATTCCGCATAGGCCGCGTCGAGCACCAGCACCACGTGCGACGGCAGCCCGGCGTGCAGGCGCTTGACCTCGTCGAACGGGATATAGGTGCCCGTCGGGTTGTTGGGATTGGCCAGGAAGACGATCTTGGTCCTGTCCGTCACCCGGCTCAGGATCGCATCCACATCCGTGCGCAGGTCCTTTTCCGGCGCCACCACGGGCGTGCCGCCGGCCGCCAGGATCGCGATGCGGTACACCAGGAACCCGTGCTCGGTGAAGATGCCCTCGTCGCCCGGCCCCACATAGGCATTCGTGATCAGCGCGAGCAGCTCGTCCGAGCCCGCGCCGCAGATGATCCGGTTCGGATCGAGCCCGTATCGCGCCGCGATGGCCTCCCGCAGCCGGGTGGAGGCGCCGTCCGGGTAGAGCTCGAGATGGTCGAAAGCCCGGATCGCTTCCAGGGCCTTCGGCGAGGGGCCGAGCGGCGTCTCGTTCGAAGAGAGCTTGTGGACCTTGGAAACCCCTGCGGCCTTGCTCTTGCCGGGCACATAGGCGTCGATCTGCATCACGCCGGGACGGGGCTGGGGACGAGCGGACATCTTCACTTCCTAGCAATCGGTCTGTTGGCGGATGCTCTAGCGCAGCTTCATGTTCATTTCACGTGGAAACGTTCGGCATGGCTGCCGATCTCGGCGAGCTGGGCGAGGCTCGCGCCTGCCTTGGTGAGGGCCTGGCGCAGCTGCGCGGGCTCGACGGTGCCGGGCACGGCGATGAGCTCCGACAATCCGTTGGTGTCGGCCGCGCTCGCCACCACCTCGCCGCCGAGCCCTGCGAGCGCCTCGTTGGCGCCCTTGTGCCAGCGCTCGAACTGGGCGGCGTAGAGCACCACGTCGCGTACGGCCGCATCGGTCAGGGGCTTGGAGATCACGAAGACCGGGGTACCGGCCGGATGGTCGGGCCGCTCGATGAAGGGCAGGCGCGCGATGATCTTCGGGCGGCGCTTGTCGGCCAGCGTGCGCCACCAGGCGCCGCTCGTCGCGCCCTGGTCGAGCCGGAAGATGCCGAGGTCGCCGCGGGACGCCGCCACCGCCTCGATCACCGCCGCCGCGCTCGGATGGGTGACGTAGGGTACCGTGAAGCCGAAATGGAACCGGGCCGAGTCGCGCATGGGCGCATCGCCGCCCGAGATGTCCGCATGGACCGCGTAGTTCGACTGGACATAGGTGAAGGTGCCGATGATCACCCGCCAGATGCTCTCCACCGTGTCGAGCGGCAGCAGCCCCTGATGGCGCTCGGCCAGGGCCTTCATCATCGAGGCTTCCCGTCCGGGGCGGAAGGCGGAGCTAAGGCCCGTCTCGGAGGCCTTCTTGGAGGCGATCAGCCGGTCGATGATGGTGCCGCGCTCCATGAGCAGCCGGTGCATCGCCTCGTCGATGCGGTCGATCTCTTGGCGCAGTTCGGCAAGGGACGGAGCGGGCTTCTCGGTGGACATTCGCAGGATCCTCAGGGCTCAAGCGCCCTTCTTTGACGGCTTTGGCCGGGCTTGTCATCCCTGTTCACATGATAGGTCTGCGCACTAGGACGCCGCTTCGCGCCTCGGACGCGGAGGGCTACCGGCCGGTCCTAGCTTGTCTCGTGGGTCGAGGGAAGTGCGAGGCTTGGGACTGCTTCGCCGCTCCAGCGGAGCGCGCCAAGGGAGTTCGGGACGGGAGAACCGCCCGGACGGGGAGCACCCGCCCCCGCGCACGGCTTTCGATCCCAAGCCTTCCACACCAGCCCGTCAGGGACGAACCCTCAGAGGGCGCTACGGCGCGGCTCGGCGCGCAGTCCCAGGTGCGCCGGTGCCGCCGGCCAGGAAGTCGATGACCGCCCGAACGGCCGGAAGCTGGCCGCGCCGATGAGGCGTGAGGATCGTGGACGTGACGCTCCCGGCCGTCCAGTCCGGCAGCACCCTTGCCAGCTCCCCCGTTTCGATGAAGGAGGCTGCCATGGATCCGGGTAGGCACGCGATCCCGAGCCCAGCCGCGGCTGCCCGCAACAGCACGAGGGATTCATCGGCGACCAACCGCGCCTCCGGGGCGACGTGAACCTCGCGACCATCGCGGCTTGTCAGACGCCATGTCCGGGACGCTGGCCCGGTCAGCAGCCCATCATGGCCCGCGATATCCTCGGGGCGCTCTGGGATGTCCCGGCGGCTCAGGTAGCCGGGCGCGGCCACGAGCGTTATCCCCTCGACATTCATGCGCCGCTGCACGAGATCGGAATCGGGCAGCGGTGCGAAATGGCTTCGGATCGCAATGTCGAAGCCCTCGCGCACCAGATCGACGAAGCGATCCGTGACGTGGAGTTGCAGGTCGAGCTTGGGATATGCGCCGGCGAGAGCCGGCAAGCGATCCGCAAGCTGGAATTGTGCCACCGGCACGGAGGCGGTGATCCGGACGAGGCCCTGCGGCTCCGCCTGCCGCCGCTGGATGACACTCTCGGCCGCCTCCGCCTCGATGACGGCCGCGCGGGCGTGGTCATAGAAATCCCGCCCGGCATCGGTCAGCACGAAGCTGCGCGAGGTGCGATGGATGAGGCGAGTGCCGAGGCCAGCTTCGAGTTCGGCGACGCGCTTGCTGACTGTCGACTTGGGAAGGCCTAAGTGCCGCGCAGCCGCCGCAAAGCTTCCGTGGTCCACGGCCCTGACGAAGACATGCAGGTCGTTGAGGTTGAGTCTCATGATTCATCGTCCACATGAATGGACTTTCAGTTTCGAAAATACCCGCTACAGCCGCAAAGTCCATACAGGCATGGTGATGATGTCACGAACAAAGGAGACACACCATGGTCCAAACCCTTCTGTACGGCGTCCCGTCGGGATGCTCGTTCGGCTCCATCGTTGCGCTGGAATGGCTCGGCGAGCCTTATCGGCTCTGCCGCATTCAGATGCCCGAAATCGTCCAGGGTGCGGCCTACCGGCAGATCAACCCTGTCGGCGAGACGCCGACCCTGGTGACGGCCACGGGCGAGCGGATCAGCGAGAGCATGGCGATCCTCAATCATCTCGGTGCAAGGGGCATCGACAAAGATCTCGCCTTCGCCCAGGGCACGCCTGGGTTCGACCGGCTCAACCAGATGCTGGCGTTCCTCAACACGAGCTTCTTCGCCGCCTTCGGCCCGCTCTGGTACGCCCTCGAGCACGGTGCCGAAGGGACGGAGAAGGAGGCTCTCAGAGCCTACGGCGCGGCAAAGGTCTCCAAGGCCCACGCCGATCTGGAAGTCATGCTGGGCGACAAGGACTGGCTGCTGGGCGACCATCGCACCTTGGCGGATGCCTACTTCATCGGCATTGCCCGGTGGACGAAGTATCACGACGTAGTCGACCGACGCGACTATCCCGGCTTGCAGCGCCTGTTCGACAAGCTTGAGGCCGATCCGTCGGTCCGCTTCGCCCATGCGATCGAGCGCGGCGAACCCGCTGTCAGCACAGGCGGGTTTGAAGGGGAGGTCACCTTGGACGACCTCCTGCGCCAGCAGGCGCTCGCAGCCTGATCGCGACGAGAGGCCCGCTTCAACCCCGAGGCGGGCCTTCGCACGACAGGAGATCCCGGCGGCAATCCGTTTCCGTCATCCTCAGGCTCTCTCCCAGGGCGTTATGTTCGTTGACGCGGCAGCCGCTCCGCAGTACCGGTTGTTCGAAAGAACGAACTTTTCCGTTAAACGATGTCATTTGCGCCCCTGTCCTCCGAACCGCGAAGCCAGGTCGACGATCCGTCGAGCCTTGTGGTGCGCTTTGGCGCGGACGAACCCCTGATGATGGATTCAGGCGTTGCGCTTGCCCCCTGGCAGATCGCCTATCAGACCTACGGCACGCTGAACGCGGACAAGTCGAACGCCGTGCTGATCTGCCATGCGCTCACCGGCGACCAGCACGTGGCGAACGACAACCCGGTGACGGGCAAGCCGGGCTGGTGGCTGACCATGGTCGGCCCCGGCAAGCCGGTGGACACGAACCGTTTTTTCGTGATCTGCGCCAACGTGATCGGCGGCTGCATGGGCACCACCGGCCCTGCCTCGATCAACCCGGCGACCGGCGAGCCCTATGCGCTCGATTTTCCCGTGGTGACCATCCGGGACATGGTGCGGGCGCAGGCGGCGTTGATCGACAAGCTCGGCATCGAGAGCCTGTTCTGCGTCATCGGCGGCTCCATGGGCGGCATGCAGGTGCTGCAATGGGCCGCGAGCTATTCGACCCGAGTCTTCGCCGCCCTGCCCATCGCAACGGCGGCCCGCCACTCCGCTCAGAACATTGCCTTCCACGAGGTCGGCCGCCAGGCGGTGATGGCCGATCCGGACTGGCGCGGCGGGCGCTACCTGACGGAGGGCACACGCCCCTCCAAGGGCCTCGCCGTTGCCCGCATGGGCGCGCATATCACCTACCTGTCCGAGATGGCCCTGCATCGAAAGTTCGGGCGCAACTTTCAGGACCGCAGCGCGCCGACCTTCTCCTTCGACGCCGATTTTCAGATCGAGAGCTATCTGCGCTACCAGGGCATCGCCTTCGTCGAACGGTTCGACGCCAATTCCTACCTCTACGTCACCCGGGCGATGGATTACTTCGACATCGCGGCGGAGCACGGCGGTTCCCTGGCCAAGGCCTTCAAGGGCTCGGCCACGCGCTTCTGCGTGATCTCGTTCACCTCCGACTGGCTGTTCCCCACCTCCGACTCGCGGGCCATCGTCCATGCCCTGAATGCGGCCGCGGCCTCCGTCGGCTTCGTCGAGGTGGAGAGCGACAAGGGCCACGACGCCTTCCTGCTCGAGGAGCCCGAGATGTTTGCCGCCGCCCGCGGCTTCATCGACGCGGCGGCTCGGGTGCGGGGCATCGCATGACCTTGCCGACCACCCTCCCCCTGACCGACAGCGAGACCGGTCATCGCCTGGATTTTCTTCTCGTAGCCGACATGGTCGAGCCCGGCTCCCGCGTGCTCGATGTCGGCTGCGGCGACGGTTCGCTCTTGGCTATCCTGCGCGACCACAAGGGCGTTGACGGACGCGGCATCGAGATCTCGCGCGAGGGCGTGAATGCGTGCCTCGCCAAGGGCCTTCCGGTGATCCAGGGCGATGCCGACACGGATCTCGCCGATTACCCGGACGATGCCTTCGACTACGTGATCCTCTCGCAGACCATTCAGGCCACCCGCCAGCCCAAGGTGGTGCTGGAGCATCTCCTGCGCATCGGCCGCAGGGCCATCGTGTCTTTCCCCAATTTCGGCCATTGGCGCGTGCGCGTCGATCTCGTCCTCCGCGGCCGGATGCCGGTGACCGAGAACATGCCCTATTCCTGGTACGACACCCCCAACATCCATTTCTGCACGATCCGCGACTTCGTGGAGTTGTGCCGGGAGGTCGGAGCCCAGATGGAAAAGGCCGTGGCGCTCAATGCCGGCGGCCAGCCCATGCGCGTGACCCTGCCCTGGTGGGTGTGGAACCTGCTCGGCGATCAGGGCGTGTTTTTGTTGAAACGGCGCTAAAACCTCACGCTCGTCATGCCGGCCTTGTGCTGGCCAACTCGATTGCATGAAGCGCGACACTCTTCCGATTGGGATCACCGGCAAAAGGCCGGTGACGACGTGAGAGGGAGGTTAGCTCCCCCCTCCCTCCGCCAGCGGATGCAGGTCGCGCACCATACTCTTCAGGCGCTCGTCGAGCACGTGGGTGTAGATCTGCGTGGTCGAGATGTCGGAATGGCCGAGCAGTTCCTGCACCACGCGCAGGTCGGCCCCGTTCTGAAGCAGGTGGCTGGCGAAGGCGTGGCGGAGCACGTGGGGGCTGATCTTGTCGGCGCGCAGGCCCGCCGCCCCGGCCACCGCCTTGAGGTCGCGGGCGAAGGCCTGGCGAGTCAGGTGGCCGCTTTCGCTGTCCGCCGGGAACAGCCAGGGGCCGACGGCTTTCTTCTGCTCCGCCAGCAGGGCGAGATAGGCGCGCGCTGCGTCCCGCGCCGCATCGGTGAGCGGAACGAGCCGCTCCTTCGCTCCCTTGCCGCGCACCACGAGGAACCGGTCGCGGGTCTTGGCGGCGCTGCGCGGGAGGGCGATCAATTCCGAGACGCGCAGACCCGTGGCGTAGAGCAGTTCCAGCAGGCAGGCCATGCGCGCGGCGCGCAGGCGCTCGGCCGGGGCGGCGTCCGGCTGCTGGACGCCCTCGTAGGCCACCTGCAGCAGGCGGTCGACTTCCGCTACGGAGAGAACCTTCGGCAGCACCCTGCCCCGCTTCGGCGCCGAGACGGCAGCAGTCGGGTCGGCCGGGGCATAGCCCTCCACGTAGAGGAACTTGTGGAACTGGCGCACGGCCGAGAGCCGGCGGGCGGCCGAGGAGGCCTTCAGGCCCCGCTCCTCCAGGCTCGCCATGAAGCCCCGGATGGTGGCGGAACTCGCGGTGTCGGGCTGGCCACCGGCCTCTTTCAGATACGCAAGGTAATCGTCGAGGTCGCGTCGGTAGGCGTCGAGGGTGTTCTTGGAGGCGCCCCGCTCCGCGGCCAGCATGTCGAGAAAGAGGCTGGCATGGCGCGCGCCGCTCATGAGGACGAGGGCGTCCGGCTGGTGTGCACCGGAACGGTGATCTCGCGCGGATCGGGATCAACGAAGGTCGCAAGCGCGAACATGGCCGCAAAGCCAAGGCCCGCGAGAATGGCGACGACGAGGAGAAACCGAAAGAGCGTGGGCACCTGAGCCTCTTGAAACGTTGAACCGCTAGAACCATGCCAGGGCCGCGAAGGCAAGTCCCTCACTTCGGTTAAGTTTGTCAGGGACGGGAGGATAACGCCCTTGTGACAGGGCGCCGCGCCCGTGCTAGGACATGCACATGAACAATATCAGCCGCTTCAATTCGCTCGATGAAGTCGGCGGGCAAGACCAGGCAAGCCGGCGCGGCCATCCCATCAGCCGCCAGCTCGGCACCCGATCGCTCGTGCTCGTCGGGCTCATGGGCGCCGGAAAGAGCACCGTGGGCCGCAGGCTCGCTCAGACGCTCAAGCTGCCTTTCCGTGACGCCGACCACGAGATCGAGGCCGCGGCCGGCATGACGATCCCCGAGATTTTCGCCATCCACGGCGAGGAGCATTTCCGCGATGGCGAGCGCCGCGTGATCGCACGCCTCCTGCAGGAGGGGCCGGTCGTGCTCGCCACCGGGGGCGGCGCCTTCATGAACGAGGAGACCCGCCGGCGCATTTCCGAGCACGGCATCTCGCTCTGGCTCAAGGCCGATCTCGACATCCTCATGCGCCGCGTCCGCAAGCGGGCGACCCGCCCGCTGCTGCAGAATCCGGACCCGGAAGGGACCATGCGCCGCCTCATGGAGCTGCGCTACCCGGTCTATGCTCAAGCCGACATCACCATCGATTCCCACGAGGCGCCGCACGACCGGGTGGTCGCCGACGTCGTCAAGGCCCTAGGGGAGTGGTTCGCCCGAGAGAAACAGGGGAGCGCCGAACCATGACGCGCCTGGCCGCCCGTACGGCAAGCCCATCCTTCATCACGGTTCCGGTGCCGCTGGGCGACAGGGCCTACGACATCCTGGTCGGGCGCGGGCTCATCGAGACGGCCGGATCGCGCATCGCGCGCTTGAGCGCCCGTGCAGCCGCCATCGTGACGGACGAGCATGTGGGGCCGCTCTATACCGCGGCTCTGGCGAAGTCACTGGAAGCGCAAGGGTTGCGCGCGTCCGTGATCACGCTTCCTCCCGGCGAGGCCACCAAGTCCTATGCCAGCCTGGAACAGGTCTGCGACGCGGTGCTGGCTGCGAAGATCGAACGCGGCGATCTCGTGGTGGCGCTCGGCGGCGGCGTGATCGGGGATCTCGCCGGTTTCGCCGCGGCGATCGTGCGCCGGGGCGTGCGCTTCGTCCAGGTGCCCACGACCCTGCTGTCCCAGGTCGATTCCTCCGTGGGCGGCAAGACCGGCATCAATTCCCGCCATGGCAAGAATCTCGTCGGCGCCTTCCACCAGCCGAGCCTGGTCCTGGCCGACACGGCCCTCCTCGACACGCTGCCGGTCCGCGAGATGCGCGCGGGCTATGCCGAGGTGGCTAAATACGGCCTCATCGGCGACGCGCGCTTCTTCGCCTGGTGCGAAGCGAACTGGCAGGGCATCTTCGAAGGCGGGCCCGAGCGAGACCAGGCGGTGGCGCAGAGTTGCCGCGCCAAGGCCGCCGTGGTGGTGCGCGACGAGCACGAGAACGGCGACCGCGCGCTCCTCAATCTCGGCCACACCTTCGGCCACGCCCTGGAGCGGATCACCCGTTACGATTCCGCGCGCCTCGTCCACGGCGAAGGCGTCGCCATCGGATTGTGTCAGGCCTTCCGTTTCTCCGCCTCCCTCGGGCTGTGCCCCACGGAGGACGCGCAGCGCGTCGAGGCGCATCTGTTGGCCGTTGGACTTCCCACGCGCCTCGCCCATGTTCCCGGGGGCTGCGGCACGGTGGACGAACTCATCGACGCCATGGCCCAGGACAAGAAGGTGAAGGGCGGCGCCCTGACCTTCATCCTGGCCCGGGGCATCGGGCAGAGCTTCATCGCGCCGGGCATCGAAGCCGACAAGGTCCGCGTCTTTCTGGACAGCGAAATCAAACCGTCACGGTCATGATCGAAGAATCCTCCGGCGATCTCTGGCTGGCGGCCCTGGTCGTCATCTTCTGCCTTCTGCTCTCGGCCTTCTTCTCGGCGGGCGAGACGGCCTTCACGGGCGCCTCCCGCTCCCGCATGCTGGTTCTGGAAAAAGGCGGCGACCGGCGCGCCAAGCTGGTGAACCGCCTGCTCGAGATGCGCGAGCGCTTCATCGGCACGGTGCTGATCGGCAACAACATCGTCAACATCGGCGTCTCGGCCTTCGCCACCAGTGTGCTCGTGGCGATCTTCGGCCACGAAGGCGCGATCTACGCCACGGTGATCATGTCGGTTCTGGTGATCGTCTTCGCCGAGGTACTGCCGAAGACCGTCGCCATCTCGTCGCCCGAGACCGCGTCGCTCGTTCTCTCACGGCCGATGTCCTGGGCCGTCGCGCTGCTGGGACCGCTCGCCATCGCCATCGAGCGGATCGTGCGGCTCATGCTGCTGCCCTTCGGCATCAGGATCGGGGAGAACACGCCGATCCTCTCCGCGAGCGAGGAGATCCGCGGACAGGTGGCCCTGCTGCACAAGGAAGGCGGCGTCGCCAAGGTGGAGCGCGACATGCTGGGCGGCCTCCTCGACCTCGAGGACCTGACGGTCTCGGAGGTGATGGTTCACCGTACCAAGATGCGCACCATCAACGCGGATCTGTCGTCCGAGGAGATCGTTCGCGAGGTGCTCTCCTCGCCCTATACGCGCATGCCGCTGTGGCGCGAAAGCCAGGAGAACATCGTCGGTGTACTCCACGCCAAGGATCTGCTGCGGGCGCTCGACGCGGTCGGCGGCGATGCAAGCAGGCTGAAAGTGGAGGCGATCGCGCTGGAAACCTGGTTCGTGCCGGACACCACGTCCCTGCGCGACCAGCTGAAAGCGTTTCTCGCCAAGAAGACCCACTTCGCCCTCGTCGTCGACGAATACGGCGAGGTGATGGGCCTGGTGACGCTCGAGGACATCCTCGAGGAGATCGTCGGCGACATCAAGGATGAGCACGATCTCTCGGTTCAGGGCGTGCGGCCGCAGCCGAACGGTTCGGTCAACGTCGACGGCTCCGTGCCGATCCGCGACCTCAACCGCGCCATGGACTGGAACCTGCCCGACGAGGAGGCGACCACCATCGCGGGTCTCGTCATCCACGAGGCGCAGACCATTCCCGACACGGGCCAGATCTTCACGTTCCACGGCTTCCGCTTCCAGGTCCTGCGCAAGTCGCGCAACCGGATCATGGCGCTCAGGATCACGCCTCTTACGCAGGTGCGGGCCCGGGCAGAGTGATCCTCACGGCAGGCTGGCTCATCATCATGCGCATCCCCGAGCCCTCCTCCTGAGGAGCGAAGCGTCTCGAAGGACGAGGGCGATTCCAGTGCACTCTGGGTCCCCCTTCGAGGCGGTCACTTCGTGACCTCCTCAGGATGAGGGGCAGAGATTGTTGCGCTATCCCCTCAAGAACCCCACCAGCGCCGCGTTGACGGCATCAGGCTCCTCGTGCTGGACCCAGTGGGTGGCGTTCTCGATCCAGCGAACGTTGCCGGACTCGCACAGGGCGAGGCTCGCCTCCGCTAGTCCTCTCTCGAGAAATCGGTCGCGTGCTCCCCAGACGACGAGCGTCGGCGGACGGACGGCGGGATCCTTCATGTCGGGCCTGAACGGCAATGCCCGATACCAGTTCAGCATGGCCGTGAGCGCGCCGGGCTGCGACCAAGCCTTCTCATAGTGAGCGATGTCATCGTCCGAGAAGGTACCGGGACGGCTCGTGCGCAGGAGCGCATCCTTGAGGCTGCGGTGGCCGTTGGCCGAGAGCATGGTCTCGGGCAGGCGCGGGATCTGGAAGAACCCGACATACAGGCTTCTCAGCATCTGGCTCGGATGCGAGCGCATATAGGCTCCGGCGACGCTCGGGTGGGGCGCGTTGAGCACTGCGAGCTTCGAGACGCGATCCGGATAACGCGAGGCCGTCCACCAGGCGACGAGCCCGCCCCAATCGTGCCCGACCACGGAGAAGGTCTCGCGCCCGAGCGCATCCGCCAATCCGACGACATCCTTCGCCAGGATATCGAGATCATAGGCCCGGCGCCCTTCGGGTTTGTCGCTGAGATTGTACCCACGCTGATCCGGCACGAGCACCCGACATCCCGCGTCGGCCAGCGGGCCGATCTGATAGCGCCATCCCCACCAGAATTCGGGAAAGCCGTGGAGGAGGATCACGAGCTGTCCGTCCGTAGGACCGGCCTCGACGGCATGAAGCGTGATGCCGTTGACCCGACGGCGGACGCCCGTTGATTGGGGATCGAAGCTCTGGATCATGCGTGCGCCGAAACCTTCACGCGTTTCGGGGGCTCCTCGGACGCCATGAACTGCGCCCGGGCCAGCTCTGCGAACCGGCCGCCCTTCGCCACGAGCTCGTCGAAGGTGCCGGTCTCGATGACGCGGCCCTGATCGAACACGAGAATGCGGTTGGCGTTGCGGATGGTGGCGAGACGGTGGGCGATCACGAAGGTCGTGCGTCCCTTCATCACCTCGTCGAGCGCGAGCTGCAGCTTGCGCTCGGTCGCGGCATCGAGCGCGCTCGTCGCCTCGTCGAGGATGAGGATCGGCGGGTTCTTCAGGAGCGCGCGGGCGATCGACAGGCGCTGGCGCTCGCCGCCGGAAAGGGAGCGTCCGCGCTCGCCGATGACCGTGTCGAGCCCCTCCGTCTGGCGCGAGATGAACTCGATGGCCTGCGCACGCTCCAGGGCTTCGATCATCTCCGCGTCCGTGGCATCGGGCCGTCCGACCTGCAGGTTCTCGCGGATGGTGCGGGCAAACAACATCGGCTCCTGAAACACGACGCCGATGTTCCGGCGTAAGGACGAGAGCGTGACGTCGCGGATGTCGAGGCCGTCGATGCGAATGGATCCCGATTGGGGATCGAAGGCCCGGTGCAGCAGCCCCAGGGTCGTCGACTTGCCGGAGCCGGTGGCGCCGACGAGCGCCACGTTCTCGCCCGTATGCACCGTGAAGGACACGTCCTGCACGGCGGAGCGCTTGCCGTCATAGGAAAAGCTTACATTGTCGAAGACCACGTCGCCCCGGTAACGCTCCACGTTCCTGGCATTGGCTCGGTCGTGAACGACGGGTGCCGTGTCCAGGATCTCGAAGAATTCCTGCAGCTTCGGCGCCTGCATGAAGAGCTGGTTGATGAAGCTGACCGCCTGCTCCAGCCGGCCGATCAGCATGGTGGCCATGCTCATGAACATCACGACCTCGCCGATCGTCGCCAATCCGTTCAGATGCAGCCAGGTGCCGAGAAGAAAGACCGCCGTAACGGTGATCGTGGCCGAGGCGCGGGAGGCCACGGAGGCGAGCGCCCACCACGACAGCACCGGATTCTGCGCCTGGAGCAGCTGCTGGATGATAGTGCGCAGGGAGCGGCTCTCGGCCTCGACCCGGGTGAAGGACTGGATCACCGGCACGTTGCCGAGCGCGTCGGAGGCATGCTCGGCAAGGCTCGAATGGTAGCGCTCCACCGAACCCTGGAGGGTTTCCGTCTTGCGCAGCACGATGGCCGTGAGAAATGCGAACACAGCCACGAGCGCGACGAGAAGCAGGCCCAGGCGCCAGTTCAGGAACACGGTCAGCGGCAGGAGGACGACGAGGGCGATGAGAGCGGAGAGATGCTCCCGGAAGAAACCGAGCCAGAGCCAGGACATGGCCCCCGAGCCCTCCAGCATTACCTTCAGCACGCGGCCCGAATGAGTCGAGGTATGGAAGGCGAGCGGCAGTTCGAGCACATGTTCGAAATAGTTCGCCACCACGGCCAGCCGCCGGCGATGCGCCAGGCGGTCGGCGTGCAGCGCCACCAGGGCGCCGGCGCCGATGGAGAACAGCCCGAAGGCCACCCAGGCGGCGATGAGCGGCGTGAGGGTCCCGAACGTCACGGGCGCAGCGCTCGGCAACTGGGCACGGGTGAGAACGTCGATGATGCGGCCGAACAGGATGGGCTCCGCGAAAGCAGAGATCGCGAGCGCGATGTTCGCAAGGGCCAGCAGCGCACCGACCCTCAAATCGGATCCGAGCTGGCTCAGAACACGGATGTAAAGCCTGATCAGCCGCATGGGGATCTACCTGCCGATGTGACGACGATGGCTGCGCCTCCGGTCAAGATTTACCCAGTTCAACCCGCTTGAAAAGCCGGGACGGTGCGGACCGGTTCCCCTCATCAGGCCCGGCTCCGCGCCGGCTTCAGGCTCCGGCGGAAGCGCCCGATCCATTTCGGCCCGGAATTCGATGGCGAGTGTCCGTTGTGCCGCGCCCGCGGCCGGGCCAGGAGAATGGCGCCTTCCTTGGTCTTGCGGATGTGGAGGGTGCGGGTGTGGAACTCCTCGAGACCAGGCCGGTGCCCGATCGACAGGACGCTCGCCCCCTTCAGCTCGTTCTCGAACAGAGCCAGCATCGATGCCTGGTTTTCCTCGTCGAGGGCGGAGGTCGCCTCGTCCATGAACACCCATTTGGGCCTGTGCAGCAGCACCCGGGCGAAGGCTATCCGCTGCTGCTGGCCGAGCGACAGGCTCCGGTCCCAGCGCTCGTGCCGGTCGAGCATCTGGACGAACTCGCCCAGGCCGCAGCGCTCGAGCGCCTCGCGCACCTGGGCATCGTCGAAGGTTTCGGGCGAGGCTGGATAGCTGATGGCGGCCCGTAATGTCCCCAAAGGAAGATAAGGCCGCTGCGGCAGGAACATCATCTCCTCGGGCTTGGGGATGCGGATCCGGCCGGAGCCCCAGGGCCAGAGGCCGGAGATGGCGCGAAACAGCGTGCTCTTGCCGGCGCCCGATTCGCCCATGATCAGCACCCGCTCGCCAGGCTGGATCTCGGCCGTCGCATCCTCGATGAGGATGCTGCCATCGTTGAGCGCGATCGAGACGCCCTCGAAACTGAGCCAACCCTTGGGATGGGGGCCAGTCTCGATCTGACGGGTCTCGGCTGCAACCTCGTCGAGATCGATGGCGGCCTGCCGGAACGTGGCGACGCGCAGGACGGCGGAGCGCCAATCGGCGATCTTCGGGAAGTTGTCGACGAAGTAGCGCAGCGCCGACTGCACCTGATTGAAGGCGCCGACCACCATCATCATCTCGCCGAACGACAGGCGTCCCGCGAAATAGTCCGGTGCAGCCGCAAGAATGGGCACCACGATGGCGAGCCAGCCATAGCCCGAGGTGATCCAGGTCAGCCGGGCGAGGCCGCTGGACAGGCGCCGGGACGCCTTGAGGACGGCCTCGACGAATTCATCGAGGTTGCGGCGCTCGTCCGGCTCTCCGTTGTAGAGGGCGACGCTCTCGGCACTCTCGTTCACGCGCACGAGCGCGAAGCGCAGTTCGGCCTCGCGGGCATAGCGCAGCGTGTTGAGGCGGATCATAGGGCGCCCGACGAGCCAGGTGAGCCCGGACCCGATCCCGGCATAGCCGACCGCGACCCAGACCATGTAGCCGGGGATCGTGATCTCGCGGCCGCTCAAGGTGAAGCTCACGGGCCCCGACAGCGCCCAGAGGACGCCGATGAAGCTCACGAGAAGCAGGAACGCCTGGAGCATGCCGACCCCGAGCTCGGTCGAGAGTTCGGAGAAGAGGCGGCAATCCTCCTGCATCCGCTGGTCCGGCTGGGCGCTGTTCTCGCCCATGAAGCCCATCTGGTACGCCCGGTTCGGCTTGAGCCAGATGTCGAGCAGCACCTGCGTCAGACGCTGGCGCAGCCGGATCTTGAGACGCTCCTGCAGCCACGTCTGGGCTACCACGAGAGCCAGGAGCACCGCGACGATGACCAGGAAAACCAGAAGCTGATCGAAGAAGGCGGACGTATCGCGCTTCTCGACCGCATCGAAGAAGGCGCCGTTCCATTCATTGAGCCGAACTTGGCCGAACATGTTGCCGACGAGGATGACGAGAATGGCCACGCTCAACCGCAGCATGGGCCAGCCCTTCCCGTTCCGGAGCATGTCGCGAAAGAGCAGAAACAGCTCCCGAAGGATGCTGGGCGACATCTCGTGGGGATGAGGCGCGTCCGGATGATGGGCCGCCGCGATGGCGGCCTCCTTCGCCAGGGTATTGCCTTGACCGGGGCCGACTTCCTGTTCGCTGCCCGTCGCAGGAGGGGGCGGCAGTTGCCTGCCCAGTTTGGGATCGAAATCCGGCATAGGTCGAAACGCGCACTCGTCCAGCTTGAGAGTTCCTCAAGCTAAAGCGCGTTTACATAGGTTAAGTTCCGGAACGACACTCGCGCGGATCGCCGCGAGGATCAGCGTCGGTCGCCCGCGACCGCGAGAACCCAATAGACCTTGTACTTGGAATGCGGCGCATAGGCCGTCGCGATCCCGATCCGGGTCGCTTTGGAATCGAGAAGGACCCGATTGTGCTGCGGGCTCTCCCGCCAACCCGAGAAGGCCTCGGCGAGGGTGTGGTAGCCGGCGGAGAGATTTGCCGCCGGAGCCGTGAAGCCCGCGGTGGCGAGACGTGCCTTAAATGTCTCGGCGGAACTCGGCTTGTCCGCCTTTGCCATGGCGGCGGCCTCCGCCTGGGCGGCAGCCTGCAGGTCGGGATCGAGGGCCAGGGGCCGCAGGCCGTTGTTGCCGCGATAGGCACCGATCATGTCGCGGGCCATGGCTGCGTCCACTTCGGCACCGGCCTGGGCCATCGAGACGTAGAAGCTCGGGGTCTGGCTGCGCTGGACGGGCTTCTCGCTCTGGCAGGCGGCCAGAGCGAGGGCGGGAAGGATCAGGAGGATAAAACGCTTCATGCAGGCGTCTTATCCTTGAGAAGGGTTAAGGTTTCGTCCTCTTTCTCGCCCGCTCTCGGCGCCTTGTCATGCGGCTCCTCGGCCGGTTCGGGCGCCGGTGCCGGCGCGGGAACGCCGATGCCGGCCTTGCGCAGGCCGCGGAAGATCTCGAAATAGATGTCGCTCGAAACCCGGGCCGCCGCATCGATATCGTCCACGAAGCAGACGAGGTCGAAATCGATGGTGTTTTCCGTCACCTTCTTGAACAGCACCCGGGGTGCGGGCTCGCTCATGACCTCCCGGTGGGCGAGGGCCGCCTTGCGCATGACCTCCGCCACCTGATCGGGGTCAGAGGCCCGGGGGACAGGAACCGAAACGAGCACGCGTCCCACGCGGTCGTTGCGCACGCGGTTGCGCACGATGCCGGAGATCAGGTTCGAGTTCGGCACGATGATCGTGGAGCGGTCGAAAGCCTGGATTTCGGTCGAGCGCACATTGATCCGGCGCACATAGCCCTCGCCGTCGCCGACGACCACGAGATCGCCGACCCGGATCGGGCGCTCCCAGAGCAGGATCAGGCCGGAGATGAAGTTGTTGACGATGGACTGAAGGCCGAAGCCGATACCGACCGACAGCGCACCGGCCACGATGGTCACCCGCTCCAGGCTGAGACCAAGATAGGTAAAGGCCATCACGCCCGCGATGATGATGCCGACATAGCCTGCTGCGGTGCTGATCGAGTTGCGCAGGCCCGCATCGAGCTCGGTCGCCGGCAGGAAGGTGTTGTTGAGCCAGCGCTGGATCACCCGGGTGACGGCGAAGCCACCGGCGAAGAGCAGGGCTGCAATGAGGATCGACGACAGGGAGATGGTGACGTCGCCCACGTTGAATCCGAAGAACAGGGCCCGCAGCGACCCCGTCACGTCCGTGGACTCGATGCCCCACGGCAACAGCACGAGCAGGATCGCGATGATGATCAGCGCCAGGCGAACGACGCCGCTCACCAGAATGCCGATCTGCTCGAGCGACCGGCGGCGCAGGCCCGTATTGGCCTGCAGCGTCGTGGCGAGCCGGCTCTGGCTGCGGAGCGACCCGCCGATGAACTCGTCCGCAAAAGCGATCCCGAGGATCAGCAAGGAGATCACGATGGAAATGCCCACCGCCTGATCGACCACGAAGGATGCCAGGGCCACGTAGCCGCCCGCCACGCTGCCGAGGATCACCGCGACCACGAACCAGCCGAGGCTGCGCAGCGGACCGCCGATATCGACCTCGGGCGCGACGTAAGGGCCGAGGCAGGCCTCGTCCTGGGACTCGCGGGCCGCGAAGCGCCGCAGGAGTTCGGCAAAGACGAGAGCCTCCGCCAGGGCGAAGACTGCCCGGGTCATGACGGTGACGGGCAAGGCGGCGGCAATGGCCGTGTTGAAGGCCTCGATCACCTTGCCGACCACCATGACGGTGGCCAGGGTGACGGAGAAGCTCATGATCCGGGCGGCGGAGGCATCCCGGACCGGGATCAGCCGCCAGGAGGGGTGCTCCGGTGCCAGGATCGCGTCGATCAGGGCGCGCACGAAGGCGATGAAGGCCAGGCCGCTCAGCAGGGCCTTGCCGACCTGCTCGAGTCGCGGCGGGACGATATCGACCGAATCGAAGGCCACCCAGACGATCCAGCTGCCGGCGATGGCCGGACCCGCCCCCAGGGCAAGCACGCCAAGGGCGGCCAGGAGGCGACTGCGTCGTGCGGGATCAGTGATGGCAGGATCGCGCCGGACGAGACGCGGCGCGATGGAGCGACGCCCGGCATAAAGAGCAATGGCCGCGCCGATGGCCAATCCGAGAAGGAGCAGGACGCCAAGCGAGGTGCTGCGCCGGAGCTGCTCCAAGGCATCGCCCAGGACGATTCCCAGCGCCCGCAGCTCCCGCGGAACGGCCTGCACCACGTCCATCCAGAGGCTCGGGCTGAAGAGGCCGTCGCTCTGCTCGAACAGGGCGCGGGTAAAGCCTGCCCGGCGTAGGTCGCCGATCTGCGTGTTCAGCTGCTCGGCCTGGACGAGCAGGGCGCGTCCGAGCCGCTGGGTCTCATCGAGTTCCGCCACGGCGGCTTCGCGCTCGGCGCGGTCGCGGGCCACATCGGCGCTCTCCTCGGGCTGACCTTTGTCCGGCTTCGGTCCGAGCTGGCTCAGGCGCTGCTTGCTGGCCTCGAGCTTCGGGGTCTGTTCGTCGATGACGGTGCGGATTTCCGCGATGATCGGTTCGATCTGCACGCGGATATTCTGCAGATCCGCATCGGACATGGTCCGCCCCTGGATCGCCGCTTCCTTCTGGTCGAGATCGGCCTTGAAGCCGTCGAGCCTGGCGCGGGCCGCCTTCGTTTCGGCCGAAACGGACGCGGGAGCCGCTGCTGCCGGTGCGGCCGGGGACTGAGACGAGGTCGGGCTTTGAGCCTGTGGCTGGGGATTGGGAGCGGTCTGAGCCTGCTGCGCATAGGGCGCGCCGCCGGCCGCAACGCTCAACACGATCGCAGCAGCCGCGAAGAGCCGCTTCATGCCCTTACTCGTCATTCAGTCTATCCTGTCGCATTCCCTGGAGCACCGGATTGATCTGGTGCTCCTGTTCTCAAAGAGCGCATGATTCGCTGCGGAAGACTGCCCCCTTGCAGGACGATGCGCCAGCGGGGCGGTTCTTTGCGAATCATTACGGCGAAAAGTCGCCGCCCAGCCCACGAAGCGCAACAAAAAAGCCGGGAGAGGCGACCGCCTCTCCCGGCTTCCTGAAGGGAAATCTTATTGCTTCGGCGCTTCGTTGGCTGAAGGCTGGGCCCCAGGGGCAGGATAAGCTGGATTAGCCGGGGACGTCCGGTCGGTCGGGTTGGCGTTCGACGAGCCGGTCGTGGAACCCGTCACATTGGCCCGGGCCGCATCGGTCCCCGGATCGTTGGGAGACGTCGAGCCGGCCCAGATCAGGTAGCCGGAAACGGCAACGGCAAGGAGCAGGAGCGAACCGATCAGCACGCCCAGAACCGGCCGGCCGGACGCTCCCTGGCGGGCGCGATCATCAGGAATCTGTTGAGCCATCTCTAGCCTCTTTGAAAACTTCGGTTTGTCGGGCGAGCAGCAAGGCTCGGCATTATCAGGGCAACGCGAGATGGAAGAGCCGGTTCCTGACGGGCGCCTGCAATCGACAGGGCTCCCGATGATCCGGTCCCTGGGATCCAATAATCCGTTTCCCCGTTGTTCGAGACGGGCCACCAATCACGGTCAGAGACGAGGGGCCAATGGTTCGAACGCGCTTCGGTGACGCGCGATGTCGCAGGCGGGATGCCTTCCCGCACGGCTCGCTTTCAGCCATGTTTTCGCCGCTTTCGAAACCCTTGGGTAATCTCTGATTCAAGGAGATGTCATGCAGGACAATCGCATCAGTCTGGACGGGACTTGGGAATTTTTGCACGTGGCCGACGACCGTCTGTCCGGCCCGGCGGAGGTTCGCCAGATCATGGTGCCAAGTCCCTGGCAGGCCCAGTTTGCGGATCTGCGCATGCGGGCCGGCATCGGCATCTATCGCCGGACGATCGAGATCGACGAAGCGTGGCTGCACGACAGCGTCTGGATCCGCTTCGGCGCCGTCTTCCACAACACCAAGGTTTTCATCAACGGCGAGGCCGTGGGCCACAACGAGGGCGGGTTCCTGCCGTTCTCGTTCGACGTGACCTCTTACCTCAAGCCGGGGCCGAACGAGATCAAGGTGCGTGTCGACAGCCCCACCGACAACCCGGCCGAGTTCCCGGATTCGCCCTTCGCCGAAATTCCGTTCGGCAAGCAGAGCTGGTACGGCCCTCTGTCCGGCATCTGGCAGCCGGTCTATCTCGAGCGGCGCATCTCCGATCACATGAACCGCGTCCGCCTCGTTCCCAATCTGACGACGGGACGGGTGACGTCGGGCGTGTTCTTCGCACGCCCCCTCACGGACGCGACCCAGATCCGCATCGAGGTCACGGACCCTTCAGGCGACGTGGTGCTCGACGAGATGCACGAGACGCAGGTGGGCGTCACCTCCATGCCGTTCGAGTTCACGCTCGACGATGTGCGCGCCTGGTCGCCGGATCACCCGAATCTCTACCGCATCCGCCTCGAACTCATCCGCAACGGTGAAGTGAAGGACGAGATCGCGGACAATTTCGGCTTCCGCTCCATCGAGACGCGCAACGGCAAGTTCTATCTCAACGGCGAGCCGCTCTACCTGCGCTCCGCGCTCGATCAGGATTACTACCCGGATACGATCTGCACCGTCCCGTCGGTGGAGTTTCTGGAAGATCAGTTCCGCAAAGCCAAGGAGCTGGGTCTCAACTGCCTGCGCTGCCACATCAAGGCGGCCGATCCGCGCTATTACGAAGTGGCGGACCGGATGGGGATTCTCATCTGGACCGAGCTGCCGAACGGTGGCATGGCCACGGACCGCTCCCGCGGGCGCAAGGAGAAACTGCTGAAGGGCATCGTCGACCGCGACGGGAACCACCCCTCGATCATCATCTGGACGATCATCAACGAAAACTGGGGCGTCGATCTCGTCAACGACGCCGATCACCGCGACTGGCTCAAGCGCACCTTCGCCTGGCTGAAGGCCTACGATCCGACACGCCTTGTGGTCGACAACTCGCCGCTCGCCCCGAGCTTCCACGTGGAATCCGACATCGCGGATTATCATTTCTACGCCGCCTATCCCGATCACCGGAACCAGTGGGACCAGTTCGTCGACGAATTGTCGAGCCGTGCTTCTTGGCTCTATTCGCCCCACGGCGATGCGGTGATCACCGGACGCGAGCCGCTGATGTGCTCGGAGTTCGGCAATTGGGGCCTGCCCTATCCGAAGGACCTGCGCGACGCCAAGGGCGAGGAGCCCTGGTGGTTCGAAACCGGTCACGACTGGGGCGAGGGCGTGATGTATGCCCACGGCGTCGAGAACCGTTTCTCGGACTGGAGCCTGGATCGCGTCTTCGGCGATCTGCGCCGCTTCGTCATCGCCGCGCAGTGGCAGCAGTTCCGCGCTCTCAAGTACGAGATCGAGTCCATGCGCCGGAAGCCGAATCTCGCCGGCTACGTGATCACCGAGCTGCACGACTGCCATTGGGAATCCAACGGGCTGCTCGACATGCGCCGCAATCCGCGCGTGTTCCATGAGCTCTTCCACATCGTCAATTCGGATACGGTCGTCGTGCCGAAATGGGAACGGGCCTCGTACTGGTCCGGCGAGACGGCGGTTCTCGGCCTTGCGATCGCCCATGGGGCCGGACCGGTTCTGGAGGGCGCCACCCTGGAGATCTCCATCTGCGGCGAGAGCCAGACCCTGTCCCTGCCCCGTCTCGAAGCGCCGGCCGTGCTCGATCTCGGCCGCATCGAGGTTCGCGTGCCCATGATGGACGAGCCCTCGCTGCGGCGCATCAGCTTCGACCTGCGCGCGGCCGACGGCCGCGTCGTCGCACACAACCATCATGACATCGCGATCCATCCCAAGCGCACGCGGCCGGTTCATGCGCGCGAACTGGTGTGGTCGCCGGATGAGGATATCCGGGAACGCTTCCGGGCGCTGGGCTACAGCATCGCCCGTGCCTTCGAGGAATCGACCCTGATCGTCTCGCGCACGCACAACAAGGCCATTGCGGATCATGTGCGCTCAGGCGCCAAGCTTCTGCTCCTGCCTGAAGAGGACATGGCCCTCTATCCATTCTTCCCGCACTGGCAGGCCGTCAAGGTGCAGTCTCGCGCCGGCACTCTCTGGTCCGGCGACTGGGCCTCGTCCTTCGGCTGGCTGCGGCGCTCGGGCCATTTCGCCCGCTTCCCTTCGGGCCCCCTGCTCGACGAGACCATGGACCGGGTGCTGCCGGATTACGTGATCGCGAACTGCAACCTACTCGACTTCCAGGCCCGCGTGTTCTCCGGCCTCGTGGTCGGCTGGATTCACAAGCCTGTGGCGCTCGGCGTCGAACGCTCCTACGGCCGCGGACGCCTGGTCGCCTCGACACTGCGCCTGTTCCGGGACGAACCGCTGGCAGACCCGACTGCGACCACGCTGACGGATGCCCTGGTGGAGTTGGCCGTGGAATCTCGCGCTGCACGCCTCGAGGAAGCCGTTCGGGCTGCAGAGGCCGCCGCATAAGGCTTCATGGTACGAACATCAAAAGGCGGCCAGAGAGATCCAGCCGCCTTTTTTTTTTCTCTTCACGAAGATCTGGCCATGGCGCTCCCGCCGGACGAGGCTTCGGCAGCGTCCTATTCGGCTGCCAGTCTCATGGTCTCCTCCGACCATTCCACTTCACTGTCCACGAAGAACCGGTCGAGGGCGCTCTCCAGCCTTGGCATGAGGAGGCCTCGCTCGGTGGCGAGAGCCGTGCTGAGAGCCGGATCATCACCGGCGCCGACCACGCGTTCCGGATCGAAGCCCGCACGCTCCGCCGCCATGGCGGCGAGATCGCGCCAGGAGGTCTCGCCGGTATTGGCCATGTGCCAGATGCCGGTGCCGCCATCGATCAGGAGATCCAGCGACGTGTTCACCAGATCAGGCACATAGGTCGGAGACACCACGTCGAGGCTGGCTCTGACGTCCTCGCCCTTGCTGAGGGTATTCAGGATCGACCAGATGAAGTTGTAGCGGTCCCACGGGCCGAAGAAGGCGCTCGTGCGCAGGACAAGCGCCTTGTCATGCGCCTCCAGGACCCTGCGCTCGGCTTCGGCCTTGCTCTCGCCATAGACGGTCGTGGGATTGACCTTGTCGCTTTCCACGTAAGGCCGGTCAAGTGTTCCGTCGAAGACGAGATCGGACGAGAAGGCAACAAGGGGGATGTCCAGATCCGCGCAGGCCTTGGCCAGTGTCTCGGCTCCCGTGGCGTTCTCCCGGAAGCAGGCCTGCCTGTCGTTCTCGGCTTGCATGACGCGCACATACCCGGCCGTGTTGATCACGGCCCAAGGACGATAGCACTCGAGAGCCTTGGCGACGCTCTTGGGGTCGGCGATATCCATGTCCTGGCGCGAGAGCAGGACATGATTGAGTCCACGGAAGTCGCATAGACGGGAATAGGCGCGGCCCAGGGTTCCCGTGGCGCCCGTGATCAGGAGCTGTCGCGGCTCGTCGGCCAACCAGCAGGACTTCGACTGTCGCGCCGGCGGCTTGTAGAATCGGATGTCCCGTTTCCACCAGCCGGCCCGGTCGAGCACCGGATGATCGAAGGTGCCCGCCTTGGCGAGCGCCTCGGCGGCATGGGCGAGCGCCGTGCGCCGTGGCTTGGGAGCTCGCACATCGAAGGGCCCTGGCTCGTAGAAGCCGTTGCGGCGGGTCAGCAAGCTGTTCCAGTCGACGGCACCGTAAAGAGACCAGACGGTGACGGCCCGGATGTCAGCTCCTTCCTCGCGCAGAGTATCGACGGCATTCCAGACTTCCATGAGCCAGCGCAGCTGATCGTCCCGGGTGCTGCCGTGATGCGCCTCCGTAACGGCCATCGGCCGCCTGTAGCGCTCCCACACCTCCCGCAGCCGGGCGGCCGGTCCGAGGTCGTAGGATGGCAGCGGCATGCGGACGGCTTCCGCGTCCGCATATCGATGCCGGCCATTGCCACCCCAGTGATGCTCCGGGTAGCGCGCCATGCGCTCATCGAGATAACGCTCGCTCGTCAAATAATGATTGATGCCGATGATGTCCGGCGCAGCATCTGCTTCGAGCAGGAGTTCGAGATCGGCCTGCGGGACGCCGTTCTCCAGCAGGATGTTCCACCAGGGATGATCCCGATCGACCATGCCGCACAGGAGGTCGAATCCCAAGAAGCGCCGCTGGTTCTCGTGCTCGGCCTGGTAGGCGAGCATGGGCGTCGAGAAAGTCTTGCCCATGTCGTCCGTCTGGACCAGCTGCGCATCGGGCCGGATCTTGCGGATGGCCCGCATGGACAGGACGGTCGCCTTGCACTCGTTCACCAGGATTTTGAGGAAGGCTTCGTAGCTAGTCCCGTGAGGATACCAATGGCCGTAAAGGCCCGAGAACCGGGCCGTGGTGAGCGGCTCGTTGACAGGGGTGTAGAGGTCGAGATGCGGATATCGCTCTGCCACGTTGGCGGCATGGCGCGCCAGAAGCTCGGGCCAGGCGGGATCGAGCATATGGGTGTAGCGCGGACCGCTCCCATGGTGGCAAAGGCCTGCAATGGCGCGAATGCCGAGTGCCTGGAGGCGATCCAGGCGCGCATCATGCCACGAGAAGTCCGTGCGGTCCGGGCTCTCGGGAGAGATCGTCTCCCAGAGCACCGGATGACGCAACGTGCGGATCCCGAGCTCGGCGATGCGGTCGAGATCCTCGATCCGCGCGTGATGACCCGTCTCCAGGCTTTGGTCGCGGTAATCGTCGCCAACTCTTGCGACGGTACATTCCAGGCCGCCCCAAAGCTCCAGTGGTCGTTTCATCATGCAACTCCGAGCTATTACAACAGTACTTCCACAACTGTTCCTAGTGCGGAATGTTCAATGCTCTTTGTCGATTACGAAACCAAAGCCGCCGAGGCCGATACGACTTTCACCGCGGAAGTGTCGGCGCCAACCGGCAGAGACTCGTTGATGCGCCGGAAGGTGGCAAGCGCCTGACCGACGATCTGGTCCATGTTGTAGTAGCGATAGGTGGCCAGACGGCCCACGAACCACACGTCCGGCGTTGCCAGGGCAAGCCTCTCGTATTTCTTGAACAGCTCCTGATTTTCCGCCTTCGGGATCGGATAATAGGGATCCCCCTCGGCGGAGGGATATTCGTAAGTCAATGCCGTCTTGGCGTGTTCCTGCCCCGTCAGGTGCTTGTATTCCGTGACGCGAGTGTAGTCATGCGTCTGCGGGTAGTTCACGACGCCCACGGGCTGATGCCAGGCCTTGTCGAGGGTGATGTGCTCGAAGCGGAGCGAGCGATAGGGCAGCTTGCCGAACTGGAAGTTGAAATATTCATCGATCGGCCCGCAATAGATGACGCGGCGATGGGGGACGACGTTCTTCACATCGTCGTATTCGGTCTGCGTCATGATATGGATGTTCGGATGGCTCACCATCTTCTCGAACATCCGGGTGTAGCCGTGCTTGGGCATGAACTGGAACTCGTCCGTGAAATAACGGTCGTCCCGGTTCGTGCGCGTCGGCACGCGGGAGGTCACCGACTTGTCGAGCTCTGACGGATCAAGCCCCCATTGCTTGCGCGTATAGCCGCGGAAGAACTTCTCGTAGAGTTCGCGCCCCACGACGGAGACCACGACGTCTTCCGAGGTCTTGATCTCACCGATCTGCTCCGCCCGCTCGGCAAACCAGTCCTGCAATTGCTCGGACGTGAGATTCAGCCCGTAGAGCTTGTTGACGGTGTCTAGGTTGATCGGGATCGGCACGAGCATGCCGTCCACTTCCGCCAGAACCCGGTGCTCGTAGAAGCGCCATTCCGTGAAGCGGGAAAGATAGTCGAAGATCTGCTTGGAATTGGTATGGAAGATGTGCGGGCCATATTGGTGGATGAGCAGGCCGTCATCGTCATAGCGATCATAAGCATTGCCGCCGATATGCGGGCGGCGGTCGATCAGAAGAACACGTTCGTTGCGCTCGGTGGCAAGTCGTTCCGCCAGAACGCTGCCTGCAAAGCCGGCGCCGACAATCAACCAATCATACATTCCAGATCACTCCGCAGGCGTGGTGGCATAAACGGGAAGGGACGAGGCAGGACGGTCGGCCGTCGTATCGCCGGTCGCATCCAGCATGAGCTTGTGCATGTTGGCCCAGGTCTTGTCCCAGGACCCGGCTGCCAGGTGACGATCGACCTTGGCGAGCCAGGCCTCCTTCGGCCGGGCCAGAATGGTCTCGACCTTGGCAACCACCTCCTTCGCGTCCTTGGCGATTTCGACGAGCCCTTTCTCGCCGTAAGGCCGCACCACGTCGGTGATCGGCGTCGAGACGACCGGAACACCAGCCGCGAGAAATTCCGGCGTCTTCGTCGGGCTGATGAACTTCGTCGCCTCGTTCAGGGCGAAATTCATAAAGCCCACATCCCAGCCGGACAGGTAATGCGGCAGCTCGTTGTAGGACTTTCCCCCGAGCCAATGAATGTTGGGCCGCTGCGGCAGGGTCGAGGGATCGATCTTCACGACAGGGCCGATCATCACGAAGTTCCAATCAGGGCGCAGATCGGCAACCTCGGCCAAGAGGTCGATATCCATGCGCTCGTCGACGACCCCGAAGAAGCCGAGGCGGACATGCGGGATCTTCGCCTGATCGTCAGGATCCTTGTCGATCGAGCGCGCTTGGGAGAAGTGCTGGAAGTCGATGGAGGATGGGAATCCGTGAACGCTGCGATGGCGATGACGCTTGGCCTCGTAGAGGCTCATGCCGCCCGTGAAGACCAGATCGCACCGGGCGAACAGAGCATTTTCCAGGTCGAGCAGTTCCTGCGACGCGCCACGGAAGAGCGAGAGTTCGTCCATGTTGTCGTAGACGCAAAGGTCGCATTCGAGATCGCTGGTAAAGGCCATGGCCATCGGCGTATAGTACCAGAACACGCGCGGGCCCTTGGCCTCGCGGCCGATCAGATCCTCGATTAGATCGTGCTGCTCGGCGATGATATCCTCATGGGACAGGCCCTCGGGGAGGATGGGCACAGCGATGGCGACGCCCTGAGGCCGGTCGCTCACATCCATATGAGGTTTTGCGCCCGCCTTGAACATCGGCTCTTCGATGATCAGCACATCGTAATGCTTGACGGCGCGGCTCAGGAGATGCTGAGGGCGCTGCCAGACGAAATCCCAGCGGAGATGGGAGAAACAGACGAGGAGCGGCTTTTCTGAATCGGCTTTGACGGGCGAACGAAGGGCATAGGTCTGCGTCATCAAACGCTCATGCATAGCGCCATCCTCGAATACAGGTGTGTTGTCGCGGTCGGACGGAAGAACACGGCCCGGGGTGAATAAAGCGATGTCTTAAGTGAAGCGCACCAACGAAGGGTCGTGGTCGCAATCGATTACACAACGCAGACGGGGCCGTTTGGTTCCATCTGTGTTCATCTTCCTGAACGCCTATTCATGGCTATAGCCAGCATCACTTCTTCTCGAGCATCAGTGTTCCTTGCTTTTGGATGAAGGTCTTGGCCTTCTCTGCCACCATGGCAAGGATCCACGGCAACTGCACTTCGACTCGCACCTGATCCTGCATCACTTCCAGGTGCCCATTGATGTTCTGTCCCATGGCCCCAACGCGAAAATCCATGCGATTTCCGTTCCAGCTCTCGTCGATGGACGCAACCTTGTCGCCGAACTGGGATTTCAGGCTCGTCATGCCGCCATGAAGGCGGCGCATGGCCTCAGCCTGGCCGAGATTATGAGGAATGGAAACGATCAGTGGCTTGGCCATTGGGGTGCTCCGCTTTTCAACGACAAGCGAAGCAGTGCAGGTCAGGTTCCCTCGTCCGGACCTGATCCGGACGAGGGAAATCGGCTCTCCGCAATTTGAGCTACAGCATTTCCACCTTGATCGCGCGAATCACGATGGTTTCCTGCTCGAACCGGCGTTCCAACTCGGCGCGGTATCGCTCCCACCAGGGATGATCGAGCTCTCGGGCCATGACTTCGAACACCACGATATCGTCATGGGACGTATGGCCGCCCTCCTTCCAGACCCCGTGGGCCGGCGCGCGCGTGAAGCTTGTTATGCCGCCGAATCGCTCGGACAGCTCTGTGCGGACCCGCCCATAGGCGGCGCCGTCGAAGCGGCGGCCGGCATTGTCGGCGAGCGGCAGAAGAATTTGAACCAGGTGCATGGACATCCCCTGAGGCGCCATAAGCTGGCGCAGGAAAATAGTTCAGGGGAAGGAAAAGGCGAGGCCCAGGACAGGTCAGGCCTGCAAAGCGGCAAACAGCGCGCGATCTGCTTCCGGCCAATCGTCGTCGGCCCGATAACGACCCGATGGTTTCGAGACGCGCCACGGACAAGCCGTAGACGCGTGAATCGCCTCCGAAGGACGCAAGCGACGCGCGGTGCCGTCTGCCTGTATTTCATCCACGACGACGAAGCCGAAGATGGTGAGGCGCGTTGCCATCACCTTGGTCTCGCGATCGCCTGCCTCGATAGGCAGAGAGCCTGCGGCATAAACCGCATCCATCAGGCTCCGTTGATCGCGGCGGGGATTGGCCGACGAGCGCGCGCCCGGAAAGCGGATGACGTTCGTCAGCTGAGACGAGTTCGATTCCATGTAAGCAACCCTTGGTCCCGAATCGAGCCAAGAATCGCCGCAATGGATTAAGAAGGGCCTAATCGAGCCTGTGCAGAGAAACGTAACCGGTCCCGGTGGATGTCAGCCCAAGCGCCTGAGCCGGACCCTTGGCGAGATCGATGATTCGTCGGTGAGCGAAAGGACCGCGGTCGTTCACTCGGACGACGATCGAACGGCCATTGGTTTCGTTCACGACCTTGAGCCTCGTGCCGAACGGCAGAGAGCGGTGGGCGGCCGTCATGTCGTAGGAATTGAAACGCTCGCCGCTGGCGGTCTTGCGGCCGTGGAATCCGGGACCGTACCAGGAGGCGGTGCCACGCTGAAAGGCTTTGCCGGTCTCGATATTCGTCTGTGCGATGGATCCGGTGATGGACGGGTCGTTCGAGGCGGTTGTATTGCAGGCTGCTACAAGAAGAAGAGGCATCATCGCAGATGCCCGGGTGAGGATGTTCTTCAAAGACAGTCTCCCCTTCCATTTCGATTGGAAGTGAAACTGAGCCTTAAAAAGGCAAGAATAAGGCGCTATGAAATTTTTCTACGTTCGCTCATCCTTCAGGATTATAAAATACTCGCAGAACTAGCCTGAGACAGGCTTTCGCTCGAAAATTATAGCCTGAATAACGTTACTTTTCTGGACGGGAAAGCTTCACCTTTTCGTGATCCAACAGGAAGGCCACTGGCCGAGAGCGCGGGCCGGTCTAGTTCAGACATCCGTTGTTCCACGTCAGCCGGGGCCCACCATCCATGGTCACATCCTCCCCATCGCAGCCTGTTGCGGTCGTCGGGGCAGGCCCTGGAGGTCTGGCCTCCGCCATGCTGCTGGCGCGGGAGGGCATCCCGGTCACCGTGTTCGAGCGTGAGCCCGCGGTGGGCGGACGAACCCGCACGATCCATGCGCCCGGCGGCTACAAGTTCGATATCGGCCCAACCTTTTTCCTTTACCCGCGCGTTCTGAAGGACATCTTCGAGGCGTGCGGCGAGCGGCTGGAGGACCACATCGAACTCAAGCGCCTCGACCCGCAATACCACCTCATCTTCGAGGGCGGCGGGTCCATCCGTGCCACGTATGATCTGGATCGGCTTGAGCAGGAGATCGCACGCCTCGCGCCCGCCGATGCACGCAACGTGCGCCGGTTCCTCGACGACAATCGCGACAAGTTCGAAGCCTTTCGGCCGGTGCTGGAACAGGCCTTCTCAAGCCCGGCAGATCTCTTCTCGCCGGCAATGCTCGCTGCCTTGCCGAAGCTGAGGCCCTTCTCCAGCGTCGACAGCGATCTCAAACGCTACTTTGCCGATCCGCGTGTGCGTCTCGCGTTTTCATTCCAGACGAAGTATCTCGGCATGTCGCCGTTCCAGTGCCCGAGCCTGTTCACGATCTTGTCGTTTCTGGAATACGAGCACGGCGTCTTTCATCCCATGGGCGGCTGCGGCGCCGTCTCGGAGGCGATGGCCAATGTGGCGCGCAAAATGGGCGTCGACATCCGCTTGAACACACCGGTAGACCGTATTCTCTACGACGGCGGCGAGGCCGTCGGCCTCGAAGCAGGCGGGGAGAAATTCGCCGCAGGCTCCATTGTCGTGAACGGCGACTTCGGCCATGCCATGCGGCACCTCGTGCCGGAATCCATGCGCCCGCGCTGGACGAACAAGAAGCTCGATCGCGCAAAAATCTCGTGCTCGACCTTCATGCTCTATCTCGGCATCGAGGGCGACGTCGGCGATCTGGCGCATCACACGATCCTGCTGTCGCGGGATTACGAGCGCAATATTCACGAGATCACGAGCGGCATCCTGCCGGACGGGCCGTCGATCTATGTGCATCATGCCGGCGTCACCGACCCGTCACTGGCTCCCAAGGGTCACACGAGCCTCTATGTGCTTGTGCCCGTGCCGAACCTGCGTTGCGGGATCGATTGGACCAGCGAGGCGCCGCGCTACCGCAAGCTGGCGCTGGACCGGCTGAAGGTGCTTGGACTTGGGGATATCGAAAGCCGCATCCGTTATGAGCGAGTGGTGACGCCGCGCGGCTGGCAGGACGATTTCGCCGTGTTCGAGGGCGCCACCTTCAACCTCGCGCACAATCTCACGCAAATGCTCTACTTCCGGCCGCACAATCGCTTCGGCCGCAACGTCTACCTGGTCGGCGGCGGCACGCATCCGGGCAGCGGCCTTCCCGTGATCTATGAGGGTGCACGCATCACGACGCGCCTGCTGCTTGAGGATCGGGAACGCCGCAAAGCAGGCGACCGCAGCCTGGAGCCTACCGTCACGCCGCTCGGCGAAGCGACGCTATAGAGGAGTACCGGATGAGACACGTTGGACTGACGGCTGCTCTTTTCCTCTCCGTCTCATCCGCCCACGCGGCAACGCTGACGATCCGCGCGGAAGGCGTCCAGCCGGACCAGAACATGGTCTATGCCGGGATCTGCGACACGAGCTTCGAAGAGATCACTTGTCCCTACAAGGATCGCGGCCAAGCCAGGTCGGGAACGGTGGAACTGCGGATCAGGAACGTGAAGCCTGGCTCCTATGCCATCGCCGTCTTTCACGACATCAACGGCAACGGCAGGCTCGACCGCAGCTTCATCGGCCTGCCCAACGAGCCTTACGGCTTCTCGAACGATGTCGGCCGTCGTGGCCCTCCCAGCTTCGAGGCCGCCCGGATCGTGGTCAAAGAACCCGCGACGACGGTCGTGATCCCGATCCGATAGGGCCGTTATGCTGTGGCGCGCCTATGCTCTCCTGTCTCATGGAGGAGACCGCATCGGGCTCGGCTCCATCGGCCCTGCATCCTGGCAGCGACCGGTCACTCCGTCGTTTCGGCGTTCGGTCGACGTGCTGAAAGTTCTTGAAGAGGCCGATCGCGCCATCTGGTCGGCCAGCGCGCTTTCAGCGTGCGCCGAGAGCGGTCTTCTCGCTCATCTCGGCAGGCCCGCGGAGATCGACGAATTGGCGCGGGCCGCCTCGCTGCCGCCCGCGCTCGTAGGAACCTTGATCGACGTTCTCGCGAGCTATGGATTCGTGGTGTGGGAGCGGAGTCGCGTTCGAGCAGCCCCTCCCCTGATGCCTTTCACCACGCCCGAGGGCATGCTGACGTTCCGGGCCTCCCTTCGGGCTCCCCTCCTACAAGCCGACAGCTTTCGGCGCAGACTTGCCGACGGTACCCTCACCCTCGACGGATGGACCCATACGGACGAAGCGATCATCGAGGCGCAAGGGCTCCTGACCCGGCTCTGGACCACCCGGGCTCTGCCGAAGCTGAAGTTCCTGCCGGGCCTCGTCTCCCGTCTTGAAAGGCCTGGTGCGGGCCTGCTGGACGTGGGCGCGGGCGCTGCAGGCCTCTCGATTGCGCTCTGCGAACATTTTCCGCATTTGACGGCAGTCGCTCTCGAGCCTGCGCCACGCCCGGCTGCGATCGGACACCGGCATGTGCAGGAGGCCGGCCTTGCCGCTCGCATCGCCGTTCGGCAGGAGCGCGTGGAGGATCTCAGGGACGAGAAGGCCTTCGACCTCGCCTTCCTGCCGCAGATGTTCCTGCCCGAGGCCGTTCTCCAAGGCGCGATGGAGAGGATCTTCCGCTCCTTGCGGCCCGGCGGCTGGCTCCTCGTCGCGGTTCTGTCCTCCGAGGGGCGCGGCACGATCTCTGCGATCAACCGGCTGAAGAACCTGCTCTGGGGCGGGGGCATGCGCGACGTGAACCATCTGAAGCCACGCTTGGCGGCTGCGGGGTTCGACCCGGTGATCCGTGCGCCAAGCGGACATTCGCTTCGGATGATCTGCGCTCGCCGCCCAAACCTTCGTGAACCGCCTTGAACTGGCCCATACCCTTCCTAGAACCAACTCGATTGGACGCAGACCCATGACGGATGGGCTCGTGCCTTGCGGGAGGGATGCGTGAGCGCTCGACAGACTTCGGTTGCCGTTATCGGCGGAGGATTGGGCGGATTGGCGGCCGCCTGTGTCGCGGCGGCTCGCGGACACAAGGTCACCTTGTACGACAAGAACACCTGGATCGGCGGCAAGGCGGCAGTTTTGCACGAAGACGGCTTTCGCTTCGACATGGGGCCGACGATCCTGACCGTGCCTCGGGTTCTGGAGCGCATCTTCGCAGAAGCCGACCGCAACCTCTCCGACTACGTCGACCTCGTGCGCCTCGATCCGCAATGGCGCTGTTTCTTCGATGACGGAACGCAGATCGATCTCCAGGAAAACATCGACGCCATGGCTGAGGCCATGGATCGCTTCGCCCCTGGAAAGAATGCCGGCGAAGGATACAAGCGCTTCCAGGGCATCTCCGCCCACCTTCACGACATCTCGAACCGGTTCTTCTTTTGGAAGCCGGTGGAGGATCTCTTCGACACCATCAACATCCGCGCCAACATGAATCCCGCAACCCTGCGGGATGTTCTGTCCCTGCGCATGGGCTCCTCCGTGGCCGGCACCATCCGGTCCAAGGTGAAGGACGAGCGCCTGGCGCAGATGCTCGACCATTTCACCCAATATGTCGGCTCCTCTCCCTATGGCTCGCCCGCGGTGCTCTGCGCCATCGCCCACATGCAGGCGGCGGACGGGGTATGGTACCCCATGGGCGGCACCCGTGCAGTGGCGGAAGCCCTGGCAAAGCTCGCCAGCGAGCTGGGCGCTACGATCAGAACCGACAGCGATGTGGCATCGCTCAAAATCGACAATGGGGCGATCACAGGTCTTGTTCTGGCGAGCGGCGAGACGGTCGCTTACGATAACGTCATCTCCAACATGGATTCCATCCGCACCTACCGCGAGCTCGTGGGTGGCGAGGTGGGCGAGCATTACGCCCGGAAGGATTTCGAGCCCGCCTGCTCCGGCGTGGTTCTCTACCTCGGCCTGAACAAGCGCTATGATCACGTGCTCCACCACGATTTCGTGTTCTCCCGCGATCCGGAGGAGGAGTTCGACTTCATCTACCGGCGCGGCGAGCCCGCGCCCGATCCCACCTGCTATCTCGCGGCTCCGGCTGCCACCGATCCGAGCGTCGCGCCGGACGGCGGCGAGGCGCTCTATGTTCTCGTTCACACGCCTTACCTGCGCCCGCACCACGATTGGTCGCAGATGTTCCCAGCCTATCGGCAGGTGATCCTCGACAAGCTGAAACGGACGGCCGGCATGAGCGACATCGAGGAGCGCATCGTCGTCGAACGCCATCTCACGCCCCAGGACATCCACGACCGCTACAAGGTGCTCAACGGCGCGATCTACGGACTGGCGAGCCATGGCAAGTTCATGGGCGCTTTCAAGCCGGGCAATCGCAGCCGGCAGGTGCGCGGCCTCTATCTCGCTGGTGGCGCGGCCCACCCCGGCCCCGGCATGCCGATGGTCATGATGTCGGGCTGGATCGCCGCTGACGCCCTCGATGCGGATTGCAAGGTCGAGAATTTACGGAACGTGTCTTGAGGCAGAAAACGAGCAAGGCGGAGACGGAGCGCTCTTTCCCCAGTCGCGCGGGAGATTCTCCCGTCGCGCGCCGTTCTGCCCTGCTTCACCGCTTCATGGTCTCGACCTTTCGGCGCTATTTCACACGCCACATGAATGCCCTGCGGATCGCCTCATGGGGCATGCCGGATGAGCTCCGGCAAGGTCCCGTCATCGTCTATTCCAATCATCCGGCCTGGTGGGACGCGGCGGTCTACATCCTGACTGCCGACCGCTTCTTTCCGGCCTATGAGAGCTATGCGCCTATCGATGCCGCGATGCTGAAGCAATACGGCATCTTCGGCCGCATCGGCGCTTTCGGCGTCGATCTCGAAAGCCCGCGTGGTGCCGCGGATTTTCTGAAGGCTGGTGCAGAGATTCTCTCCGCCTCAGACCGCGCTCTCTGGATTACCGCGCAGGGACGCTTCAGTGACGTGCGTGAGCGTCCTCTCGGCCTCAAGCCCGGCGTCGCGCGCCTCGTCGAGCGCGCTCCCGATTGCATGGTCCTGCCGCTTGCCATTGAATACGGTTTCTGGCTGGAACGCGGAGCGGAGGCCTTCATCGCGTTCGGCGATCCCATGCGCGGGCAGGACCTTTTGAGCCTTGCGCGCCCTGCCCGCCTCGAGCGTCTTGAAAACGAACTGACTACGATGCTCGATCACCTGAGTGCCGACGTGCAGAGTCGCGACCCATCCCGATTCCGATCCGTGCTCGAAGGGCACGCCGGCGTCGGCGGCCTCTATGACGGATGGCGACGGATGGCGGCCGCCTTGCGCGGGCGCGTCTTCGATCCCTCCCATGAGGGACGCGCCTCATGATCGTGCTCGGCTTCATCCTGCTCGTGCTGGCCGCCATCCCGTTCGTGCTCGTGCTCATGAACCTGAGCATCCTGCGCTCAACACCACGCCAAGCGCCGCAAGGCGACGTCCTCGTCTCGATCCTTATTCCAGCCCGCAACGAGGCGAAGAATATCGGGTCCGCTCTCGATGCGGCGCTCGGCAGCATGGGCGTGCCTGTCGAAATCCTGGTGATGGATGACGGGTCGACGGATGAGACCGCTGCCATCGTCCGTGCCCATGCGGCCCGCGATCCCCGCGTGCGCCTTCTCACCGCGCCGCCGTTGGAGGAGGGATGGACGGGCAAGGTCCACGCCTGTCACCATCTCTCCGAGGCGGCGTACGGCACGCATTTTCTGTTCGTGGATGCGGATGTGCGCTTGGGCTCCCATGCGGCGGCCATGATGGCAGGTCACGCGCAGGCCACGGATTCCGGGCTCGTCAGCGCCGTCCCACGCCAGATCATGGTCACCCTCGGCGAGCTGCTGACGGTGCCGACGATCAATCTGCTGCTCCTCGGCTACCTTCCGATGGGCTTCATGCGCCTCTCCCGCGACCCTGGTCTGGGGGCGGCCTGCGGCCAGCTCATGCTCGTGGAGCGTGAAGCTTATCATGCGACCGGCGGCCACGCGGCGATCCGCTCCCGCATTCACGACGGTATCCAGCTGGCGCGGCTCTTCCGCCGCAAGGGAATCATGACGGATCTGCTACCAGGAGAAGATCTGGCCACCTGCCGCATGTATACCGGATTCGACGAGGCTTGGACGGGCTTCGCGAAGAATGCGCACGAAGGCATGGCGACACCGGTCGCACTGCCGGTCTGGAGCCTGCTTCTGCTCGGCGGCCATGTGCTACCATTCGTGCTTTTGCCGATTGCCGCCAATCCGCCGCTCGCCGGCGCAGCGCTTCTCTCGCTTGCCACACGCACTCTCGTGACCTTCGCGACGCGCGAGAATCCCTGGTCCATCCTCTTGCATTCGCTCACGACTCTGATTGGTCTCGCGATCCAGTGGAGCGTGCTCCTGGGGATCGGCCATGCCCGCCGCTCCAGCTGGAAGGGAAGGTTTTACCCGTTGGAGCAGAAGCCATGAACGCGAGTGCCGGGCAATCGTCGAAGCGGCCGCGGGACGAGAACTTTCCGGTGGCCTCGCTCGTCCTCTCGCCCGAGCACCGGGATGCGGTGCTCGCCTTCTACGGTTTCGCCCGCATGGCGGACGACATCGCCGATGCACCGGATCTCGCGGCTGCCGAGAAGCTGACGCGCCTCGACGCCCTCGAACAGGCCCTCGTCTCCGGCGACACGCGAGTTCCCGAGGCGGCGCGCCTGCATGCCGTCGACAGGCAGCACAAGGCCGGCCTGATCCAGGCCCGCGACCTGCTGCGCGCCTTCCGCCAGGACGTAGTCAAGGCGCGCTACCACGACTGGGCTGAGCTTACCGATTATTGCCGCTTCTCGGCCAATCCGGTCGGCCGATTCCTGCTGATCCTCCACGGCGAGCGTGGTGCCGCTCAAGGACCGGCCGATGCCCTGTGCACGGCGCTTCAAATCCTCAACCACGTTCAGGATTGCGGCAAGGATCGTGGGACGCTGGGTCGCATCTACATCCCGATCCGCTGGATGCTGAGCGCAGGATCCGAGACCGCCTTCTTCGATCCGGCGCGCATGGCTGTCCGCCGTGACGTCTTCGACGCCATGCTCGACCGGGTCGATGCACTGATCGATCAGGCGCAATCGCTGCCCGAGCATCTGCAGAACAAGCGCCTGCGGGCGCAGAGCATCGCGACCATCGCTCTCGCCAGACGTTTGAGCCAGCGTCTGCGGCAGGCTGATCCGGTTCTGGAGCACGTGCAGGTGAGCAAAGCCGATATCTGCACGGCGTTCCTGCGCGGGCTTGGCGGCACGGTCAGGAGGCCTTCTCCCGGCGATCGCCACGTCACCGCCGCGGTGGTGCGCCGTTCGGGCTCGTCCTTCCGCCTCGGCATGCAGAGTCTCGGGCCCGAGCGCCGCCGCGCCATTCATGCGGTCTATGCATTTTGCCGCGCGGTGGACGACATCGCCGACGGCGCAGCGCCCGCCTCCGAGAAGCGGGCCTTCCTGCGCGAGTGGCGGCGCGAACTCGACCGGCTGCACCGCGCGCCGGAAACGCCTATCGGGCGGGAACTCGCCCGTGCCTCGACCCTGTTCAAGCTGCCCATCGAGGAGTGCCACGCTCTGCTCGATGGAATGGAGACGGACAGTTCCGACCGCGTGCGCCTTCCGGGCGATTATGAGCTCGGCCTCTATGGCCGTCGCGTTGCAGGCTCGGTCGGGGCGCTGTCGATCCGCATCTTCGGCGTGCCCTCGGCCCATGACTTCGCGCTCAATCTCGGACGCACCCTGCAGCTCGTGAACATCCTGCGTGACGTGGACGAGGATGCCACTTGCGAACGGGTCTACGTTCCCCTCTCCCGGCTCGCGCAGCTCGGATTGCAAGACGCGCCGGCCCTCACGCTCGTTGCCGACCCTCGCTTCGCGCGCGTCTGCGAAAGCCTTGCCGAGGAAGCACGGACGGGTTTTGCGGCCGCGGACGCAGCCCTCATGAGCCTTGATCGCAAGGCCCTGAAACCGGCGATTCTAATGATGGAGAATTACCGGCGCGTGCTCGACCGGCTGCAGGCACGCGGCTGGGGCCTGCGCCAAGGCAAACTACGCCTAAGCACCGCCGACCGGCTGCATCTCATCACCCGTGCCATGAGGCCGGCATGACAAGGCGCACCCACATCGTCGGAGGCGGCATCGCGGGCCTGAGCGCAGCGCTCACTGTCACGGCCGATGGCGGCGAGGCGGTCGTCTACGAGGCGGCACCACAGCCTGGGGGACGTTGCCGGACGCTGCAGCCTGCCGACGGCTTCATTCATGACAACGGCACCCATGTGCTGTTCACGGCGAATGGACGGACCCTGGATCTCCTCAGAACCATCGGCGCTCGTGATCGATGGATCGAGCCCGAACCCAACGGGCTTCCGCTCTACGATGGGCGGACGAGGGAAATGCATCATGTGGGTCTCTCCCCATGGTCGTGGCTTTTCCCCTCCCGCCGTCCGCGTGGCCTGACGCTGCCCGATCTTGCGCGCATCCTGCGCCTCGTCTTCGCCGCGAAGGATAGCCCGGTCGCCTCCATCATCGGGGCGCGCCCGATCATGGACAGCCTGATCGAGCCTTTGACGGTGGCGGTGCTCAATACGCCAGCCACGCAGGCGTCCTCGCAACGACTTGCCTATGCTCTGCGACAGCTCGTCCGGCCGGGGGGCGGGCACCTCCTGGTGGCGAAGAACGGCTTGAGCGAAGACCTGATCGAGCCTGCGGTTGCCACTCTTGCGGCGAGGGGCGCCTCGGTTCTCCCCGGACAGCGCCTGCGCATGCTCCTGACGAGCCATGAGCGCGTCATCGGGCTGGCGCTGGCGGACCGCACCGTGATGCTCGGTCCCGGCGACCGGGTCATCCTGGCGCTCCCGCCTTATGAAGTCGAACGGCTGCTCCCCGGGCTGCCCGTGCCGACATCCTTCGAGCCCATCCTCAACGTTCACTACCGCATTCCAGGTTCGGCAAACCCGCGCTTCATCGGCTTTACAGGCATGCTGGCGCAATGGGCGCTGATCCGTCCCACCCATGTGAGCGTCACCGTCTCGGCCGCCGACGCGGTGGTCGACCACAGTGCCGCCGATGTGGCGACCAGAATTTGGCGCGAGATCGCGCCGGCGCTGCGCGACCTCGGACTCGAGGCGTCAGGCGACTGTCAACCTGAGAGTCGGGTGGTGAAGGAAAAGCGCGCGACGATCCGTCAGGCCGCGGAAATTCTCCCGCAGCCTCCCCTGCTTCCTCTCGCCAACCTCGCCTTGGCCGGGGATTGGCTCGGCTCCCTTCCCGCCACCATCGAGAGCGCCGTCATGGCCGGGGAGCACGCCGCATCCCTCCTGCGCCACGCCGGCTGCCTCCGCCCTTCCACTCCGCGCGCCCGCCCCTTGAAGACGGAGGATGCGGCATGATTCAGGACCACCCGTCGCTCACCGTGCTGCTCGCGGCGCCTCGCGGTTTCTGTGCCGGCGTCGAACGCGCCATTCGCGCCGTCGAGGACGCTCTCGAGCGGACCGGCAAGCCCGTCTACGTGCGTCACGAGATCGTGCATAACGGCCGCGTGGTGGAGGAGCTCAAGCGCAAGGGTGCGATCTTCGTCGAGCACATCGCCGAGATCCCGGATGGCGCCGTGGCCATCTTCAGCGCTCACGGCGTTCCCCGGGCCGTGGAGCGGGAGGCGGCGGGGCGCCAGCTCTCTGTGCTTGATGCCACCTGCCCGCTCGTGCGCCGCGTCCATCTTGAAGGACAGCGCCATGCCAAGGCCGGGCGGGAGGTCATTGTCATCGGCCATCGCGGCCATGTGGAGATCGAAGGGACGACCGGGCAGATCGACGGCATCGTCCATGTGATCGAGAGCGTCGCGGAGGCGCTGACCGTTCCCGTCACGGATCCGGAGCGCATCGCCTACATCACCCAGACGACCCTCTCCGTCGACGACACGCGCGAGATCATCGCGATCTTGAAGAGGCGCTTTCCGGCGATCCAGGGCCCCGACATCAAGACGATCTGCTACGCCACGCAGAACCGGCAGATGGCAGTGCGCGTGATCGCCAGGCGAGCGGAGCGGATCATCGTGTGCGGCGCGCGCAACTCATCGAACACGAACCGCCTGTGCGAGGTGGCCGCCAGCGAAGGGCGCCAGGCTCTCCTCCTGCAGGATCCGAATGACCTGACGCTCTCCTTCATCGACGGCGCCGCCGTGATCGGCCTGACCGCCGGTGCCTCCGCTCCCGAGGATCTGGTGCAGGAGGCCCTGGCCCGCCTCGCGCAGTGGCGCAGGCTCACCGTCGAAGAGGTGCGCGTGACCCATGAGGATGCGCAGTTCGCGCCCGTCGATCTCTCGCGCCTCGTGTCTCAGCTTGCGAACGCTTCCTGAACGTCCCGCGGCGTGGCCGTGACCAGCCCCAGCCTGTCGCGGCGCAGCCAGCGCCACAGCATCAGGCAGGCCACCACGGCGAGCCCGCTGGCAAGGCCGATCCAGATGCCGACGCCGCGCAGCGAGGTACCGAAGGCCAGGATGATGCCGAGCGGCAGGCCCACGCCCCAATAGCCGAACGCCGCATAGAGCATCGGCACCCGGGTATCCTGCAAGCCGCGCAGCATCCCGGCGCCGACCGCCTGCGCGCCATCCACGAGCTGGAAGATGGCGGCCACCACCAGGAAGGTACGCGCCAGCTCGATAACGAGCGCGTTCTTCGGGTCGTTCACATCCAGGAAGACACCGAGCAGGAGATGGGGCGCGAACAGCATGAGGGAGGCCGTGACGACCATGAAGCCGGTGCCGATCGCAAAGGAGGTCCAGCCGGCCCGGGTGACGCCCTCCGCATCCTGCGCCCCATAAGCCCGGCCTACCCGCACCGTCACGGCCTGTCCGATCCCGAGGGGCACGGAGAAGCAGAAGGACGCGATCTGCAGCGCGACGGCATGAGCGGCCAGTTCGCTCTCGCCGATCCGGCCCATGAGCATGGCGGCGGCATTGAAGATCGTGACCTCGAACATCAGCGTCAGGCCAATGGGAACGCCGATCCGCCACAGGGTGCGATAGCGCGGCCAATCGGCCCGCCAGAAGCGTCCGAAAACATGATAGCGCCTGAATTTCGGATGGAGGACGATCACGAGGGCAAGCCCAAGGAACATGAAGGTGCTCGAGAGGATCGTCCCGATGCCGACGCCGATCAGCCCCAGGGCCGGCAGGCCGAAGGAGCCGACCATCAGCACATAGGCCGCGCCGAAATTCACCGGAATGGCGAGGAGGCCGATGAACAGGGCCCAGCCGGGGCGCTCCAGCGCCGCCAGGAAGGAGCGCAGCACCAGGAAGAACAGGAACGGCAGAAGGCTCCATTGCAGCGCACGGATATACTGACCCGCATTGTGAGCAAGCCCCGGCTCCTGCCCGATGGCGAGAAGAATCGCCTCTCCGTTCCAGGCCACGATCCAGATCGGAATGGCCACGGTGACGCAGGCCCACAGGCCCTGGCGGACCGTGCGCCGCACCTCGCGCACGGAATGGCGCTTGCGGCCGAGCTCCTCGGCGATCATCGGCGAGGTCGCGTTGACGAGGCCGATGCCGAAGATCAGGAAGGCGAAATAGAGATTCGTGCCCAACGCGCCCGCCGCGAGGGCCTCGGACCCCATCCAGCCCATCAGGACGACGTCGGACGTGATCAGGGCGTTCTGCGCCACGGTGGCGAGCACCAGAGGCCAGCCGAGGGACAGGGTCGCGCGCAGCTCCGCCATCCAGTCGGCGCGTTCGGTCGGGGAGGTGTGAGGAATCATGGTAGCGGGCTTGTAACCGGCCCACGGCCGGAAAGCCACACCCGGAGCGTCGTGCCGGAGGCGCTGGACCGAACTGGCGCGGGGCAAGGAACCGGGGCGGAAGCGCGCCCGTTCATTTCCTTACTCACGTTCTCGTGTTGTTTCCCGGAGTTCACGATGGCGCAGCCGGCGCTCTCAACCGATATCGATTTTGCCCTGCCGCCGGTCCTGCATAACGAGCGTGGCGGCCTGCGCACGGTCGGAATCGAGATCGAGTTCGTGGGCCCCTCGGCCGAGCGGACCGTCCAGGCCCTGCAGGAAGCCCTCGGGGGCCGGCTCCTCGAGGAGGATCCGCATGCCTTCGCCTTGAAGGAATCCGCCATCGGCGACCTGACCGTGGAGCTCGACAGCCGGATCCTGCACCCGGGCAAGCAGGCGGGAACGCAGAGAGGGGTCCTGCCCAAGATCGCCGCCCTGTTCGGCTTTGCGGCCCGCTATCTTGTTCCGTGCGAACTGGTCACGGCGCCGATCCCGATCGATCGGCTGCAGGAGCTCAACCGCATCCTGACGGTCCTGCGCGGACTCGGTGCCAAGGGTACACAGGATGCGCCCTTCTATGCCTTCGGGCTGCATTTCAACCCGGAAATTCCACGCCAGGATGCGGCGACCGTCACGGCTTTCATGAAGAGCTTCGCTCTGCTCAATCCGTGGCTCCGGCGCGAGGCATCGCCCGACACCACCCGCAATCTCCTGGGCTTTGCCGATCCGTTCCCGGCCGAGTACGTCCGCAGGATCGCCGATCCGGATTACTGGCCGGATGTACCCGCCTTCATCGACGACTATCTCGCCTTCAACGCGACCCGGAACCGCGATCTCGATCTCCTGCCTCTCCTGCATCATTTCGACCAGAAGCGAGTGCGTGCCGTCCTGCCGAACGAGAAGATCAACGGCCGCCCCACCTTCCACTACCGCCTGCCCGACGCACGGGTCAGCGATCCGGGCTGGAGCATCGCGCCGGACTGGAATCGATGGGTTTGCGTCGAGCGCCTCGCAGGCGATCGCGAGAAGCTGGATGCCGTTGCCTCCGCCTATCTGTCGTTCGAGGGGGAGGACAAGAGCTGGGCCAACGTGGTGGAGCAGATCGTACGGTCATGACGAGCCCCCTGATCGGCGTCACCACATCCCGGCGAGGCGGATGGCGGAGCTACCTCATGCACCGGCTGGCCCTCTACCGCGCCGGCGCGCGCTCCGTCCGCCTCGTGCCTGGTCATCCGCTGCCGACGGAGCCCTTGCAGGGTCTCGTCATCGGCGGCGGCGACGATATCGGCGCAGAGATCTATGGCGGAAAGGTTCTGCCCGACGTGCGCATCGATCCCGAACGCGACAGGCTGGAGCTGGAGCTCTTGAAGGCGGCCCTCCCGGCGGAGCTGCCGATCCTCGGCATCTGCCGCGGGTCGCAGATGATCAACGTGGCGCTCGGCGGCACCCTGCACACGGACATCTACGAGGTCTATGTTCAGGCGCCGAAGATGCGCACGGTCCTGCCGCGCAAGACGGTGACCATCGAGACCGGCTCCCGGCTCGACCGGATCCTGAGCTGCAATCCCTGTCAGGTGAACGCCCTGCATCACCAATCCGTCGATCGGCTCGGTCAGGGTCTGAAGATTGCCGCGCATGACGAGAGCGGGATCGTGCAGGCCATCGAGAGCCAGAGCGCCCCGTTCCTGCTCGGCGTGCAGTGGCATCCGGAGCTTCTGATCTGGAAGAAGCCGCAGCAGCGGTTGTTCGCGGCTCTGACCGAAGCGGCGCGCGAGGCCTCCGCTCCGCTCTCCGCGGCAGCGCTCGCCAGATAGATCAGCGAGCCTGTCTCGTTGCGCGCGGGAACAACGGGATGACCTTGCCGGCACCATGCCTATTCAGATGCCGCTGGATCGCAACATGCAAGTCGCGGCTGACGATCGGCTTCTGGAGCAGCGGGAATTCGCTGTCTTCGCCGGTCACGACGGGGCTGCCGGTAATGAGCAGCACGGGCAAGGTTGGGAAGGCTTGACGCACTTCGCGGGCCAGCATGACCCCGTTCATCGTTCCAGGCATGGCCACATCGGCGAGCACGAGGGCGGGCCTGCGCGTGTTCAAGGCCTTCACGGCCTGCGCCGCGTCGGTCGCGATGCTGGTGACGTAGCCGAATTCCTCAAGCGTCGATTGCAGCGCGAGCGCGACTTCGAGCTCGTCGTCAACCACAAGAACTTCCGTGTGGCTCTGCACGCTGTCATCCGGCGCATCATCCTCGCGCACCGGGCCGGAGGGCAGCAGGGTCGCTGCATCGGAGCGCGGAATGTAGAGAATGATGGAGGTCTCGGTGCCGTCCCGGCGCACTTCCGAGGCACCGCCGAGACCCTGCAGGAAATGCAGACTCTGACGCAGGGACAGCCAGGACGACAGATCGAGATCCCGCAAGGCAAAGGCTTGCTCCTGCTCCGCCTCAGGAGCATGGCGCGCCTCTTCGGGGCCGGCGCTGCAGATGGTGAGCTGCACGAAGTCGCCCTCGCGGGTCAGGTCCGGGAGGGAGCCTTTGACGACATGCACGTTCCGGGCCTCGAGAGTGACGGTGCCTCCTTGAGGCAGAGCATCCCGAACATGGGCGCTCAGAGCCACGATGGCTGTCTGGATGTCGTCCGGATTGGCCTCAATGGCCCAGAGATCCTCTGCGAGTGAGACCCGCAATTCGACCGTGTCGCGCAGCAGGGATCGGCTCATCAGATCGGCCACCGAGCTCACCTGTTCCGCAATGTTCACATATTGCACCTTACCTTCGCCTTGCCGGGCAAAGGCCGTTGATTGGGCGATGAGCTTTGCGGCTTGATCGGAAGCCACGAGAGCCGAGAGCAGCTTGCGCTGCAGGATCGGCTGATCTTTCAGCTGGCGTGCCGCCGCGTCGATATTGGCGCTGATCACCATGAGGCGGTTGTTGAGATCATGGGCGATCCCATCCCGCAGCCGGTCGACGGCCTGGACCTTCTGCATGCGGCGCAGCGCATCATCGTCGTCTGGGACAGGCGCTTCCTCAAACGCGGACAGTTCGGCGAAGGACAGAGATGCAGCAGGCGGTTCGAAGGGAGCCGCCGTCACATCCTCGAACACGGAGAATTCGTCGGACGCGCCATCCTCTCTGTCCCGAAGAGCCTGCCTGATCTGTCGTCCGATCACCAGGGGGGACCCGGCGGCGAGCAGGAGAAAAAGCCCGGCCGAGGCAGCCACGAGAGCCGAGTTCCTGAGATAGGCAGCCGCCGCCAGCGCAAACCCCGACATGATCAGGGCGCCGGACAGGCTCAGCAGGGACAGCTTCAACGAGACAGGCAGCAGATGCATGAGGCTTTTCTAAAATATGATTTGACCTGATGGCCCCCAGACGCCACTTGCAGAGCTTATCTTGTGTAGCACGAACCAGCGGCAAGCGAGGGTGACCTCGCGATAAAGTGTTATTGTTCCATAAAGGAGATAATTGTGCGGCTTTCTGATGTCCCAGGCTTGACGCAATTGACGCTTGCATTGGCCCTGACGGCCTCGTTTCTACCAACGGCAGGCGCGCAAGAATCTCAAGAGCAAGCCGTTGAGCGCCGCGTGAACGAGCTTCTCGGGCAGATGACCTTGGAGGAGAAGGTTGGTCAGCTGAATTTAGTCTCCCATGGCCCTCCGCTGCGTTGGGAGGACATTTCCGAGGGGAAGGCCGGCGCGCTCCTGAACTTCAACAGCGCCCAGGACGTGGCCCGCGCCCAGGCGCTGGCACGCCAGAGCCGCCTCAAGATCCCGCCGCTCTTCGGACTCGACGTCCTGCACGGCTTCCGCACCCAGTTTCCGCTTCCGTTGGGCGAGGCTGCAGCGTTCAGCCCGCGCGTCTCGCGCCTGGCCTCCGAATGGGCGGCCAAGGAAGCGGCCTATACCGGCGTGAACTGGACCTTCGCACCCATGGCCGACCTGTCGCGCGACAGCCGCTGGGGTCGTATCGTGGAAGGCTTCGGCGAAGATCCCACCCTTGGCGCTGCCCTTACGGCGGCGCGCGTGGAGGGCTTCCGCAAGGGCGGGCTTGCAGCCGCCGCCAAGCACTTTGCAGGTTACGGCGCGCCGCAGGGCGGGCGCGATTACGACACCACCTACATCCCGCGCGCGGAGATGTACGACACCTATCTGCCGCCGTTCCGGGCCGCGGTGGAGGCGGGCACAGCAAGCTTCATGGCGGCCTTCAACGCCCTGAATGGCGAGCCCTCGACGGCGAATCCCTGGCTGCTGACGGACGTGCTGCGCACCCAATGGGGCTTCGACGGGTTCGTCACCTCGGATTGGGTCGGCATCGGCGAACTCATCAACCACGGCATCGCGGCCGACGGCGCCGAGGCCGCCCGCAAGGCGATCCTCGCCGGGGTCGACATGGACATGATGGGCCAGCTCTATATCAAGCATCTGCCCGACGAAGTGCGTGCAGGCCGGGTGCCGGAGAGCGTGATCGACGAGTCCGTGCGGCGCGTGCTGCGCACCAAATTCCGCATGGGCCTGTTCGAAAGGCCCGACATCGATCCGTCCCGCCTGGATTCCGCCTTCCCGTCACCGGAATCGCGCCAGGTCGCCCGCGAGGTCGCCCGCGAGACCTTCGTGCTGCTGCAGAATCGGGGCAATGTATTGCCTGTGCCGCAGAGCGTACGTTCCATCGCCGTCGTCGGACCGCTCGCCGATGCCCCTCACGACCAGATGGGTCCCCACGCCGCACGCGGTCACAAGGAGGACAGCGTCACGATTCTGGAAGGTGTCCGCCGGCGCGCCCAAGCCGCGGGAATTGCGGTACGCCATGCTCCGGCCTGTGACCTGTTCTGCCGCAACACGGACGGCCTGCCCGCAGCCCTCGAGGCGGCCCGTCAGTCGGATTTCGTGATCGCCGTCTTCGGCGAGCCGCAGGAATTGTCCGGCGAGGCCGCTTCTCGGGTCAATTTGGAACTCAACGGCAAGCAGATCGAGGTGCTGGAGGAACTCGCCAAGACCGGCAAGCCTGTGGCTCTCGTGATCATGGGCGGACGGCCTCAGGTGCTGGGTCCGGTGGCAGACCGCATTCCCTCGATCCTGATGATCTGGTACCCGGGCACGGAGGCCGGCCCTGCCGTGGCCGATGTGCTGTTCGGCGACGTGAATCCCAGCGGCAAGCTGCCGGTCACCTGGCCGCGCGCCACGGGACAGTTGCCGCTCTATTACAACCGGCTGCCCACAGGACGCCCCACCCTGGCCGACAACCGATTTACGGTGAAGTACATCGACGAGGCGATCACACCGCTCTACCCCTTCGGCTGGGGCCTGAGCTACACGCAGTTCGCCTATTCCGAGGCGAAGCTCGCGAGCACGCAGCTCGATGAGGGCCAGACCCTTGAGGTCTCGGTCAGTGTGAAGAACACGGGCGCGCGGGACGGCCAGGAGGTCGTGCAGCTCTACACCCGCGACCCGGTGGCAAGCCGCAGCCGGCCGTTGCGCGAGCTGAAGGCCTTCGAGAAGATCGCACTCAAGCCCGGCGAGACGAAGCAGGTCACCCTGCGGGTACCCGTCGAATCCCTCGGATTTCACCTCGACGACGGCACCTATCTCGTCGAGGCCGGCACGAATCAGGTCTTCGTCGGCGGCTCTTCGCTGGCCGATCCCGCCGGCGAGGCCGAGATCCTCAGGACCTTCCGCATCCCGCCCATGGAACGGCGTGCTGCGACGTCCACCGGCGTCGCGCAATAAGGAACATCCAGCAAGGCTTGGCGGTTCACCCATGACAGAAGGAGCCGCCATCCATGCCCACGATCAGCCATAACCCCGTCGAGACTCTGGCCCGTCTCGGCTATGGGGCGCGAGGCGTGGTCTATGGCCTCGTCGGCGGCTTGGCCCTTCTGGCCGCCGTCGGATCCGGCGGCCAGACGGGGGGCAGCCGCAGCGCCCTGCAGACGCTCCTCTCGCAGCCCTTCGGCAAGCTCTGGCTGATCCTGATTGCCCTCGGCCTCTTCGGTTTCTGCGCCTGGCGCATTCTGGAGCCCCTGACCGATGCCGATCACCGCGGATCCGACATGAAGGGCTGGGGTGTCCGAGGCGCCCACCTGATCAGCGGCATCATCTATGCCGGTCTTGCGATCTCCGCCCTGAACCTTGCTCTTGGACGCAGCTCCGGCGGTGGAGGAGAGGATCAGACGGCGCAGGACTGGACGGCTTGGCTCATGAGCCAGCCTTTTGGGCAATGGCTAGTGGGCCTCCTGGGTCTTGCCATCGCCGGAACCGGTCTCGCCTTCCTCTGGAAAGCCTGCCGCGGCGACGTCACGGAGCGCCTGGCCCTGCCCGCCGACAAGAGAGATTGGATCGTCGCCCTTGGCCGTATGGGTTTTGCCGCCCGCGGCGTGGTGTTCCTCATGATCGGCGGCTTCCTGATCCTCGCCGCCATTCGTGCTTCATCCTCGCAGGTGCACGGCCTCGGCGGCGCGCTCCAGGCGCTGCAGCAGCAACCCTATGGCTGGGTGCTCCTGGCGCTCACCGCGCTCGGCCTCTTCGCTTTCGGCCTCTTCGGCCTGATCCAAGCCCGCTACCGCCACATCGATGCGCCGGATCTCGACGACGCCAAAGCCGCCGTCGCGCGAATGGGGCGATAAGTGTTAGCAGGGGTGCGGAAATATTGGCGATCCCGGGAAGACTCGAACTTCCGACCTTCGGTTTAGGAAACCGCTGCTCTGTCCTGCTGAGCTACGGGACCGCTTAAGGAGACCGGGTTTAGCATGCTCGGCAGGGTCATTCCAGAGGGTTGAGGCGCTAAGCGCAGGCCTGGCAGGCCGTCACGCGGAACCCGAAACCGGACCGAAGGAACTCCGCATGGTCCGGCCGGTTTGTTGCAAGGCAACCGGAGGCATATCATGGCGCAGACGCTTCGAGACTTTCTGAAACGGGTCGAGAACCTTCCTCCCGATACCCTGCTCTGTGTGGCCGAGGTGGACGAGGCGTTCGCCGCTCACGTGGAAGAGATCGAGATCATCGAAGACGCCAGGGCGCAGAACCGGAAGGCCGAAGGCACCGAAGCCGTCGAGTTGGGGAACGGCAGCCAGAGGGTCGTGGTGATCCGCTGGTAGGTCTGAAAGGCGGATTCTGCTCGCCATAAACCCACGGATCTTGGCCGCAACGATTTATGCCCTTTGCCATTGATTTCGCAAGAAGCGGCTTTCGCCGGCATGCAGCTTTCTCCCAAGACGCGGAGATCCTGCAGCCAGCCGTCATTCCATCGCGGCACGAATACCAGTCAGGATTTCACCATGACGAAAAACATCCCAGGCTCCCGCAGAAATCCCGAAGGCATCCCCCAGGAAGGCCATGGCGGTTCGAATGTGCGGGGGGACCCAGCACCAGCAGGGCAAGGACGGCAACGGCGCCCAAAAGCGCCAGCAAGAGAAGAAATCATGAGCAGCACTGGCAATCGCAGCAATCCGAACGAGACCCGCGTGGCGGGCCATTCGGAAAACGATCAGGCTCACGCCAATGCCAGCGGCAAGCCCGACATCGGCAAGCAGGGCGGCGCGACGCATCAGGAGAGCCGAGACCATAACAAGCACAACAATGCGGGGCAGAGCGGTCACAAGCCGCAGCAGCACAGCCAGGCGCAGGAAAAGCATTGATCGGATCGCTTCAAGCGTAGCCGTATCCCGCCAAATGGGTATGATCCCGTCCGATGACGGGATCGACCCTGCCAATTGTCTTGAGTGCCAGCCTCGGGATCGCCCTGACGATCTCGGCGGGCTCGGCGCAGCCCGTTTCGCCGATACGACCGAGACCAGGCTGCACGATTGAGGCGCAGCCTGATCGGCTGCAAGCCCTCTCCTCGGAAGGCGATCTCGTTCTGGCCTCCGGCCGTACGGCCAAGCTCGCGGGCATCCGGCTTCCGGGCGAGGCGCCCCACCGGGAGAAGGCGCTGGCCTGGTTGCAGGCCCGCATCGATCAGCCCGTCCTCGTCTGGGCCGCCGCCAGCCCCGACCGTTGGAGCCGGGTTTCCGTCCGCATCCGGTCTTCCGACAGCGCCTCTCCGCTCGATTGGAGCCATGGCCTGATCGAGGCAGGGCTCGCGATCACGGATGCGGGCCTGGATGAAACCTTCTGCGAACCGGAATTGCTCGCCCTTGAGGCCACGGCCCGCGAACGACGCCTTGGTCTTTGGGCCGATGACCGCTATAAGCCCATGGACGTCAATCAATCCGAGCCTCTGCGGGACCGAATCGGAAGCTTCGTGCTGGTCGAAGGTCGCGTCAGAAGCATCGGGGAGCGCAAGCAACGCACCTATTTGAACTTCGGGGGGCTCTGGGCAGAAGACTTCACGATCATCATCCCGAGGAAGACCTGGAAACAGATGTCGGACCGCGGCATGGGTGCCGAGGCGCTCAAGGGTCGGCGGATCAGGGCCCGAGGCATTTTGCAGCCTTGGCAAGGGGCAGCCTTCTCCATTGTCATACCGGATATGATCGAGCGTCTCGAAGGCGGCCGCCTGCCACGATGAACGAGCATGAGCACAACACGTCAGACAGGTAGCTTCCGAGTTGTCGCCGGCATCATCATGCTCGGCACTCTCCTGGCAGGATGCACCGGCTTCGGCGGGGACGTCTCTCTGCCCGCCAACGCTCCCCGGGTGATCGGCCCGGACCGGGACCGCGACCATATTCGACTCGTGCGGGCCTTCGGCGGCGAGGGCCGGGCGCCCCAGCTCCAGCAGATGCTCACCGATGTGACGAACCGGCTCGTCATGGCCACCGACCGGCCGGACGAGGCCTTTCAGGTGACGATCCTCAACTCGCCGGTGATCAACGCCTTCGCCCTGCCCAACGGCCGTCTCTATGTGACCCGCGGGCTCCTGGCGCTCGCCAACGACACGTCCGAGGTAGCGGCCGTGCTCTCCCATGAGATCGCCCACGTCACCCTTCGCCACGCCTCCCAGCGCAGCGAGCTGCAGGCCCGCTCCGACTTGATCGAGCGCGTGGCTGAGAACGTGCTGAACGATGCCGAAGAGGCCGCCATGGCGCAAAGCCAGGCCCGCTCGACGCTGGCCAGCTTCTCGCGCGCGCAGGAGCTCGAGGCGGATCAGATGGGCGTCAAGGTTCTGGCCCGGGCCGGCTACGATCCCTACGGGGCTCCCCGATTCCTCACAGCCCTTGGGCGCTCGGGCACGAGTTCGGACGCCTCGACGGCGGAGCGGAACGCCTCGCATCCTCGCACCGACGACCGGGTGACGCGGGCGCTGCAGGCCGCGCGGCGCACGGGCATGCAGGGCACCGGCGAAACCGGACGCCTCGCCTATCTCACGGCCCTCGACGGACTCGCCTATGGCGACGATCCGGCCGACGGCGTCGTGAAGGGGCGCCGCTTCATCCATTCGCGGCTCGGCGTCGCCTTCGAGGCGCCGGAGGGCTTTACCCTGGAGAACACGTCCCAGGCCGTTCTGGGGGCGTCAGGAGACGGGGAGCGGCGCCTCCTCTTCGATGCCGCCGACACGCCGGAGGGGCAGAGCCTTGAGGATGTGCTGCGTTCCACCTGGACGGATACGGTGGAGCCCGGCACCCTGACGACCGGAACGGTGAACGGCCTGCCGGTGGTCACTGCCCTGTCTAACGGCAAGGAATGGACCTTCCGCCTGTCGGCCATCCGGATCGGCAGCACCACCTACCGGCTCATCATGGCAACCCGCGGCAACAGGGGGGACCTGGAAGGGATCTTCCAGCAGACCTTGAACAGCGTCCGACAGGTCCAGCCGGACGAGGCGCGCCGGATCAGGCCGCTGAAGCTGCAGATCGTCACGGCCCAGCGGGGCGACACGGCGCAGGCCCTGGCGGCCCGGATGCCGGTCGACAAGGCGCTCGAGAAATTCCTGCTCCTCAACGGCCTCGACAGGAACGACGCCCTCAAGCCGGGTGAGCGCTACAAGATCATCATGGAGTGAAACTTCGAAACTTCGCGCCCTGGAAAATGGATCGGCGAGGCGGAACCGCCTCGCCGTACAATGTTCTCCAGAAACCTGAACGCCCTACACGAAGGCGCCGGACGCCTGAGGGTATTTTTCCACCAGGGCTCGCTTGAGCTTTTCCAATGCCCGATTCTCGATCTGGCGAACACGCTCTTTCGAGATCCCGAGCCTGTCGCCCAGGAACTCCAGGGTCACCTGCTCGTCGTCGAGACGGCGGGCGCGCAGGATCCGCAACTCGCGCTCGTTGAGAACCTCGAGCGCCTGCTGCAGCCAGCGCACGCGGCGCTCGGTGTCGATCACGTCGCTGACGCTCTCATCCGGCAGGGGGCTGTTGTCGACGAGGAACTCGACGCGCTCTGCCGAATTGCCCGGATCGGCGTCCAGAACCGGCGCGTTGAGGGACGTATCGGGCGCCGAAAGGCGGGCGTCCATGAGCGCGACATCGGCCTTGGAGACCCCGATCGCCTCGGCGATCTTTGCATGCACATCGGCAGAGATGCGCTCCTCTCCACCGCGGGTCAGGCGGGCGCGCAGGCGGCGCAGATTGAAGAAAAGTGCCTTCTGGGCGGAACTCGTTCCCCCGCGAACGATTGACCAATTGCGAAGGATGTAATCTTGCACGGAGGCACGGATCCACCAGGTCGCATAGGTTGAGAAGCGAACCTCGCGTTCGGGCTCGAACCGGGCTGCCGCTTCGAGAAGACCCACATGGCCTTCCTGAACGAGATCGGCCATAGGCAGCCCATAATGACGGAAGCGGGCTGCCAGCGCGATGACGAGGCGCATGTGAGCAGCGGTCAGTTGATGAAGTGCCGCTTCATCGCGGTTCTCTTTCCAACGCACGGCAAGTTGATGCTCCTCATCTCTCTCGAGAAAAGGTGCATTCATGGCAGCGCGGACGAACCGGCGGCGAACCCCTGAGATTTCTCCCATTGTGTGCTCTCCCTTGGCAGAGTCACAACGAGCGAGGCCGCAAAAAGTTCACTTCCAACAGCCAAGTTTTGCAAAATAGATTCGGGCCGGTGAAAAACAAGGCATCCGGCCATAAAAAAGCCCGGCCAAAGCCGGGCTTTTTTGAACGATGGGGAAAGCCTCGAATCAGGCGGCCTCTTCCTGAAGGTCGTCGCCCTCGCCGTCCACCTCGGCCTCGGCACCCTTGGCGCGACGCGGCGACTTGGCAAGGCTCTGCTCGATAAGCTTGAGAGCCTCCGTATCCGTGATCTTGTTCACGGCGGAAATTTCGCGCACGACCCGATCAAGGGCGGATTCGTAAAGCTGGCGCTCGCTGTAGGACTGCTCGGGCTGAGCCTCGGAGCGGTAGAGATCGCGCACGACCTCTGTCACGGCAATCAGGTCGCCTGAATTGATCTTGGCCTCGTATTCCTGGGCGCGGCGCGACCACATGGTGCGCTTCACGCGGGCACGACCCGTCAGAACGTCCAGAGCCTTTTGGACCAGAGCCGGTTCGGCAAGCTTGCGCATGCCAACGCTGGAGGCTTTACCGGTCGGAACGCGAAGGACCATCTTGTCCTTGTCGAAGGAGACCACGTACAGCTCCAGTTTGAAACCAGCGATCTCCTGCTCTTCAATGGCCGTGATGCGGCCGACGCCATGAGCGGGATAAACGATCGCTTCACCGGACTTGAACCCAAGGCGCGGGGCGGACTTCTTGGCGGTTGTCATGCGAGAGAGGCCTCCTTGCATGGTCCTCGCTTGGCAGCGAGGAAGCTGTGGTTCCACTGGGCAGGGCCCCAGGGGAACGAGGATAGGATGTGAGTGTCGCGGAACTTGACTATTCCGCTCGTCTCCCTGATGTAAGCCAGCGGCTACAAACGCTCATGCCCTTGACCAAGGCAGCAACGCTCCCTTAAGTCAAAGGACGCGAATCTTTGCTTCATTGTGTGAACCGCCGGTCTGCGGAGACGGTGCACGGCTTGAGCGCAAGCGACGGCATTTGTGGACCCTATCACAGTCCGGCCGAAAAAGCAAAAATATTTCAACGGATAGCGTAAAAGTGGCCTGTTCGTGGCCGCGCTTGAGGGCTGACGCACCGTCCGGAATACCGGTCACGGTCCGTCAGCTGAAGCGGCACGTTCTCTAAAGAGAACCCTCGGATCGATCCCGAAAGCGCACCCGTTTTCAGGTCGGACGCTAGTCGCCGTCACCGGGATTGGCCGAGAAATAAGTCTCGAACTTGCCCGCAACCCCGTCGAATTCCTTCGCGTCGGCGGGCGGGTCCTTCTTGATGGTGATGTTCGGCCAACTCTTGGCCATATCGGCGTTGAGCTTGAGCCACTGCTCCAGGCCCGGCTCCGCATCCGGCTTGATGGCTTCAGCGGGGCATTCCGGCTCGCAGACGCCGCAGTCGATGCACTCATCGGGATGGATGACGAGCATGTTCTCGCCCTCGTAGAAACAATCGACCGGGCACACCTCGACGCAGTCCATGTATTTGCACTTGATGCAATTTTCAGTGACGACGTAGGTCATGAACGGTCCTTCGAGGGTCTGTCCGGCAAGTGAGAACAACGCGCCGCCGCTCTAGCCGTTGTCGGGGTCGCTGACAAGCGCTGCGTTGTCCTGGTTGAGATTGAGGTAGAGCTGCCTTGCTTCCGTTGCAGGACCCCGGCGCGCGCCGAGGGCCTCGATCCGGACCACGAGGGTGGTTCGCGGCAGCGCAACGGTCACCACGTCGCCGACGGCCACCGCCTTGGCGGCATTGTCCGTGCGCTGGCCGTTGAGCCGGACGAAGCCGCTCGTGACCAGCTTGGCGGCAAGCGTCCGGGTCTTCGCGAAGCGTGCGAACCACAGCCACTTGTCGAGCCGCTGCCGGTCCTCACGCATGCGCGTCACGCCCTCACTTCTTGCTGTCCTCGAGCTGGGCCTTGAGAGCCATCAGCTTGGCGAAGGGCGAGTTCGGATCCGGCTGCTTCTCGCGACGTTCGTGCCCGCCCTCGCGCCGGTTGTCGGGACGCGGTCCGCGACGCTCCTCGCCGCGGCCGGGGCCGCGCGGCGGCCGGTTCTGCGGACGCCCGCCCTCCCCTTGCGCCTCGCGGCGCTCTGGGCGCGGACGACGCTCGCCGGTCTGCTCTCCCTGGTCTGCATGGCGAGGACGCCGATCGCCGCGCTCCTGCCGCTCGCCGCGTTCGTGGTGGCGGCCGCCGCGGGCGTCGCGGCCATGGCGGGCTTGGCTGCCTTCATGATGACGGCGGCCCTGACGCCAGACCTCGATCATCTCGGGCTCGGCGGAAACCTCGACAGGGGTCTCGGCTGCGGGTTCGGCAGGCGCCTCGGCGGGAGCCAGGGCTTGGCCCTCGGGGGACGCCACGGCCCCGGCCGCGCTGGCTTCCACCTCCTGGGCGGAGACGGAGGCCTCGGGAGCCTCCACGGCGACGGCGCCGATCTCCTCGGTGCCGACCGCCGGCTCGGATCCGTCGCCTGGCACGTCCTGCACGGGCGCCGCGGCCTCACCCTCGGAAACGGACTGCGGCTCGGCCGCTTTCGGAGCCTCCACCAGCGGCACCGTGATGGCGGGGCCGGGACGACGCTCCATCACATAGCCGAGGGACTTGAGGATGGTGGCAAAATCCTCGCCGGCGCAGCCGACGAGGGACGTCATGGAGACGGTGGGAACGAAGCTCTCGCCGTCGGCCGCGCCGGCCGGCGGCTCGCCGGGGGTGATCCCGGGCCGGTAGGCAATGGCGGGCCGGATCAGGTCAGCCAAGCGCTCCAGGATGTCGACGCGCACGGCACGTCCGCCGAGAACGCGGAAACCGGCGGCGCGATAGAGTCCATGGACGATCTCCGGATCGACCGGAATCGAGGTACGGCCGGACTGGGCAAGATGGGCGATCTCGTCGATACCCTTCTGGTCGAGGCCGCCGTTCTGCAGGGCCCAGAGCTGGGTCGCCAGGACGCGGGGCGCGGGCTTCAGGAGGGCCGGCAGGTAGAGATGATAGGCGCCGAACCGGACGCCGGCCTTGCGCAGGGCGCCCCGGGCATCCTGGTCGAGGCTGCGCACGTCGTTGAGGACCTTCGCACGCTCCAGCACGCCCAGGGCCTCGCCGATCTGGAACCCGATGCCGCGGGCAAGGCCCGTCAGCTCGGCGCTGCCTTCCAGCTGCAGCAGCGGCCCGAGCAGGCGCACGATATAGGCCTTCAGCCAGGCGCGCAGGCGGGTGTCCACCTTGTCCCGGGCCGGACCCGTGAGATGCTCGTCCGAAAGGATGCGCACTTTGGGCTCGAACAGCTTGTCGCCGGCCTCCAGCTTGGCCACCGGATCGCCCATCCAGCGGATGGTGCCGTCGTTCGACAGCACGAGCATGGCGTCCGGCGTTTCCGCGAACCGATCCGCCCGCGCCTCGATCTCGCCGGCCAGGGCCTTGCTGGCGGCATTGCGCAGGGTTTTGGCCTCCGTGGTGTCGGCCTGGGGATCGGGCACGAAATGAAAGCCGTGCAGGTGACCGATGTGCTGACCCTCGACGTTGACGTCGCCGGTGGTCGTGATTTCCGCTTCGAGCATCGTTTTCTCTCTCAAGCGCCGCATGAGAACGCTCGTCCTCCGGTCGATGAACCGTTGGGCGAGACGTTCATGGAGCGCATCCGATAGCTTGTCCTCTACCTGACGCGCAACATCCTGCCAATGCTCTGGATCCTTCAACCAGTCCGGACGGTTGGCGACGAAGGACCAGGTCCTGACCTGGGCGATGCGGTTGGAGAGGGTGTCGATATCCCCATCGGTCCGGTCCATGGCGGACAGATGGCGGGCAAACCAATCGGCCGGGACGGCTCCATCCTTCATGAGGAAACGATAGAGCTGGCCGACGAGATCCGCATGGGTCTGCGGAGAAACTTTCCGATAATCCGGCACTTGGCAGATCTGCCAGAGCCGCTCCACGGCATATTGGGTGCGAGCCATGGCCTTGATGTCGTCTTCCCGCGCCAGAACCTCGAGGGCCGTCGCGTCCTCGCCCGTGGGTGCCCGCACGAGACCATGCTCCCGCGGCTGGACTCCAAGGGAATCGCGCAGGCGGGCGAGGGACGAGAAATCAAGGTCGGGATTGCGCCATTGCAGGATGCGAACCGGATCGAAGGTATGGTTCTCCAGCGCCTCGACGGTTTCCGCGTCGAAAGGCGGGCACCGGCCGGTGGAGCCGAAGGTACCGTCGCGCATGTAGCGGCCGGCACGGCCGGCGATCTGGGCGAGCTCAGGATTGTTGAGCTTGCGGAACTGGAACCCGTCGAATTTCTTGTCGGACGCGAACGCCACATGGTCCACGTCGAGATTGAGCCCCATGCCAATGGCATCGGTGGCGATCAGGTAATCCACGTCCCCATTCTGGTAAAGCTCGACCTGGGCGTTGCGGGTCCGCGGCGACAGGGCGCCCAGCACCACGGCCGCGCCGCCGCTCTGGCGGCGGATCAGCTCGGCGATGCCGTAGACCTCCTCGGCCGAGAAGGCCACGATGGCCGAGCGGCGGGGTAGGCGCGAAACCTTCTTCTCGCCCGCAAAGGACAGATTCGACAGGCGCGGCCGCGTGACCACATGGACACCGGGAATCAGCGCCTCGATCAGCGGGCGCATGGTGGCCGAGCCGATGAGGAGCGTCTCCTCGCGCCCGCGCTGGTTCAGAAGACGATCGGTGAACACGTGGCCCCGGTCGAGGTCGCTGGCGAGCTGGATCTCGTCCACGGCCACGAAGGCGAGATCGAGGTCCCGCGGCATGGCCTCGACGGTCGAAATCCAATAGCGCGGCCGGTCGGGCTTGATCTTCTCCTCGCCCGTGATCAGGGCAACGTTGTGATGGCCGGCCTTTTCCACCACGCGGTTGTAGACCTCGCGCGCGAGCAGGCGCAGGGGCAGGCCGATCATGCCGCTGTCGTGGCCGAGCATGCGCTCGATGGCCAAGTGGGTCTTGCCGGTATTGGTGGGGCCGAGCACGGCTGTCACGCCGCGCGACCGCGCTTGCGGGGGAAGGGAGCGACGGGACATGCCTGGATGACGGGTAATCGGAAGGGTCCCGGAGTGAGAGCCGAGAGGCTTTAGGGCCGGAGACCGGCACCGGGAGCCTTCTCTACAAAGCAGCCTCGAGCCCAAGCGGCGGGCTGCGGTTAATCCCTTATATGGTGCAAATGGCCGCCTTCGCTACCCGAAGCGGCACGAATACGTAAGGGCTTTCAGGATTTACTGAACGGCCTCGGCCTTGATGGCCTCGTCGGCTTTCTCGGCCTTTCGGGCCGGCGCGGACGACGTGCCGTCCTCCAGCGACCAGAGGGAGGCCTGCATCTCGCCCGTGCCGATCATGGTGCGCACGGATACCTTGAGCGGGAAGAGCAGGCGCGGCCCCTCGACGGGCGCCAGCCACACGGACATATCCTTGTTCTCCTGCATGAACTTGGTGGCCGGGCGCTCGCTCCGGTGGCCGGAGATCGGCACATAGCGGGCATTGCAGACGAGAACGGGCCCGGAATAGCCCGGCACCTCCACGTTCTTCGTTTCCGCATAGGACAGGACCACGTTCATCCGGGAGGCGCCGTCGAAGACCGGGATGGTCCGGTCACAATTGGCGGGATCGGTGAGTTTCTTCGAGGCCAAGGCCGGCATGAGCAATGCGCTCATGGGGTCGACGACGCCCTTCTTGTCGTCGGGTTTCACCGGGACCCGGTCGGGCTTGGGCTCCAGGGGTGGGTCGATTTGGACATCGGCCACCCGGCCGCTCTTTAGCCCCATGCGAACGCTGCGCTGATTGTCGGAGGTCTTCGAGACGACGGCAAACTTCGACGAGCGAGGCGTCTCTCCGGCAAGGCTGCCGGACGCGCTGGCTTCCCCCTTGCCGCCGGTCAGGATCATGGCAAGCCCTGTCAGCTTCGCCCTTCCTTCCATCTCGTATTTCGGCCCGTTGAAGGAGGACGACAGGTCCGCCTTGCCCAACGGCAGGCCGGCCAAGGTGATGTCATAGCTCACCTTCAGGGTTTGAGCCTGCGGGCTCTGGGCTTGCGCGAGCGAGCCCGATCCGGCGAAGGCCAAGGTCACAACAGCTGAAGCGATGAGGCGCATAAGGGGTTTCCGATAGTCTATTCCGTTGCATCGCACGAGATTCGGAATAAATCATGGCCCTGGTGCTTCAAAAAAACGAGATGCGGCGTCGCACTATTCTTGACGTCCTCCCCCTTTTTGGCCTATAGGCTCGCACCTTCCAAGGACTTCTGGTGTCCGGCCGCGCGGGATCTGCGATCAGGCAAACCCGCGAATTCGAGGCCGCGACCCTTACACAGACGAATAGGATTGAACCCATGTCGCGCCGTTGCGAACTGACCGGCAAGGCCGTGCTGAGTGGCCACCTGGTGAGCCACTCGAACCGCAAGACGAAGCGGAAGTTCCTGCCGAACCTCTGCAACGTCACGCTCCAATCTGACACCCTGCAGCGCTCCGTGCGCCTGCGCGTCTCCGCCAATGCGCTTCGCTCGGTCGAGCATCGCGGCGGCCTCGACGCCTTCCTGGCCAAGGCCAAGGCTGAGGAGCTCTCCACCACCGCCCTGGCGGTGAAGCGCGAGATCGAGAAGAAGCTCGCCGCCGCGAGCTGATTTCAGTCCGCCGATCCGATCTGCATGGCGGGCGGCCTCGGTGCCGCCCGTTTTGCGTTGTCTTAAGGCTTGAGCATTCGCCCGAAAGAGGCCGCCTATGACCCGAATCGACCGCCGCGACTTTCTCATTGCCCTGACGGCAATGACCCTGGTCGTCCTCTCGTCGAACATCCTGGTCCAACATCCGTTCCACCATCTGGGCTTGGGCGACTACCTGACCTGGGGCGCCTTCAGCTATCCGTTCTCCTTCCTGGTCACCGATCTGGCGAACCGGCGCTTCGGCACGCAAGGCGCGCGCCGGGTGGTCTATGTCGGCTTCGTCCTGGCCGTGGCGCTGTCCATCGTCCTGGCGACACCGCGCATCGCCATCGCATCGGGCGCGGCCTTCCTGGTGGCCCAGCTCCTCGACATCAGCATCTTCGCCCGCCTGCGCGACCGGGCCTGGTGGATGCCGCCCTTCATCTCCTCGGTGATCTCATCGGGCCTCGATACGGCGATCTTCTTCTCGTTCGCATTCTATTGCGGCGCCGTGCCGGGCCTCGGCCTCACGATCAGCGAGATTCTGGGACAGGCAGGCATCGCGGACGAATGCATCGCCCTGCCCTGGACCAATCTCGCCATCGCCGACTATCTGGTGAAGCTCGCCCTCGCGGCGATTTCGATCGCCCCTTACGGCGCGATCCTGGCCCTCATGCGCCCGAGGCTGCAGCGGACCGCCTGATCGGGCGGATCTCCTCACCCTGTCAGAGCGCATCCTCCACATAAGGAGGATGCGGGATCGCCTGATGCGCCGCCCGCAGGGCCGCCGACCAGCGCTCGCGCAGGTCGCGGAAATAGGGCTCGTCCTCCTGGATCCTGTAGGTGATCCCGGCCTTCAGGGCATCGCGCTTGGCCACCACGATATCGATCGGCAGACCCACGCCCAGATTGGACTTCAGGGTCGAATCCATGGAGATCAGCCCCAGCTTCAGGGCCTCCACGAGGCTGGTGCCGTGGGAAATCGCCCGGTCGAGGATCGGCTTGCCGTATTTGGGTTCGCCGATCTGCAGGAAGGGCGTATCAAGGGTCGCCTCGATGGCATTGCCGGCCGAATAAACCTGATAGAGCCGCATCGCGGTCGACCCGATCTGCCCGCCGAGCAGCATAGTGACGTCGAAGGTCATCTGGCGTTTTTCGATCTCGACCCCGTCCATTTCATAGACTTGGCGGACGGCACGGCCGACGAGCTGGGCCGCCTTGAACATGCTGGGCACGGTCAGGAGCGTCTCGACAGCACCGGTCTCGGGATTTTCGAGCCCCTCGGTCAAAAGCGACAGGACGGATTGGCTGGCCGACAGATTGCCGGCCGTCGCGAGCGTGATCACGCGCTCGCCCGGCTTCTCGAACAGGTGCAGCTTGCGGAAGGTCGCGATGTTGTCGACGCCCGCATTGGTGCGCGTATCGGCGATCATGACGAGGCCATCCCGCACGAGGATGCCGACACAATACGTCATGGGGGTTCCTCCAGGAGCCTTCTGGTCGAGTTGCTGAGGTGTCGAGGCCATACTCACGCCTGTGCTTGACGGGCGCTTTCGATCCTCAAACGAACGTCGAGCGCTTCACGGGTGAGTCCGTAATAGCTGCCTCGAACCGGGGCTGCATCAAGATAATCGAGCCCGATGGCCAATCGGACGTAATGTTCCGTTGCGGAAACGGCATTGGCGGGGTCGAAACTCACCCAGCCGAGATCCGGGATGTAGGCCTCGGCCCAGGCATGCCCCGCCTCCTGCTCGATCTCGCCGGGCTTGTGCAGATAGCCCGACACGTAGCGGGCCGGGATCTTCAGCGACCGCGCGGCGCTCAGGAACACATGGGTGAAATCCTGGCAGACCCCGTGGCCCGCCGCAAAGGCATCCGCTCCCACGGTTGTGGCACTCGTCGCTCCCGTATCGAAGCGCAGGCGCCCGGGGATCGCGTTCAAGAGCGCATGGGCCTGATCCAGCGGACTTGTAAAACGCCCGGCGGTCCTCTCTGCGAATTCACGGATAGCGGTGTCGGGACGGGTCAGGGGTGTTTCCCGAAGATAGAAGATTTCCGGGAAGCGCTCGACCCCTCCCCTGACGAGCCCGGCCGTGTCCGTGGTCTCGATTTCACCGGCCACGTGGAGGGTGATCTGGCTCACGGGCCCCGAGACCGACAAGCTGTGGATGATGTTGCCGTACCAGTCCTCCCGGCGCATCAGCCGGGCGTCACCATCCATGTCGATGTTCCAGGACAGGACCGTCTGGTTGTCCGATCCGCGCGGCGTGAGCCGCAGGAGCTGGATCGCCGACTTGGCGGGCTCGCTGTAGTGGTAGACCGTCTCGTGGGTGATGCGGATGCGCATGGGTCAGCACAGATACTGGTTCGTGATGGCGTGCCCGAGCCGGTTGTTCTCGGCGAGGAAGTCCTGCAGGAACTCGTGCAGCCCATGCTGGAAGATATCCTCAATATTCCGGTTCGTCAGCCGGGCATGAGTCGCCCTCGCCTGGCGCTGCGCGGGGCCGGACGTGCCGTAGCGCTGGGAGAGGTCATCGAGATGACGTGAGAGGGCCGCGTAGCAGGCCGCCAGCGAGCGCGGCATCTCCTCGCGCAGGATCAGGAGATCAGCCACGAGCCAAGGCCTCAGGTTCTGGTGATAGACCCATTGATAGCTCACGAGCGCGGAGACCGAGCGCAGAATGGCGGCCCATTGATAATAGTCGATGCCGCCGCCCACCGCCGCATCCTGCGGCAGAAGCACGTGATACTTCACATCGAGCACCCTGGCGGTGTTATCGGCCCGCTCGATGTAGAGGCCGAGGCGGGAGAACCAATAGGCGTCGTTGCGCAGCATGGTGCGCATGGCGGAGCCGTCGTAGCGGAGCGAGGCCTCCTTCACGAGGTTCAGGAAGCGAGGAAGATCCTCCACCTTGATCTTCCTCGCCTTGTAGCGGCGCAGATCAAGCCAGGCGGAGTTGATCGCCTCCCACATCTCCGAGGTGAGCGCCGAGCGCACGGAGCGGGCATTCTGCCGGGCGGTATCGAAACAGTTCTGGATGCTCGACGGGTTCGCTTCCGAGAAGGCCAGGAACTCGATCACGCTCTCAGGGGTGGATTCCCCATAAACGGCGCGGAACTGATCGACGCCCCCGGCGGTGATGAGGGCGGATTCCCACTCGTTGGTCTCGACGCCGTTATAGGAGATCGGCATCGACGCCATGCGATAGGCGACGTCGAGAATGCGGGCCGTGTTCTCGGCCCGCTCCACATAGCGGGAGAGCCAATAGAGGCTGTCGGCATCACGACTCAGCACGAGAAACGCTCCGGCTCATTCACTCAGCACCCAGGTATCCTTGGTCCCGCCGCCCTGGCTCGAATTGACCACGAGCGACCCTTCCGTCAGCGCCACGCGGGTGAGACCGCCCGGCACGAGCCTGACGCCGTCGCGCCCTGTCAGCACGAAGGGCCGCAGATCCACGTGGCGGGGCGCCAGCCCCTTCTCGGTGAAAACCGGGCTCGTCGACAGGGCCAGCGTCGGCTGGGCGATGTAGTTGTCAGGGTTGGCCAGAATCCGCGCCTTGAAATGCTCGCATGCATCCGCCGTCGCATGAGGGCCCACCAGCATGCCGTAGCCGCCGGAGCCGTTGACCTCCTTCACGACGAGCTCGTGCAGATTGTCGAGCACATAAGCGAGTGAGTCCTGCTCACGGCAACGCCAAGTCGGCACGTTCTTCAAAATCGGCTCCTCGCTCATGTAGAAGCGCACGATGTCTGGCACGTAAGAGTACATGGCCTTGTCGTCGGCGACGCCTGTCCCGGGCGCATTGGCGATGGCGACATTGCCGGCCCGGTAGGCGGCGATCAGCCCCGGAACGCCGAGGGCGGAATCGGGCCGGAAAACCAGCGGGTCGAGGAAATCGTCGTCGATGCGGCTGTAGATCACATCGACGCGCTTGGGCCCCTCGGTCGTGCGCATATAGACCATCTCGTCCCGCACGAAGAGATCCCGCCCCTCGACGAGTTCCACGCCCATCCGGTCGGCCAGGAAGCTGTGCTCGTAATAGGCGGAGTTCAGCGAACCGGGGGTCAGGAGAACGACGGTCGGGTCCCAGGGGCTGCTCGCCGGCGCGACCGACTTGAGGGTGCCCAGAAGCTCGTCGACGTAGTTCTCGATGGGCCGGATGCGCTGCATGCCCACGAGTTCCGGGAAGAGGCGCATCATCACCTCGCGGTTCTCCAGCATATAGGAGACCCCGGAGGGGGTGCGCAGGTTGTCCTCGAGCACGTAGAAATCCTGGTCGTCGACCCGGACGATGTCGATGCCCGCCACCTGCACATAGATGTCGCTGTTCAAGGACAATCCGTGCATCTGCGGGCGGTAATAGGGATTGAGATAGACAAGTTCCGATGGAACGATCCCGGCACGCAGGATGTCCCGCGCGCCATAGATGTCCTTGAGGAACATGTTGAGCGCCTTGACCCGCTGCTCGAGACCGCGCGCGAGGCGGGACCATTCCTGGCCCGACAGAATGCGCGGGATGATGTCGAAGGGGATCAGCCGCTCCTCGGCTTCCGTATTGCCATAGACCGCGAAGGTGATGCCGACCCGGCGGAAGAAGAGTTCCGCCTCCTCGCGGCGGTGTTCCAGCAATTGCGGCGGCGCCGATTTCAGCCAGTCCTGGAGGATGCGGTAGGCATCCCTGCTTTGGCCGTCATGGCCGCTCATTTCGTCGAAGATCGCCTGTGCCGCCACCGGTTCTCCTCAAGCCTCGCGAAGCGGACACCCGGCGCAAAGATTGGCATCGGGCCCGCAGGAAGGAAGCTTAGTTGCCTAAAACCTAGGGCTTCAAGCGAGACGAAGGGATAGAGGCAGGCAGAGATTGACGAGAAAAATGGCAGATGCCCTTCCGGAAGGCAGCGCCGACCAGCGGCTCAGGCAGGAAGCGCGAATTCGAGCAACAGGGTTCTCTGCAGGGAGCTGAAATTGTTGTCGGAGATCAGGGAGAGAACGACATCGCCGCCTTCCCGATGAACGGCCAGCCCCTCCATGTTGTCGACCTGGTGCGAAGCCTCGCTTTCGTAGAGGATCTCGCCGTCCACGCGGGCTCCCGACCGGAACGCGCTTGCCTCGATGCGGCGAAGGCGGCAGCCGAAGCCGCCGAAGAGCGAGAAGCGGCGCTCCAGGATCACGGCGGCGCCATCGGGCAGGAAGGCGAGGTCGGTCACGTCGTAGCCGCCGGAAAGGGCGATCTGGAAGGCGCCCTGCCGCGGGCCCGTCAGGATGAAGCCGCTGCCGCCCTCCGCGATCCCGACGAGCGCCCCATTCAAGGGTGAGCGCTGGGGTGCAACGCCAAGGGCTTCCAGGCCGCCATTGCTGGGCAGATCCCTCAGTTCCTTCGGCACGGGAATGGGAACGCCGCGGATGATGCTCCCTATGCCGGTGCGCTCGAACCGGATGACCGCATGGTTGCGCTCGATGCCCACGAAGGCGGCGTTGCCGGCAAGGGCGAAGCTTTCCGTGTCGTAGTAGCGCGAGCGTCTCAACGGTACGCCGTTGCCCAGGATCAGAGGCGAGAGCACCGGGCCGGACAGGCCAGAGAGCCGTCCGTCGGCCGTTTCGATCCGGGCCTTCAGCACTTGCGCATTGTCGGCAAGGGCAATGATCTCCTGGCCATTGGCCGAGCGCCACAGGCCGGAGAAGCCGCCGAAGGCGGAGACCTGCGAGCGCAGATCGACCCCTGATCGGAACATCAGGGCACCGAAGCGGCTGCGATCCGGATCGGTGGTGGAGAGCCGGCCGATCGGCCGCGCCTCCACGGCGATCGCCGTCGCGCCCCTGAAGGCCTGCGGGCGCTGCGCCAGGGCTACGCCCGTGCAGGCCAGGGTCGCGGCTGCGGCACCGCCTCCGATCAGGAAATTGCGCCGGCTGAGCCTCAAGCGACGGCCCTGCGGCGGGGAGCGCCACGGGCGGGCGGGACGGCATTCTCCTCGAACAGCTCCGCGAGCTTCTCGGTCATGACGCCGCCGAGCTCCTCCGCATCGACGATGGTCACCGCACGGCGGTAATAGCGCGTCACGTCGTGGCCGATGCCGATGGCGATGAGCTCCACGGGAGACCGGGTCTCGATCTCCTCGATGACGAAGCGCAGATGCCGCTCGAGGTAGTTGCCGGGATTGACCGAGAGCGTCGAGTCGTCCACCGGCGCGCCGTCCGAGATCACCATCAGGATGCGCCGCTGCTCGGGGCGCCCGAGCAGGCGCTTGTGCGCCCAGTCGAGGGCCTCGCCGTCGATGTTCTCCTTAAGCAAACCCTCGCGCATCATCAGACCCAAGTTCTTGCGCGCGCGCCGCCAGGGCGCATCCGCCGACTTGTAGATGATGTGGCGAAGATCGTTCAGGCGGCCGGGATTGGCAGGCTTGCCGTTCTGCAGCCACGTCTCGCGCGCCTGCCCGCCCTTCCAGGCGCGGGTGGTGAAGCCGAGGATCTCGACCTTCACGCCGCAGCGCTCGAGGGTGCGGGCGAGGATGTCCGCGCAGGTGGCCGCGACCGTGATGGGGCGCCCGCGCATGGAGCCGGAATTGTCGAGGAGCAGGGTCACAACCGTGTCGCGGAAATTGGTGTCCTGCTCCTGCTTGAAGCTGAGGGGCTGGAACGGATCCATGACGATGCGCGGCAGGCGCGCGGGATCGAGCGTTCCCTCCTCAAGATCGAACTCCCAGGACCGGTTCTGCTGCGCCATGAGGCGGCGCTGCAGGCGGTTCGCCAGGCGTCCCACCACGCCCTGGAGATGGGCAAGCTGCTTGTCGAGATAGGCGCGAAGGCGCGTCAGCTCGTCCGCGTCGCAGAGATCCTCCGCGTGGATGATCTCGTCGTATTTCTGGGTATAGGCCTTGTAGTCGGGGCCGCGTGCCTCGTTGGGGCGCGAGGGCGGCCGCCAGGATTCGCCGGCATCCTCCGAATCCGCCTCCTCGGATTCTTCAGGCAGCTCGCCGGAAGGGCCGTCGGCCTCCTCGGACGCGCCATCCTCCATCTTGTCGCTCGAATCCTCGCTGATCTCCACCTCGGCCCGGTCGCCTTGGGATTCCTGCTCGGATTCGCCCTCGCCCTGCTGCTCCTGCTCCTCGGACTCGTTCTCGTCCTCGTTCTCCTCGTCCTCGGAATCGAGGGCCGCCTCGTCGGCCATGTCGAGGGAGGAGAGCAGGTCGCGGATGGAGCGGGCGAAGCTGCGCTGGTTCTCGATGTTCTTGAGCAGGCCGTCGAGGTCGCGCCCGGCGCGGTCCTCGATGAAGTCGCGCCAGAGATCGACGATCTTGGCGGCCGATTCAGGCGGCTTCGCGCCGGTCAGGCGCTCGCGCACCATGAGGGCGAGCGCGTCTTCCAGCGGGGCATCGGCGCGATCCGTGATCTCCTCGTATTTGCCGCCGCGATGATAGCGGTCCTCCAGCATGGCCGAGATGTTGGAGGAGATGCCGGCCATGCGCCGGGAGCCGATGGATTCCACGCGCGCCTGCTCGACCGCATCGAACACGGCACGCGCCGCCTGCCCCTCGGGAGCCAGCTTCCGGTGAAGGGAGGTGTCGTGGCAGGCGAGGCGAAGCGCCATGGCGTCGGCATTGCCGCGCAGGATCGCCACGTCCTGCGAGGTCAGCCGCCGGGGCGGCTCCGGCAGGCGGGCCTTGTCCTGTCCCATGAGCACCGGGCGGTCGGACGCGAAGGCGACCTCGAGATCCGGCTTGCGGGCGATTGCCTTCATGGTGCCGGCGATGGAACGCTTCAGCGGCTCCGCCGGCGCTTCCTTCTTCTCACCTGGCTTGCGGTTCGAGATGGACATCTTTGCCTGTCGCTTCCGATAAGCCCTCATTCCGAGGAGGCCGAAGGCCGGCTCGAAGAACGAGGGCGCTTCCAGAAATCGCTAGACCCGGCATCCTCCTCCTTCGAGACGCTATGCTCCTCAGGATGAGGGTGCCTGATCGTCGATTAGCTGAGCACCATGTTCACCGCGCTCTCCGGCAGTTCCTTGCCGAAAGAGCGCTGGTAGAACTCGGCCACCAGGGCCCGCTCCAGCTCGTCGCACTTGTTGAGGAAGGTGACGCGGAAGGCAAAGCCCGTATCGCCGAAGATTTCGGCGTTCTCGGCCCAGGTGATCACCGTGCGCGGGCTCATGACGGTCGAGAGATCACCGTTCATGAAGGCCGAGCGGGTGAGATCGGCCACGCGCACCATCTTGTTGACGATGTCCCGCCCGGACGCATCCTCCTGATAGTGCTTCGCCTTGGAGAGGACGATGTCCACCTCCTTGTCGTGCGGCAGGTAGTTGAGCGTGGTGACGATGGACCAGCGGTCCATCTGGCCCTGGTTAATCTGCTGCGTGCCGTGATAGAGGCCCGACGTGTCGCCGAGGCCCACGGTGTTGGCGGTGGCGAAGAGGCGGAAGGCCGGGTGAGGCCGGATCACGCGCTTCTGGTCGAGGAGGGTGAGCTTGCCCGACTGCTCCAGCACGCGCTGGATCACGAACATCACGTCCGGGCGGCCCGCATCGTACTCGTCGAACACGAGCGCCACGTTGTTCTGAAGCGCCCATGGCAGGATGCCGTCCTGGAAGGCAGTGACCTGCTTGCCCTCCTGCAGCACGATGGCGTCCTTGCCGACGAGATCGATGCGGGACACGTGGCTGTCGAGGTTGACGCGCACGCAGGGCCAGTTGAGGCGGGCGGCGACCTGCTCGATATGGGTCGACTTGCCGGTCCCGTGATAGCCGGTGATCATGACGCGGCGGTTGCGCGCGAAGCCCGCCAGGATCGCCAGGGTCGTATCGCGGTCGAAGAGATAGTCGGGATCGAGATCGGGCACATGCCCTTCGGCTTGCGAGAAGGCCGGGACTTCCAGATCCGAGTCGATGCCGAAGACCTGTCGCACGGACACCTTCATGTCCGGCGTAAGGGTCGCTGTCTCGGTATGTGCCGTCATTGGGGCCTCTCGGTCTTTGAAGTGTATCTCGAAAACGTCCTGGGCTTCTTAACTCTCAGGACGGAATGGCGCAATTTCCTAATCGGCTGATCAGCCCTGCCTGAAAGGATACCGCGTCAGCACAGGCCGGCGCTCTTGAGGGCATCGTGCGCCTTGATGATGTCGCGCAGGCGCTCCTCGAAGGAGCGATCGCCCCCGTTGGCATCGGGGTGGAAGCGCTTCACCAGAGCCTTGTACTGGGCCTTGATGGCAGGTCCGTCGGCGGTCTCGTCGAGGCCGAGGACGTCCAGGGCCCGGCGCACCGCTCCCGTATGGCGCGGACGCTTCGGCTCAGGAGCGGCCCGCCGGGTCCGCGCCTGGGTGAAATCCTCGCCCTTGAGGATCCCGAGGGGATCGAAATAGCCCCAGTCCCGCGGCTCCGCCTTGGCGTCCTGCTCCTCGCCCTGGCCCGAGGCGTTCATGCCCATGGTCCAGGTGGGGCGATGGCCAACGATCGAATCCTTTTGGAAGGCCGCCACGGCGGAATCGGACATGCCCGCGAAATAATTGTACGAGGCATTGTACTCGCGCACGTGCTGGAGGCAGAAGCGCCAGTACTGGCCCTCCCGGTCCCGCCCCTTGGGCGCGCGGTATTCTCCCGCCGCCTTGCAGGCAGGATGCTCGCACACGGGTCCCTTGGCCTCCTGCGGCTCGTCGCAGGAAGGCTTGATCCGGATGCGGTCGAAAAGAGGCGAGTTGAGATCCATGATTCAGTGATTATGAGTGGCTTGGGGCCTTGAGCCAAGGCCTGAACGCTTTTCGCCGCAGACCCGTTCAAAAAGGTTTTACAAAACAGCATGACCCTTCAGCACTGGATCACACAGACTTTGCAGGAGAGCCTGCAGCCGACCGAACTGACCGTCATCGACGAATCAGAAAAGCACCACGGCCATGCCGGCTGGCGGGAGGGCGGAGAAACTCATTTCCAGGTTTATATCGTGTCGGAAGCCTTCTCCGGCAAGAGCCGGGTCGAGCGTCACCGCCTCGTCAACGAGACCCTGAAAGGTGCTTTCGACAAAGGCCTGCACGCCCTGGCCATCCAGGCGAAGGCGCCGGGGGAGTGAGCGAAAACCACTTGCGACGTCATCACCGGCCTTGTGCCGGTGATCCCGACCAGGAAAGGCTCAGCGTCTCACAGGATCGGGATGGCCGGGACAAGCCCGGCCATGACGGCGGAGGGTATTATGGCCGGAGCGTCAGCCAAATGGCCGAGCCCTTATGCTTCGTCACTTGATCCGCTCGAGCACGCTCACGTAGTTCGCCACCGCGGCGCCGCCCATGTTGAAGACGCCGCCGAGCACCGGGTTCCTCACCTGGATGCCGCCGGCCTCCTCGCAGAGCTGCATGGCCGAGAGCGCATGCATGGAGACGCCGGTCGCCCCGATGGGATGGCCCTTGGCCTTGAGACCGCCGGAGGGGTTCACCGGCAGCTTGCCGTCCCGGTTCGTCCAGCCTTCCTTGACCGCGGTCGCGCCCTGGCCGCGGGGCGTGAGGCCCATCGCCTCGTATTCGATGAGCTCCGCAATGGTGAAGCAATCGTGGGTCTCGACGAAGGAGAGATCGTCGAGCTGGATGCCGGCCTGGGCGAGCGCCCGGCGCCAGGCTTCCGTGCAGCCCTCGAACTCGACGATGTCGCGCTTCGACATGGGCAGGAAATCCTGCGCATGGGCCGTGGCCCGGAAGGCCACCGCGCGCTTCATCCGAAGGGCCGTTTCCGTATCGGCCAGGACCAGCGCTGCGGCGCCGTCGGACACGAGGGAGCAATCGGTGCGCTTCAGCGGACCTGCCACGTAGGGGTTCTTCTCGCTCTCGGCGCGGCAGAAGTCGAATCCTAAGTCCTTGCGCATCTGTGCATAGGGATTGTCGACGCCGTTCTTGTGGTTCTTGGCGGCGATCATCGCCAGCGCGTCGGACTGGTCGCCGTAGCGCTGGAAATAGGTGCCGGCGATCTTGCCGAACACCCCGGCGAACCCGCCCGGTGTGCCGCCGTCCTCCGGCAGGTAGGAGGCCTTGAGGAGAATGTTGCCGATCTCCGGTCCCGGCGTCGTCGTCATCTGCTCCACGCCGACCACGAGCACGGTCCTGGCGCGGCGCGCCTCGATGGACTTGATCGCCTGGTGCACGGCGGCCGAGCCGGTCGCGCAGGCATTCTCGATCCGGGTCGCCGGCTTGAACCGGAACTTGTCATTGGCCTGCAACACCAGGGAGGCGGTGAAATCCTGGGCCGAGAAGCCGCCGTTGAAATGGCCGAGCACCACCTCGTCCACGTCTTCGACGGCAAGGCCGGCATGCTCCAGCGCCTCGTTGGTGACGCGGACGATCAGGCTCTCGACGGTCTCGGTATCGAGCTTGCCGAAGGGGGTATGGGCCCAGCCGACGATGCAGGCGGTCATGGATGTCTCCTCAGGGATTGTCTTGTTGGGAGACAAGGTGGCCCTCTTTGGGGCTTTCAGCAAGTCGCCCGATCGCATGTCAGATGCGCTCTTCCAACACGGTCTTGAGCTTGGCCCCGCCCTGTCGTTCATCGACGGATGACGCGAATCACGTGAGGAGGATCCCATGCGCCTGTGTGTCTTCTGCGGCTCCAGCAGCGGCCAAGACCCCATTTATCTCGACGCGGCGCGGGCGCTCGGCGAGACCATGGCCGCCCAGGGGATCGATCTGGTCTATGGCGGCGCCTCCGTGGGCCTCATGGGCGCCGTCGCCGACGCCGTCCTTGCACGAGGCGGTCATGTGACCGGCGTGATGCCGCAGGCTCTGGTCGACAAGGAGATCGCCCATGGCGGCCTGAGCGATCTCCGGGTGGTGGGATCGATGCACGAGCGCAAGGCGCTGATGGCCGAACTCGCGGACGGCTTCGTCGCCCTGCCCGGGGGGCTCGGCACTTTCGAGGAGCTGTTCGAGGTCTGGACCTGGGCGCAGCTCGGCTACCATCGCAAGCCCTGCGCGCTCCTGAACGCCGGCGGCTTCTACGACAAGCTGACCGACTTCCTGGACGACGTGGTCGCGCGCGGCTTCGTGAAGCCGATCCATCGCGCGATGCTGATCGTCGAGAACGAGCCGGCCGGTCTGATCGAGGCGGTGCGCGCCTATGAGCCGCCGAAGGTCGACAAATGGATCAAGGCGGGCGAGCGGTGATCGAGATCGTCACGGCCCTGGTTCGCGACGAGCGCGGCCGCGTCCTGGTCGTGCGCAAGCGCGGCACGGAAAGTTTCATGCAGCCCGGCGGCAAGCGCGAGCCCGGCGAGAGCGATCTGGATGCCCTCGCGCGGGAACTTCGCGAGGAACTCGGCTGCAGCATCGTCGCAGGATCCGCAAAGCTCCTCGGCGTCTTCGTGGCACCGGCGGCGAACGAGCCGGGGCAACAGGTGCGGGCGGCGGTCTATGCGGCCCGTCTTGCCGGAGAGGTCATCTGTCGGGCCGAGATCGAGGATCATATCTGGATCGACCCGCGTGAGCCGCGTGACACGCCTCTCGCCCCACTCACGCGGGACACCATCCTGCCGCTCGCGCTGGCGCTCGACGATCGAGGTCAGGCTTTGTAGGCGCCCACGCCTTCGCCGAGATGGGCATTATTCGCCTTGCGGATCTTGGCGGCCTCCTCATCGTAGAGGAAGGGCAGGAACGCGTAGCGGCGGCCCTGCGTGACTCGCGACACGGCGTGGAGCAGCGGGCACGAGAACACCACGGCGCCGCCGGGCGGCGCCTTGTAGCTGCGCGGTCCGTATTCCGGGAAGCTGACCTCGCCGCCCTCGAAATCGCCGTTGAGGTTGATGGAGACCGCAAAGCGGCGATGGGCCGTGCCGCTCGTGGTGTTGTCCCGGTGGGCCCGGAAATGTCCGCCATCTTCGGCCGCGTAGCAGGAGACGATGTAGCGCTCCATGCGGGAGGCCTTGAAGAAATGCACCCGCTCGATCTCCGGATTGATGCGGCGGATGATGCGGTGCTGCACCTGCCGGATCAGGTTCGGATCTTCGATCGTATAGTCCTTGCGACGCTTGTGGTTCGGATCGTGGACGGCAACGGTCTTGCCGTCGACTTCGCGCATGAAGCCCGATTCTTGGCCGCCATTCCGCTCGTAGAGGCCGATCAGGTGCCGGCAGAATTCATGCTCGAACACGTCCGGAATGACGAGCACGGGGGCCGGGATCTCGAAGCCGGCGAACTGGCTCACCGGCGGCAGGGCACGCAGGTGGGCCATGACCTTCCCGCGGTCGCCGCCGTCAGGCTCGAACGGGAAGATGGCGCGCACCCGCAGGGTCGGATTAAGCACCATCCAGAAACGGCGGATCGGGATCTGCGAATGGCCCGGCAGGGTGTTGCGCGGCAGGGCGCCGTAGAGGCGACCGATAGCGCCGTCGAAGTCCCAGAAGTGACGAATGCCGGGGATGATCTGTTTCGCCCGCATTTCCGACTCGTCCGACGGATCGACGCTGACCCCGAAGATCGCGATCTTGTCGTCGTCGAACAGGTCGCGGTGCTCCTCCTGAAACGACGCGAGGGTCGCACGCCCAACCTCGTCCGATCCCGTGCCGTAGAAGCACAGGACGACGTAACGCCCGGCCACCGTGTCGAAGCTGTAGAGCGGATTGCTGGTCGAGTTCTGTTTGAACCAGGGAACCGGATCCCCGACCTGGAGGACGCGATAGGCCGGTTGAACGGTCTCGGAAGCGGCGGAAACGGTCATAGAAACGGGCTCGAACACGTCCAGAATGCTGAAACGTTATCCGTTACCATGTCGCCGGGGAGGCTACAAGCTAACGTTGCGCCAGGAGGAGCAGCCCGACACCGGCGAGGATCAACAGCATGCCGGCGAGTTCCCGCCTGCTCGTCGTCTGTGCCAGGAAGCGATGGGACACCGCCTGCGCCATCAGGACCTCGACGAGGGCGAGGGTGCGCACATTCGCCGCTGTGGTGAGCGCGAAGCCGATGAACCAGAACTGGGACGCCAGGGCTCCCAGGAACCCTGCCCCCAGCGAGGGGCGCCAGGCCCGGAAGCTCGCCATCAGGGCCTGGCGGTCGAAGAGACCGAGCCAGACAAGGAGAATGCCGGTCTGCATTCCTAAGCCCCAGACCAGGGTCGTGGACGCCCGGATCAGAGGTGAGCCCTCTTCAAGCGACAGAATGGCACCGCGGAATCCGATGGCCGCCAGAGCGAAAAATGCCCCCGAGGCGAGGCCGAAGAGAACGGGCTTCAAGCCCGACGAGGCGAGGTTCGTGCCCGGCTTCACCGACATGAGCAGAACCCCCGACGTAGCGACGGCGATGGCGAGCCCCATGGCGGGTGTCAGATGATCCCCCAGCAGCACCAGCCCGAACAGGGCCACCTGCACCGGCTCGGTCTTGGTATAGGCCGTGACCACCGAGAAGGCCCGCTCCCGCATGGCCGCCAGCATGAGGGCCGTGGCCAGGATCTGGGTGACGGCGCCGGTGAGAGCGTAGGCCAAAAAGGTTGCGTTGGGCCCTGGAACAACCTCTCCGGTCCCAAGGTTCATCACGGCCAGGGCCAGGAGCGCGAACGGGAACCCGTAGAGGAAACGGACCTGGGTCGCGCCTACAGTTCCGATGGTCTCGGTCAGGCGCCGCTGGGTGGCGTTGCGGCCGGTCTGGGCGGCCGCTGCGGCCAGAGTCACCGGAATCCAGAGTAGGGATGCTGTCATATCAATCTTCAAACCGCGCCGCTCTTGCCACTCTCTTGCCATGGATTTCGTTAAGAAGGGCGGCACAAACAAGCAAAAATCCACCCAGCCTAGCCAAAGCCAAGGTTTGGGACTAAAAATGGCCCAGCTGACAGGCGGGGCTTGATCGAGATCCTCTCCTAATCGTTGGACGAAGCCAAGGAGTCGTTCCGCATGAACGTTAGCCGAGCCCTCCGCGTGACAGCCTTTGCCCTTGCCGCCCTGATGAGCGGCTCGGCTCTGGCCGCCGGCGGCCCTGCTCTTGTCGTTGAACTCGAATCCGGCCGCGTCCTCCACGCGGAGCGGGCGACCGACCCCTGGTATCCGGCCTCGATCACCAAGCTGATGACGGCCTATGTTGCCCTCGACAAGGTGCGCTCCGGCCAGATGAGCATGGAGACGCTCCTCAACGTCTCCGACAGCGCGGCGGCCCTGCCCCCGTCCAAGATGGGCTTCAAGCCCGGCACGGAGATCCGTCTCGACAACGCCCTCAAGATCATGATGGTGAAGTCGGCCAACGACGTTGCCGCGACCATTGCCGAGAACATCGGCGGCTCGATCGACGGGTTTGCCGAGTTGATGAATGCTCATGCCCAGCGCCTCGGCATGTCGAGCAGCCGCTTCGCCAATCCCCATGGCCTGCCAGACGAGCGCAACCAGACCTCGGCCCGCGACATGGCGGTTCTGGCCCGTGCGCTGCTGCTGGAATTCCCCGAGCACAAGGATCTGTTCGACATCGGCGCGGTTCAGTTCGGCCGGCGCATCATGCGCAACACCAACGGGCTCATCGGCCGCTATCCCGGCGCCGACGGCATGAAGACCGGATTCATCTGCTCGGCCGGCTTCAACGTGGTGGCGAGTGCCACTCGCAACGGTCGCCATCTCATCACGGTTGTGCTCGGTGCTCCCTCGGCCAACGAGCGCACGATCAAGGCCGCCGAGCTGTTCGACCGCGGCTTCAGCAGCAAGGTGAATTTCACCAATCCGGAACTCGCGGCCCTGCCGGCCTCCGCCAACACCACGCCGCCGGACATGCGCCCGGTCATCTGCGACCGCCGCGGACCGATGCCGCAGGAGGAGGATACCCCGGCGGTTGCCGAGACGGACAGCAACATCCCGAACCTGTTCTCCTCCGAAGTGATGGCCTTTGCCGGGGACACGGCTGCGAAGCCGGCGCGCACCGTGCTCGGCCCACGCACCGCAGTTCAGCCGGAGCGTGTGTGGATCGGGCTCAATCCTCCTTCCGAGACCGAGCTTGCCGCTCAGGCTGCGGCGGAAGAGGCTGCCGAGCAAGCCCGCAAGGCGAAGACCAGGAAGGCGACCGCATCCAAGAAGACACCTGCCAAGGAGGCTGATGCCAAGGCGACGGATTCTAAGGCGACGGAATCCAAGGAAGCCGCGGCCAAGACGGCGGACGACAAGAAGGCCGACGGCAAGGAGCCCGTGAAGTCCGCGGCGAAGGGCAAGGAGCAGCCGCGCGCCAGCGTCGCCGTCAAGCCGGTGACCGGCACCTCCAAGCCTGCCGCGAAGACCCCGGCTGACACGAAGGCAAAGGCACCCCAAAAGGCCGATGCCGCCGCAAAGCCCAAATCCGTCGCGAACTAATCGGACAAACACCATCGCTTCGGCAACGCCCGGTCATCGACCGGGCGTTTTGCTTGCTCCCTTGCTTTCACGGGCGATCCGCGCGAACGGTGCAGCGACCCCATCAAAAATGCCGTGATGACCCGCTCTTCCTCTCCCACCAATGGCCTGCTCTTCGCCCTCGCCTCGGCCGGCCTCTACGGCTTCAACATCGTCTATGCGCGCATCGCGTCCTTCGCAGGAGCGAGCGGATCGGCCATCGTGGTCTACCGGGTGCTTCTGATGCTGGTGCTGGTCGGCATCGTCGCCGCCATCATGCGAAGCTCCCTGAAGGCGGCCAGGGAGGAGCGGGGCACATTGCTGCTGCTCGGGATTTCCACCGCTTTCGTGGGCATCTGCTATCTCTCCTCGGTGGCGTTCATCCCGGTCACCGTGGCGGCGGTGGTGTTCTACACCTTTCCGGTTCTGATCGTGCTCGCGAGCCCTTTCGTGGAGGGAACCAGGCTCACGCCCGCTCTCCTCGGCGTGGTGGCGCTTGCCATCCTCGGCGTGGCCCTCGTGGTGGGGCCCGCTTTCGCAGACCTCGACTGGCGCGGCCTAGCCCTGGCTTTCGGGGCGAGCATCGCCACGGCCATCCAGTTCTTTGCGGCAGCACGCTGCCGCAGGACCGGCGTGATGGCCAAGACCTTCTGGATTCATCTGCTCGTCCTGCCGACGGCAGCCCTCATCAGCCTGGCGGCGGGGCAGCTCGCGCCGCCGTCCACCCTGGCTCTCGCCCCCTTCGCGGTGGCCATGACTATCGGCGGCTATATCCTTGGCTTCGTCCTGCAGTTCCTCGCCCTCGGACGCATCACGGCGGTGGCGGCCGGGATCATCTATTGCGCCGAGCCCGTGGTGGCGGCTCTCTCCTCGGCTCTCATCCTGAACGAGACGCTTGCCCCCCTGCAGATCGCCGGCGGGGCTCTTGTGCTGGCGGCCATCGTCGCCAACGTACTGCTGGAACAGCGCCGCCTGAAAGACGCACCCCTGGTGCCGATTGCCGACTGACAGGATGACGATCATGACCCCTCCCGCCCCGATCCCTCTCACCATTCTCACGGGCTTCCTAGGCTCCGGGAAAACCACCCTCCTCAACCGGCTCCTGAAGGACCCGGCGCTGCAGGACACGGTGGTGATCATGAACGAGTTCGGCGAGATCGGGCTCGATCACCTGCTGGTGGAAACCGTCGATGAAGGCATGGTGCTGCTTTCCGCCGGCTGTCTCTGCTGCACCGTGCGCGGCGACCTCATCGCGACCCTCGAGGATCTCCTGCGCAAGCGCGACAACGACCGGATCCTGCCGTTCAGGCGCGTGGTCATCGAGACCACGGGCCTGGCCGATCCGGCGCCGATCCTCCACGCGGTGCTCTACCATCCGTATCTGTCGATGCGCTACGCGGTCGAAGGCGTGGTGACGGTGGTCGATGCGGTCAATGGCCCCGCCACCCTGGACGCCCATCGCGAAGCCGTGAAGCAGGCCGCCGTCGCCGAGCGAATCGTCCTCACCAAGACCGATCTCGTTCAGGACCAGGACACCCTCGCCCGGCTGCGCGATAGATTGCATCAGCTCAATCCGGGCGCGGCTCTCCTGGAAGCTCATGCTCCGGCCGAAACCGTCATCTCGGGCGGCCTGTTCGGTCTCGACGGCAAGATCGCCGACGTGGCCGCATGGCTGAAGACGGAGGCCGTGGAGGAGGCGGAGCACGAGAGTCACGCCCACCAGCACGGGCACCACCATCATGGACACGGTCATCACCACTATCATCACGATGTGAACCGGCACGACGACAAGATCCGCGCCTTCTGCATCACCAGCGATCAGCCGATCCGTCAGGGGACCCTCGACATGTTCCTGGATCTCCTGCGCTCGTCTCAAGGATCGAAGCTTTTACGCGTGAAAGGCCTCGTGGCTCTGGCGGAAGATCCGGAGCATCCCGTCATCATTCACGGCGTCCAGCACGTGATCCATGTTCCCGCCGTGCTGCCGCGCTGGCCGAGCGAGGACCGGCGCAGCCGCATCGTCTTCATCGTGGACGATCTGGAGCGCGAGGCGGTGGAAAAGCTCTGGAACGCCTTTCTGGGCAAGCCCGCCATCGATCAGCCCGACGCGGCGGCTTTGTCGGACAATCCGCTGTCGCTGAGGCGGTGAGAGCAGTTTACCTCTCCCGGTGGGAGAGGGAGTTTACGCCGCCATCTGGGAGCGCTGCGCCCAGCCGGTCATGGAGCGCTCCGCATAAGCCGTGATCGCGTACATGACGACGCCGAGCACCGCGAGCACCAGGAGGGCCGCCCAGACGAGCGGCACCTCGAAGGCGGCGGACGCGCGGGTGAGCAGGTTGCCGATGCCCACGTTGGACGCGTTCTGCTCGCCGATGACGGAACCCACATAGGCCAGCGTGATTGCCACTTTGAGCGAGCCGAAGAAATACGGCATGGCGCGGGGTACGCCGACCTTGAACACGATGTCGCGCTTCGAGGCACCGAGTGCCCGCAGCACGTCCTCCATCTCCGGCTCCACCGTGGAGATGCCCGTGGCGACGTTCACCACGATGGGGAAGAACGAGATCAGGAAGGCCGTCATGACCGGCGGCACCCAGCCGACGCCGAACCAGAACACCAGGATCGGCACCACGGCCACCTTGGGGATCGAGTTGAAGCCTACGAGCAGCGGATAGGAGCCGGCATTGATGAGCCGCGAGGAGCCAAGCACCATGCCGAGCAGCAGGCCGGTTCCGACTGCGAGCCCGAACCCAGCCAGCGTCATCCAGAGCGTGTGCATGGCGTGATAGGCGAGCTGGTTCCGGTATTCCCACACGGCGAGCATAATCGTGGAGGGCGCCGGCAGGATGAAGCTCGAGATTCTCAGGACATGGCAGAGGATCTCCCAGAGCGCGAAGAAGCCGATGGTGAAGATCCAGGGGGCAAGAGCGAGCTGGTTCTTGGTTTTCATGGATTTCTCACGCCGCCTGACGCGCCTGCGCGATGTGGCCGCGCAGTTCATGGACGAGTTCGGAAAATTCCGGCGTATAGGTGATCTCGAGGTCGCGCGGCCGTGGAAACGGCACCTCCCGCTCGGCGACGATCCGGCCCGGCCGTGCGCTCATGCAGAAGATCCTGTCCGCCAGGAAGGCCGCCTCACGCAGATCGTGGGTGACGAGAATGATCGTGACCTTCTGCGCCGCGTGGAGATCCCGCATCACGCACCACAATTCCTCGCGCGTGAAGCTGTCGAGTGCGCCGAAGGGCTCGTCGAGCATCAGCAGCTTCGGCTCATGGATCAGCGCACGGCACAGGGAGGCGCGCTGCTGCATGCCGCCCGAGAGCTGCCAGGGAAACTTGTCGCCCTGCCCTTTCAGGCCGACCTGGGCAAGCAGGCTCTCGGCCTTGGCCACGTACTCCGCCTTGTGACGGCGCAGCCGCGAGCGGTGCGGTTCCACGATCTCGAGCGGCAGGAGGATGTTGTCGAGGGTCGTGCGCCAGGGCAGCATGGTGGGGTTCTGGAAGGCCATGCCGGCCAGCTTGACAGGAGCTCCCACCTGCTTGCCATCGACGATCACCGCTCCCTCGCGGGGAAACTGCAATCCGGTGGCGAGCTTCATGAGGGTGGACTTGCCGCAGCCCGATGGACCGACGATGGCGGCGAACTCGCCCTCGTTCACCTTGAGGCTTAGGTTCCGGACGGCAGGCAAGCCGTCCTCGGCCCGCGCATAGACGTGGGTGACGTCGTGAATGTCGACAAAGGGTTTCATGAAGCCGTGCCGGTGAGCCAAAAGTAAAGCCCGGTTGCCGTGGCGGCCGGGCTCGGGCGATCAGTTCACTTTGCGCTGGTCGGCGGCGGGGAGGAACTCCTCCGTGAACACGGCACCGACCTCGGGCTTGGCCTTGTAGGTGAAAGTCAGGCCGATCTGGTCGAGGGCCTTGGCGAAACGCTCCTTGTCGATGCCGCCGAAAGCGTTCTCCTTGACCCAGGGGGTGATCATGTTTTGCTCCAGCACCATCTTGAGGCGCTCGAGCTCCACGTCCTTCTTGGCCACATCGTTGCGCTTGATCACCGCATCGACCGCGCTCGAGGGATCCTTCACTGTATCCTGCACACCCTTCATGATCGCACGCAGCAGGCCCTTTACAGCTTCCGGCTTCTCTTGGGCGAATTTCTGCGACACGATGATCGTGTTGCCATAGAGATCGACGCCGTAATCGCTCATGAGCATCACGACGATGTCGTCCGCCGGAACGCCGCGGGACTTCAGGTTGATGTAGGAGGACATGGAGAAGCCGAACACCGCGTCGACTTCCCCTTGAGCCAGCATGGGCTCGCGGACCGGGAAGCCCACATTCTCGAACTTCATGGTGGAATCGTCGATCTTGTTGACCGCCTTGAAGATCGGCCATTGCGCATAGGCGCCGTCGGCGGCAGGGGCACCGAACTTCTTGCCCTGCAGGCTCGACACCTCCTTGGTGATGCCGCGGCTCTTGCGCCCGATGAGGGCGAAGGGCGGGCGGTCGTAGATCACCATCACGGCCTTGATGTCGGTGCCCGGGTTCTCGTCGCGGAAGCGCACGAGGGAGTTCACGTCGCCGAAGCCCACGTCATAGGTGCCAGACGCCACGCGCGAGATCGGCTCGCGCGAGCCCGCCGCCGGATCGATCGTCACGTCGAGCCCCTCGGCCTTGAAATAGCCCTTGTCGATCGCCACCGCGAACGGGGCCGCCGGCCCCTCCCAGCGCCAGTCCAGGGAGAACCGCACCGGTGTCTGAGCCTGGGCAGCCGCGGATCCAAGAAGCATGGCTGCGCCTGCCAGCATCCCGTTGATCCACTTCGCCTTCGCCGAACGATCCACAAACATTACCGTCACCTCTGATTTTTATGGTCTGGAGCCTCGTGGCACCCGTTTCGGCCGCCTGCCCGGTTCCTGACCATGCAATCAGATCGGCCCTCCGGGTCAAGTCTCTTGCCCGGGCATCCCTGCTCTCGGAGCGGGCATTTGACGAAAATTTGAGCAGATGCTCTCGCGATCAAGGCCCTTGACGGCCGGGAGAGCGCTTCCCACGTTGGTCTCATCGGTGACCGGGCCCCTCTGGCAGGACGTGAGCACACGCCTGTGATGTCGGAGCCGATGCTTGAACAGAAGCAATCATAGGTCCGGTTATGCCAGAATTCCTGCTCATGGAATGGCTGGGAAAGCCCGTCTGGATGTGGACGGCTTTCTTGAGCCTTGTCGTTTTTCTCCTCGCTTTCGATCTCGGTGTCCTGAACAGGAAGGACAAGGAGCTCGGCGTGAAGGAGAGTCTTCTTTTGTCTGCCTTCTATATCGCGATCGCGGCGCTCTTCGGCGCCTATATCTGGTGGTCGTTCGAGACCGGCCTCCTGGTGACCCAGGACGGCAGCCATGCGGGTATGGCCTACTTCACGGGCTTCTTCATCGAGAAGTCCCTGTCCATCGACAACGTCTTCGTGATCTCGCTGATCTTCAGCTACTTCGCGATCCCCCGGAAATACCAGTACCGCGCCCTCGTGTGGGGCATCATCGGCGTCATCGTCCTGCGCGGCATCATGATCGCGTTGGGTGCTGCGTTGGTGCAGGAATACGCCTGGATGCTCTACATCTTCGGCGCCTTCCTCATTGCGACCGGCATCAAGATGCTGTTCGTTCCTGAGAGCGATCCCGACATCGAGAAGAACCCGCTCGTCCGCTTCCTGCGCAAGCACATGCGGGTGACCAACCGCCTTCACGATCAGCACTTCTTCGTGCGCGAGCCGGATTCGAAGACCGGCAGGATCGTCACCTGGGCCACGCCGCTCTTCCTGGCGCTCGTGGTGATCAATGTGGCCGACCTGATCTTCGCGGTCGACTCGGTGCCGGCGATCTTCGCCATCACCACCGACACCTTCGTGGTCTACACGGCCAACATCATGGCGATCCTGGGCCTAAGGGCGCTGTACTTCGCCCTGGCCGCCATGGTGCACCGGTTCCATTACCTGAAATACGCCCTGGCGTTGGTGCTCGTCTTCATCGGCGGCAAGATCTTCTGGAACCAGATCGTGGGCAAGCTCGATCCCACCATCTCGCTGGGCGTGACGCTCGCCCTGATCGCAGGCGGCGTCGTCTTCTCCCTCTGGAAGACGAAAAACGAGCCGGAAGCGATTTCCGGCTAAAGACACCCGAAGACGAGAGAGGCGGCTTCAAGCCGCCTCTTTTTACACCGGCAGCATCCCGTCGCTCTTGACCTCCTCCATTACCGCATAGGTGCGGGTCTCCTTCACGCCCGGCAGCGCCAGCAGGATCTCGCCGAGGAAGTGGCGGTAAGCCGCCATGTCGGCCACGCGGGTCTTGACCAGATAATCGAAGCCGCCCGCCACCATGTGGCATTCGAGAACCTCGGGGGCCCGCTTCACGGCGGCGGCGAACTTCTCGAAGACATCCGCCGTGGTCTTGTCGAGGGAGACCTCCACGAAGACCAGAAGCCCAAGGCCGAGCCGGTGGGGATCGAGCCTCGCACCGTAGCCGGCGATGACGCCTTCCCGCTGCAGGCGCTTCACCCGCTCGCCGGTCGAGGTGGGCGACAATCCCACCTTCTCGGCCAGCTCCACGGTGGCGATGCGGCCATCGGCCTGGAGAGCTTTGAGGATCTTGCGATCGATCCGGTCCAAATCCGTCATTTCCGCGGCCATTCCCATTTCACTCCGCTGTTCCTAAGCCGAACAGGTCAATTTTGCCATCGAAACACGGCCGCCAGCCTCATATATTCCGGAAAACGCCCAGAGGATCCCCATGAACCCCGTTTCCAGCGCCGCCCTGCCCTTCAACCCACCCTTCGCCGAAGACGACAAGGCCATCGCGGCCCGGCTTCTCGCCAGTTCGCGGCTTTCGCCGGAGCGGGAGAAGCGCGTGGACGAGCAGGCCACCCGTCTGATCGAGGCGATCCGCGCCAAGGGCGGCGGGCTCGGCGGCGTCGAGGAAATGCTGCGGGAATATGCGCTCTCCACCAAGGAGGGGCTCGCGCTGATGGTCCTGGCCGAGGCCCTGCTGCGAGTGCCGGACGCGGCCACCGCCGACCGGCTGATCGAGGACAAGCTCGGTCAGGCCGATTTCGCCGGTCATGAGGCGAAATCCGACGCCTTCCTGGTCTCGGCCTCGGCCTGGGCGCTCGGCATCACGGCGCGGATCATCCAGCCCGGCGAGACGCCGGAGAGCATTCTGGGCCAACTCACCAAGCGCCTGGGCCTGCCCGCCGTGCGGACCGCCACTCGCCAAGCCATGCGGGTCATGGGCAACCACTTCGTGCTGGGCCAGACCATCGAGGAGGCCCTGAAGCGCGCCACGTCCTCCAAGGGCCGACTGTACCGTTATTCCTTCGACATGCTGGGCGAGGGCGCCCGCACGGCCGAGGATGCGCGCCGCTATTTCGACTCGTACGCCTCCGCCATCGATGCCATCGGCCGGTCAGCCGGCAACGAGCCGCTCCCGAACCGGCCCGGCATCTCGGTGAAGCTCTCGGCCCTTCACCCGCGCTACGAGGCCACGAGCCGCGAACGGGTGATGCGCGAGCTCGTGCCGCTGGTGATCGAGCTGGCGCAAAAGGCCAAGTCCTACGACCTCAACTTCACCGTCGACGCCGAGGAAGCGGACCGGCTGGAGCTGTCACTCGAGGTGATCGAGGCGGTGCTCGCGGATCCGTCGCTCGCCGACTGGAAGGGTTTTGGGCTTGCCATTCAGTCTTACCAAAAGCGCGCCGGTTCGGTGATCGACGCCATCGCGGCCATGGCGGAGAAGTATGACCGCCAGCTCATGGTGCGCCTCGTGAAGGGCGCCTATTGGGACACGGAGGTGAAGCGCGCCCAGGAGCGCGGGCTCGACGATTACCCGGTCTTCACCCGAAAGGCCATGACGGATCTGCACTACATGGCCTGCGCGGAGAAGATGCTGGCCTTGCGACCGCGCATCTACCCGCAATTCGCCACGCACAACGCGCTCACCGTCGCGTCCATCATCGAGCGCGCCGGCGGCACGGAGGGCTACGAGTTCCAGCGCCTGCACGGCATGGGCGAGGCGCTCTATGCACGGCTGCTCGAGGACAAGCCGGGCCTCGCCTGCCGCGCCTATGCGCCGGTCGGCGGCCATCGCGATCTTCTCGCCTATCTCGTGCGCCGTCTCCTGGAGAACGGAGCGAACTCCTCCTTCGTGTCGGTCGCGGCCGACACCGACGTGCCGGTTCAATCGCTGTTGAAGCGTCCGGCCGACATCATCGTATCGGCCGACAAGGCGCGTCACCCCAAGCTGCCGTTGCCCCGCGATCTCTATGGTCCCGAGCGCGCCAATTCGAAGGGCGTGGAGTTCGGCCATCAGGCTTCACTCGACGCGCTCCTGGCCGAGATCAGGCGCGGCGCGCAGCAGCACTTCAAGGCCGAGCCGCTGATCGACGGCAAGGCGGCGGCCGGGGCGGCACGCCCGGTCGTCAGCCCCATCGACGGCAGCACCGTGGCCGGCCAGGTGACGGAAGCCTCGCCCGAGGTGGCGGATCGCGCCATGGCGGCGGCGCAGGCAGGCTTTTCAACCTGGAGCCGCACGGACGCGAATACCCGCGCCAAGACACTCCAGCGCGCCGCCGATCTGCTGGAGGAGCGGCGTGGTGCGCTGCTCCACCTCCTGCAGGTCGAAGCCGGCAAGACCCTCGACGATGCACTCTCCGAGGTCCGCGAAGCGGTCGATTTCCTGCGCTACTACGCCGTCCAGGGCCGCACGCTCTTCGGCGCCGGCGAAGCGATGCCGGGACCGACGGGCGAGAGCAATGTGCTGCGCCTGCGCGGGCGCGGCGTCTTCGTGGCGATCTCGCCCTGGAACTTCCCGCTCGCCATCTTCCTCGGCCAGGTCAGCGCGGCCCTGATGGCCGGCAATGCGGTCGTAGCGAAGCCGGCCGAGCAGACGCCGCTGATCGCCGACCTCGCCGTGCGCATCCTGCACGAGGCGGGCGTTCCCAAGTCGGCGCTTCATCTCGTTCCTGGCGACGGGCGCGTCGGGGCTCGCCTCGTGGAGCACAGGGATGTGGCCGGCGTGGTCTTCACCGGCTCGACGGAAGTCGCCCGCATCATCAACCGCACGCTCGCGGGCAAGGATGCCGCCATCGTGCCGCTGATCGCCGAGACCGGCGGCATCAATGCGATGATCGTTGATGCCACGGCGCTGCCTGAGCAGGTCGCCGACGACGTCGTGATGTCGGCCTTCCGTTCCGCCGGCCAGCGCTGCTCGGCCCTGCGCCTGCTCTGCGTCCAGGAGGACGTGGCCGACCGCATGATCGAGATGATCGCCGGCAATGCCCGCGAGCTGAAGATTGCCGATCCGCGCGAGATCTCGACCCATGTGGGTCCGGTGATCGACCGCGAGGCGAAGGACAAGCTCGACGCGCATGTCGCGGCGATGAAGGCATCGGCGAAGGTGCACTATGCCGGCGAGGCACCCGCAGTCGGCACCTATGTGGCGCCGCATATTTTCGAGCTCAACAGGCCGCACGACCTCGCCCAGGAGGTGTTCGGCCCCGTGCTCCATGTAGTGCGCTACAAGGCGGAACGCCTGGAGGAGGTGCTGCGCGCCATCGAAGGCACCGGCTACGGCCTGACGCTCGGCGTTCACTCGCGCATCGACGCGACCGTGGAGCGGATCGTGCAGGCGCTGTCGGTCGGCAATGTCTACGTGAACCGCAACATGATCGGCGCGGTGGTGGGCGTGCAGCCCTTCGGCGGACACGGCCTCTCCGGCACGGGCCCGAAGGCTGGTGGCCCGCACTACCTCCTGCGCTTCGCCACCGAGCAGACGGTGACGATCAACACGGCAGCGGCGGGCGGCAACGCCAATTTGATCGCCATGGGGGAGTAGTGCTCCACGCCTGAGTGATTTGCTCGACGTCGTCACCGGCCTTGTGCCGGTGATCCCGTTTGGAGGGGCACAGCGTTTCATGCGATCGGGATGGCCGGCACGAGGCCGGTCGTGACCTAGGTAGGCTATTGCTCGAACACGAAGGTCCTCACCTTCTCCCACGGCCCGCTGCGATACCACCACAGCTCCAGCCCGACAGCCTCGACCTGGAACGGCGTGAAACTGTCGCTCAACTCTTCCAGAAGTGCTCGGGCCTGCGTGGGATCGACCTTGTTCTGCACTGTCACATGCGGCCTGTGGTTCTGCCGGTCCTGGGACTTGAGCCAGTCGTTCCATACCAGCGCGAAGTGACGGCGGATGTCCGTGAGTTCTACGGAGGCAAGAGCGTAGGCCACGCCACGCCCGAGGGGACGCAAACCTGTCACGTCGAGACTGAAAGGCTTCTGGTCTGACGCACGAACCTCGATGTCCCGCTGGACTTTCTCGAGTTGCTCGCCCGGCAGAGCATGAAACAGGGTCAGGTGTGCCGGGATGAAGTTTCGCTCAGGGGGAAAGTAGCGCCGTCGCTGCTCATCGAAGTATGCGAATGAGCGTTCGTCGAACTGGAGCGTGAGGATGAGAGGCGCTGTTGTGTCCATAAATAGAAAAACCCGGCTTGGCGCCGGGTTGTTTCAGATCTTAGGCTTAAATCGCTTCTAGAAGTTCAGCGCCGCCTTGGCTTCGCGCAACTGGGCGACGGCCGATTCGGCTGCATGCTTGGCCGCCGGATCGTTGGTGGCGTCGTAGTGCATCTCGGCGGTCAGGATCTCGTGGTCGAGGATCTCCTGGGTCAGTTCTTCCTCGGGCAGTGCGCGCTCGGCCAGAACTGTCAGGCCGTTCTGGTTGACGTCGGCGAAGCCGCCGCGGACGAGAACGCGCCGTCCGTTGCCGGGATTGCTGGTGATGACGAGGAACCCGGTCTTGAGGGCGGTCATCACCGGCGAATGACCGGCCAGAACCGTCATGTCGCCCTCGGTCGCCGGCAGCACGACCGCATCCACGTCGCCGGAAAACAGCACGCGCTCGGGAGAGACCAGTTCGAAGTTGAAGGTAGCCATCTGAGCTCCTCGTCATCCCGCGGTCGATGAACGCTCGGGAATCGTTTGGGAGATACGCTTGGACGCGAACATCCCCGAGCGTGCGGGCACGCTCCGGGATGATGTTGAGTTTACCTTAGGCCGCTTCGGCTGCGAGGCGCTGGGCCTTCTCGACGGCTTCCTCGATGGTGCCGACCATGTAGAAGGCAGCCTCGGGGAGGTGATCATACTGGCCCTCGACCAGACCCTTGAAGCCCTTGATCGTGTCTTCGAGCGCGACGAGCTTGCCGGGCGAGCCGGTGAACACTTCCGCCACGTGGAACGGCTGCGACAGGAAACGCTCGATCTTGCGGGCGCGGGCGACGGTGAGCTTGTCCTCCTCGGAGAGCTCGTCCATGCCCAGGATCGCGATGATGTCCTGGAGTGCCTTGTAGCGCTGCAGCACCTGCTGGACCTGGCGGGCGACGTTGTAGTGCTCTTCGCCGACGATGGCGGCAGAGAGCATGCGCGAGGTCGAGTCGAGCGGGTCCACAGCCGGGTAGATGCCCTTTTCGGCGATCGAGCGCGACAGCACGGTCGTGGCGTCGAGGTGGGCGAAGGACGTGGCCGGAGCAGGATCCGTCAGGTCGTCGGCGGGCACGTAGATGGCCTGCACCGAGGTGATCGAGCCCTTGGTGGTGGTGGTGATGCGCTCCTGCAGGGCGCCCATGTCGGTCGACAGGGTCGGCTGGTAGCCCACCGCCGAAGGAATGCGGCCGAGAAGCGCCGACACCTCGGAGCCTGCCTGGGTGAAGCGGAAGATGTTGTCCACGAAGAACAGCACGTCCTGGCCCTGGTCGCGGAAGTTCTCGGCGACGGTGAGGCCGGTGAGCGCGACGCGGGCGCGGGCGCCCGGGGGCTCGTTCATCTGGCCGTACACGAGGGCGCATTTGGAGCCGGCGGCAGAGCCGTTCTCGCGAGGATCGACATTCACCTTGGATTCGATCATCTCGTGATAGAGGTCGTTGCCCTCACGGGTGCGCTCACCGACGCCTGCGAACACGGAATAGCCGCCGTGCGCCTTTGCGACGTTGTTGATGAGTTCCATGATCAGCACGGTCTTGCCGACGCCCGCGCCGCCGAAGAGGCCGATCTTGCCGCCCTTGGCGTAGGGAGCGAGCAGGTCGACGACCTTGATGCCCGTGACGAGGATCTGACCCTCGGTGGACTGCTCGGCGTAGGACGGTGCCGGCTGGTGGATGGCGCGGGTGCCTTCGCCGACGATGGGGCCGGCTTCGTCCACCGGCTCGCCGATGACGTTCATGATGCGGCCCAGCGTAGCGGCGCCGACAGGCACCGAGATCGGGGCGCCGGTGTCGGTGACGGGCTGACCGCGCACCAGACCCTCGGAGGTGTCCATGGCGATGCAGCGCACGGTGCTCTCGCCGAGCTGCTGCGCCACTTCGAGCACGAGGCGGTTGCCGCCGTTCGTGGTCTCGAGAGCGTTCAGGATCTCCGGCAGATGGCCTTCGAACTGCACGTCGACGACGGCGCCGATGACCTGCGTGATGCGGCCGGTCGCGGTGCGCTGGGTAGTGGCGGTGTTGGCCATGATTGGCTCCTCTCGGATGCTTGTCAGAGCGCCTCGGCGCCCGAAATGATTTCGATCAGTTCCTTGGTGATCATCGCCTGACGCGACCGGTTGTAGGTCATCGTCTGCTTCTTGATCATTTCGCCCGCGTTGCGGGTCGCATTGTCCATGGCGCTCATGCGGGCGCCCTGTTCGGAGGCGGCGTTCTCCAGCAGCGCGCGGAAGATCTGCACGGTGAGATTCCGCGGCAGGAGCGTCGTCAGGATCTCGCCTTCGTCCGGCTCGTAGTCGTAGACCGCGTCGGTGGAACCGGCGCTGGTCTCGATCTGGGCCGGGATGATCTGCTGCGCCGTCGGGATCTGGGCGATCACCGAGCGGAAGCGCGAGTAGAACAGAGTCGCCACGTCGAACTCGCCGGCCTCGAAGCGGGCAAGCACCTTCTGGGCGATCATGTCCCCCTGCTCGAAGCCGATCTGGCGCACGGAACGCAGGTCGACGAATTCGATGATCTGCTCGGCGAACTGGCGACGCAGGATGTCGTAGCCCTTCTTGCCGACGCAGATGATCTTGACCGTCTTGCCCTCGGCGAGCAGCCGGTTGGCATGGTCGCGGGCGAGACGGGCGATCGAGGAGTTGAACGCGCCGCACAGGCCGCGCTCGGCCGTGCAGACGATCAACAGGTGAACCCGGTCGGAACCGGTGCCGGCGAGAAGCCGCGGCGTCTCGGGCCCGACGGTGATGCCGGACGCGAGGTTGCCGAGCACCACGGCCATGCGCTCCGCATAGGGGCGCGCAGCCTCCGCCGCGGTCTGCGCGCGGCGCAGCTTCGCGGCGGCCACCATCTGCATGGCCTTGGTGATCTTCTGCGTCGCCTTGACCGAGGCGATGCGGTTACGAAGGTCTTTCAAGCTCGGCATCGAGCGGCCCTACCCTCTCCGGAAATCCGGCTGGATCTTACGAGAACGGATGTCTTTACGAGAAAGACTTGGCGAAGGTCTGGACGACGTCCTTGAGCTTCGCTTCCGAGTCGCTCGACAGATCCTTCGAAGCGCGGATCGCCTCCAGGATGTCGGCGTGCTTGCCGCGCAGGAGCGAGAGCAGACCGTCCTCGAAGGCCTTGACCCGGTTGAGGGGCAGGTTGTCGAGGTAGCCGTTCACGCCGGCATAGATCACGGCGACCTGCTCTTCCATCTTCAGCGGCGAGAACTGCGGCTGCTTCAGGAGTTCGGTCAGGCGCGAGCCGCGGTTCAGCAGGCGCTGCGTGGTGGCGTCGAGGTCGGAGCCGAACTGGGCGAACGCCGCCATCTCGCGGTACTGCGCCAGCTCGCCCTTGATCTTGCCCGCGACCTTCTTCATCGCCTTCGTCTGGGCCGAGGAGCCCACGCGCGACACCGAGAGGCCGACGTTCACGGCTGGGCGGATGCCCTGGTAGAACAGGTCCGTCTCCAGGAAGATCTGACCGTCGGTGATCGAGATCACGTTGGTCGGGATGTAGGCCGACACGTCGTTGGCCTGGGTCTCGATGACCGGCAGAGCGGTGAGCGAGCCCGCGCCCTGGCTGTCGTTGAGCTTCGCGGCGCGCTCGAGCAGGCGGGAGTGCAGGTAGAACACGTCGCCCGGATAAGCCTCGCGGCCCGGCGGACGGCGGAGCAGGAGCGACATCTGACGATAGGCGACGGCCTGCTTGGACAGGTCGTCATAGACGATCACGGCATGCATGCCGTTGTCGCGGAAGAACTCGCCCATGGCGCAGCCCGAGAAGGGCGCCAGGAACTGCATCGGAGCCGGATCGGACGCAGTGGCCGCGATGATGATGGAATATTCCAGAGCGCCCTGCTCTTCGAGAACCTTCACGAACTGGGCGACCGTGGAGCGCTTCTGACCGACGGCCACGTAGACGCAATAGAGCTTCTGGCTCTCGTCGTTGCCCTGGTTCAGCGGCTTCTGGTTGAGGATCGTGTCGAGCACGACCGCGGTCTTGCCGGTCTGACGGTCGCCGATGATCAGCTCGCGCTGGCCGCGGCCGACCGGGATGAGGGCATCGATGGCCTTGAGGCCCGTGGCCATCGGCTCGTGCACCGACTTGCGCGGAATGATGCCGGGAGCCTTCACGTCCACGCGGCGGCGCTCGGTGGCCTGGATCGGGCCCTTGCCGTCGATGGGGTTGCCGAGGGCGTCGACGACGCGGCCGAGCAAGCCCTTGCCGACCGGCACGTCCACGATGGCGCCCGTGCGCTTCACGGTCTGGCCTTCGGCGATTTCACGGTCGGAGCCGAACACCACGACGCCGACATTGTCGGTCTCGAGGTTGAGGGCCATGCCGCGCACGCCGCTCTCGAATTCGACCATCTCGCCGGCCTGGACCTTGTCGAGGCCGTAGCAACGGGCAATGCCGTCACCGACGGACAGAACCTGCCCGACTTCGGTGACTTCAGCCTCGGTGCCGAAGTTCTTGATCTGCTCTTTGAGGATCGCGGAGATCTCAGCGGCTCGAATGTCCATCAGCGGACCTCTTTCATCGCTAGACGAATGGAATTGAGTTTGGTGCGCACCGAGGCATCCACCATGCGGGAGCCCATCTTCACGATGAGACCGCCGATGAGGCTCGGGTCGATTTTGACGTCGAGAGCAACGTCAGCCTTGGCGACGTCGCGCAGCGCCGCCTTGATTTCGTTCAGGACCGTGTCGGACGGCGCCTCCGCCAGGGTGACCTGCGCCCGGACGATGCCCTTCGCGTCGGACACCAGGTTCTGGAAGGCACGGATCATGTCGGGCAGCGCGAAGAGCCGGCGCTTGGACGCGACGAGACGGATGAAATTGCCCGCAAGGCCCGAAATGCCGGCTTTGTCGAGAATGGCGCCGATCGCGTTCGACTGCTCCTCGGCCGTGAAGATGGGGTTTTGGATCAGGCGCTGCAAGTCTTCGCTGCCGCGGATCAGCTGATCGAAGCGGGCGAGGTCGCCGGCGACGGCTTCCACGGCATTCGCTTCCCTGGCGAGTTCGAACAGCGCCGAAGCATAGCGCAATGCCACGCCCGACAGGAGGGGTCCTTCTTGCGAACCGCTTTGCGCCACGTAACCGTCTCTCTCGTGTCTTAACGGGTCTCGGACCGGGGCAGCCTGCCTACGAGGCCCTCGGGAAACCCGTCAGGTGTGGAAATGAGCCCGGGGCGAAAGCCTTCTCCGCCCGTCAGGCGAGGGTGCACTAGCATGGGTTTTTCCGAGGCGCAAGGCGAGCTGGGCCCTGATTTACCGGGAAAAACCGGGCCGGCGGTTAAGGTAAAGGCTCAAGTGAGCCCCTTCGCCGAAAAATGCTTCAAAGCTCCAGGGCGGCGACTTCGCAGTTGTTCAGGAACCGGCCGGTGAGTCTGCTGAAGAAGGTGCCGTGGCCCACCACGGCAATCATGGTCTCCGGCCGCTCGGCGAGCCAGAGACGGAACCTCTCGACCCGTGCCTCGAAGACGTGGGCCGGCTCGTAGACGAAACCCCGCTCGTTCACCTCGCCGTCGCTGTGCCACCAAACCTCGTCCAGGTGCCCGAAGTGCAGGTGTGGGAAGTCACGGGACAGCCGGGAGACGGTGCTGCCCACGTCGCAGCTGCTCTCCAGATGCTCGCGATGGAGGCACTCGACCAGGATCTGGGGCGAGGCCGGATGGGTTCCGAACAGGCCCACGGTGGTCTGGATCGCCCGGGTCAGCGGCGAGGTCACGACGAGCTCGTAAGGATGTTGGCGCAACTCCGGCGCCCGCTCGGCCACCTGGCGCTGGCCGAGCTCCGTGAGAGGCGCATCGAAATGGCCCGGATCCTCGCCGTGCTCGGCCCAGTGCGCGTTGAAGGTGGATTGGCCGTGGCGGATGCAATGGACGATCTTGGTCATGGGCCCTGTCTCGTTCGTGGACGTTCGCTTGATCACAAAAAGCTCTGCGGGTCCACGTCGATGGACACGCGGGTGTTGCCGCGGATCTTCGGGCAGCGGGCCATCCAGCTGCGCAGATAGGCCTGGAGATCCACCTCGCGCTCCGTCTTGACCAGGAGCCGGAAGCGGTAGCGGCCGCGGATCAGGGCAAGGGGCGCTTCGGCCGGGCCGAGCACGGTCACGCCGGGCGGCGGTTCCGCCACGAGCGCCATGGCGCGAGCATGGGCCTCGGCCGCCTCGCGCTCGGCGGCCGAAACGATCAGGGAGGCGAGGCGTCCGAACGGGGGCAGGCCGGCCATCTCGCGGACGCGGGTCTCCTCCTCGTAGAAGCGCTCCGCATCGCCGGAAATCAGGGCCGCAATTACGGGATGATCCGGCTGCCAGGTTTGGACGAGGGCGCGGCCCGGCTTCTCGCCGCGCCCGGCCCGGCCCGTCACCTGCTGGAGCATCTGGAAGGTGCGCTCGGCGGCGCGCGGGTCGCCGGAGGTGAGGCCGATATCCGCATCGAGCACACCGACCAGGGTCATGAGCGGGAAGTTGTGTCCCTTGGCCACGAGCTGGGTGCCGATGACGATGTCGAACTCGCCCGCCGCGATGGCGGCAAGCTCCGCCCGCAGCCGCTCCGTGCCCCCGGGAAAGTCGCTGGAGAGCACGATGCAGCGCTGGTCCGGAAACAGTGCCGCAGCTTCCTCGGCGATCCGCTCGACGCCGGGCCCGCAGGGCACCAGCGAATCGATGCTGCCGCATTCGACGCAGGCCTGAGGCGTGCGCTCCACGTGACCACAATGGTGGCAGACGAGGGAGCGGCGGAAGCGGTGCTCCACCAGCCAGGAGGAGCAGTTGGGACATTCGTAGCGATGGGCGCAGGCCCGGCAGAGGGTGAGCGGCGCATAGCCGCGCCGGTTGAGAAAGAGCAGCGCCTGCTCGCCTCGGGCCACCGTGTCCTCCACAGCCGCCACTAGGGTCGGCGAGAGCCATCGACCCTTCGGAATGGCTTCCTTACGCAGGTCCACGGCGCGGATCTGCGGCATGGAGCGGCCGCCGAATCGTTCGGGGAGCTTCACGTGGCGGTAGCGTCCGCGCTCCACATTGACCCGGCTTTCGATGGAGGGGGTCGCAGAGGCCAGTACCACCGGGGCGTTCTCGATCTTGCCGCGCACCACCGCCATGTCACGGGCGTGGTAATGCACTCCGTCGTCCTGCTTGTAGGCGGTCTCGTGCTCCTCGTCGACGATGATGAGACCGAGATCCGCATAGGGCAGAAACAGGGCCGAACGGGCGCCCGCCACCACCTTTACCTCGCCGGCCGCGATGGCCGCATAAAGCCGCTCGCGCCTGCGGCCCGTGACGCCGGAATGCCAGGTGGCGGGCTTGACGCCGAAGCGGGCGGCGAACCGGTCGAGGAACTGGGCCGTCAGGGCAATTTCCGGCATGAGGATCAAGGCCTGCCGGCCGGTCCGCACGGCCTCGGCCACCGCCTCGAAATAGACCTCCGTCTTGCCCGATCCCGTGACGCCTTCGAGCAGGATCACGGGCGAGTGCTCCTCGCCCATGGCGGCGACGATTTCTTCCGCTGCGGCGTGCTGGCCGTCGGAAAGCGCCGTGTGGCCGAAAGCGGGATTGGGCATCTCGGCCACGGGCTCGGCCAAAAGCGCCACCGTCTCCAGGGTTCCCTCGTCGATCAGCCCGTCGACGACGCCGTTGCTGACGCCGGCCGCATGGGCCAGCTCGCTCTTGAGCCGCACGATCCCATCCTGCGCGATCTCCACCACTTTTTGCCGCGCGGGCGTCATGCGCTTCGGCAGGGCTCCCGCCAGCCTGACGCCGACGCGCGCCACCTCCTGCCGGTCCGGATCCGGGATCTTGAGCCCCATGGCCAGCGCCGAGCCCTTGGGCGCCAGGGTGTACCAGGCGATCCAGTCCAGGAACTTGCGCATCTTGGGCGACAGGTTCGGCGCCTCGATGACGCCCGTGACCTTCTTCAGGTTACCGCCCTGCCCGTCGCGCAGGCCCCAGACGACGCCCGCCACCTCGCGATTCGACAGCGGCACCTGCACCACGTCGCCCTCCTCGAGCGCGAGGCCGTCCGGCACGGCATAGGAATAGGCCGTGTCCAGCGCCAGCGGGATGAGGACATCGGCGATGCGGCTTGTCATTCGAAAGGGGTTAACCTGTGACTGTTAGGGTTCTGCCCTTGCATAAATGGGACTCATGTCAAGCAGCGCCACGAAAAATGTTCTCGATCTGGTCCTTCCCGGCGCGGATGACACCCGCAGGGAGGCGATGGCGTGGCTCGCCTCGCTGGCCAAGGAGCGGCGGCTCTCGGCGAAGACCGTCGAGGCCTATGGGCGGGATCTGCGCCAGTTCCTCGCGTTCCTGACGAACCATCTCGGCGAGCCGCCGGGCGTGACGGGCATCCTGGGCCTGAAGCCCCTGGACATCCGCGCCTTCCTGGCGGCCCGGCGGATGAATTCGGTCGGCAGCCGCTCGCTCATGCGCCAGCTCGCGGCCCTGCGCTCCTTCGCCCGGCACCTGGAACGCGAAGGCTATGGCACAGCCTCGGCCTTCGCGGCGATTCGCACGCCGAAGGTGGACAAGAACCTGCCCCGCCCCCTCTCCGCCTCCTCGGCGGTTGCGGTGACGGATGCCGAGACGCGGGCGTCCGAGAACCGCAAGCCCTGGATCCTGGCGCGGGACGCGGCCGTGCTCTCCCTGCTCTATGGCGCGGGCCTGCGCATTTCCGAAGCGCTCGGGCTGCAGCGCCGCGATGCGCCGGTCAACGGGATCGACACGGTCACCGTCACCGGCAAGGGCGGCAAGATGCGCAGCGTGCCGGTGATTTCCCCCATCCAGCGCGCCGTGGAGGACTATCTGCAGCTCTGCCCCTATGCGATCCCACCGGAAGGTCCGCTCTTCGTCGGCGCCCGCGGCGGTCCGCTCTCGCCGCGCATCATCCAGCTTGCCGTCGAGGAGCTGCGCGGTTCGCTCGGTCTGCCGGACAGCGCCACGCCCCATGCCCTGCGCCATTCCTTCGCCACCCATCTCCTCGCCAAAGGCGGCGACCTGCGCGGCATCCAGGAGCTTCTGGGCCACGCCTCGCTCTCGACCACGCAGCTCTACACAAAGGTGGATGCAGCCCGTTTGATGGATGCCTTCAATGCGGCCCATCCGCGGGCGCGGGTGAAGTGAAGGCTCAGGCGAGGCTGCGGTCAGCGAAGCCGGCCCGGAACCACGCGGGGAGAGTGGCGCCTGCATCTCGACACTGTCATTGCCTCCTGCGCGGGCAGGCTGCTGCGTATGTGTCTGATGTCAAAGAGGCAGCACCTTGGGGCCCGCAGCTTGCGCTGCGAGCCTTGCGGTGGATCGAGGGTGGCGCGAGTGGCAGCCCGGCTCGATGATGATGGTGGGAGATGGAAGAGCCGGACGGCACCTCGCGCACGGTACTTTTCAGGCGGACCAGCTGGGACGACACCCAAGGTCGGCCTCCTGCGCTCCCAGGCGTGCGAGGCCTGCCGCAGGACCGTGCCGGCTCCCGTCACTGCGACGCCTCGCGAGCGCGCCCCTCGCAGGAACCGATCTGCACAAGGGTATAGCTCAGGTGCAACCCTGTGTCAAGAACAAAATGAGAACATAGCGTTGCGCTGGGATATCGGCAGCACTGCTTCCAACACCTCTGCCGTCGTCACCGGCCCTGTGCCGGTGATCCCGATTTGTTGGGCGTGGCGCTTCAAACAAGCGAGATGGCCGGGCTCATCCCGGCCATGACGGCAAGGGGATGACGAGGCTACATACTCCCGTGATCCACGCCCTCTCACCCTCATCCTGACGAGGCTGCGCAGCGGCCGTCTCGAAGGAGGATCCAGAGAGCACCGCACCCTCCTTCGAGACGCAGAAGGACGTCTGCGCCTCAGGATGGGGTGAGGGAGGTGACGTCGGACGTGGGTGACCCGTATAGGGCCAGCCATGGCGGGAAGGTTCGTCGACTACTCCGCCGCCACGGGCCGGGCCAGCAATTGCCGTGCGGCGGGGCCGATGTCGCCTGCCGTCCAATGGGGCCGGCAGACCGAGACGTAGCGGCCCTCGCCGCCGATCTCGACCACCTCGCCCGAGCGCACGGCCTCGCCGTTGCGGTCGTATTTGAGGATCATCGTGGCCTTGCGGCCGCAATGGCAGAGCTGCTTGATCTCCTGGAAATCGTCCGCAAGGGCCATCAGGACGACGATCGCATCGCTGAACAGCGTCCCGTAGACGTTGTTCTTGAGCCCGTAGGCCATGACGGGGATCTTCAGCTCGTCGACGATCCAGGCCAGCTGGCGGATCTGGTCCGCGGTCATGAACTGGACCTCGTCGATGAGCACCGCCGTCACCGGGCGCTTCGCGTGCTCCGCCGCCACGATGGCGTCGATGGCGTCTTCCTTCCGCAAGGGCGTCGCGTCGGCCTCAAGGCCGAGGCGCGACTTCACCTTGCCGACCCCGAATCGGTCGTCGATCACGCTCGTGAACAGCAGCACGTTGCCGCCGTTCTCGATGTAATTGTAGCGAACCTGCAGGAGATGGGTGGTCTTGCCTGCATTCATCACCGAGTAGAGGAAGTGGAGCTTGGCCATCCGGCGATCTTACATGTGGATCGCGCGCTTTTCGACGGCGAGCGCTGCTTCCTTCACAGCTTCCGCAAGCGTCGGATGCGCATGGCAGGTGCGGGCCATGTCCTCGGAGGATCCTCCGAACTCCATGGTGATCGCCGCCTCGTGGATGAGGTTGCCGGCTTCCGGGCCGATGATGTGGACGCCCAGCACCTTGTCGGTCGTCGCATCGGCCAGGATCTTCACGAAGCCGTCCGTGGTACGGTTGACCTTGGCGCGGCCGTTGGCCGTGAAGGGGAACTTACCTGCGTTATAGGCAACGCCCGCGGCCTTCAGCTCCTCCTCGGTCTTGCCGATGGAGGCGACCTCGGGGAACGTATAGACCACGCTCGGGATCACGTCGTAGTTCACGTGTCCCGCCTTGCCGGCGATGATCTCGGCCACGGCAACGCCCTCGTCCTCGGCCTTGTGGGCGAGCATGGGGCCGGCGATCACGTCGCCGATGGCGTAAATGCCCGTGACGTTGGTGGAGAAATGCGCGTCGGTCTGGATGCGGCCGCGATTGTCGAGCTGGACGCCCACATGATCGAGTCCCAGACCCTGCGTGTAGGGCACGCGGCCGACCGCCACGAGCACCACGTCGGCTTCAAGGGTTTCAGCTGCACCGCCGGCGGCGGGCTCGACCGTCAGCTTCGCGCCGTTGCCGGTCTTCTCGACACCGGTCACTTTGGAGCCGAGCTTGAACGCAAAACCCTGCTTGGTGAGGATGCGCTGGAAGTTCTTGGCGACCTCGCCGTCCATGCCGGGCAGGATGCGGTCGAGATATTCCACCACCGTCACCTCGGAGCCGAGGCGGCGCCACACGGAGCCGAGCTCGAGGCCGATCACGCCGGCGCCGATGACCACGAGGCGCTTCGGCACGGTCTCAAGGTCCAGAGCGCCGGTGGAGGAGACCACCACCTTCTCGTCGATCTCGATGCCCGGCAGGCGCGTCACGTCCGAACCCGTGGCGATGACGATGTTCTTCGTCTCGAGCATCTGGTTCGAGCCGTCCTCGGCCGTCACCTCGACCTGACCGACGGCGGCGATGCGGGCGGTGCCGATGAAGGCGTCGATCTTGTTCTTCTTCAGCAGGAACTCGACACCCTTGGTGTTGCCGTCGACCCCTTCCTGCTTGAAGGCCTGCATGGTCTTGAGGTCGAGGGTCGGTGCGGAAACGCCGATGCCGAGGCCGGCGAAATGATCGCGCGCGTCTTCGAACATGTGCGAGGCATGCAGCAGGGCCTTCGAGGGGATGCAGCCGATGTTCAGGCAGGTGCCGCCGTGGGTCTTGCGCTTTTCGACGACGGCGGTCTTCAGGCCGAGCTGCGCGGCCCGGATGGCGGCCACATAGCCGCCGGGGCCGGTGCCGATGACAATAACATCGTAGGACATTGGATTCGCCCCCTTGGACGTCATGGCCGGGCTTGTCCCGGCCATCCACGTCTGGGATGGCCACCCGGCGTCAAAATCGTGGATGCCCGGCACGAGGCCGGGCATGACGGTGAGTTCTTAAAGATCGAGCACGAGGCGCGCCGGATCCTCCAGCGCGTCCTTGACCCGTACGAGGAAGGTCACGGCCTCCTTGCCGTCGACGATGCGGTGATCGTAGGAGAGCGCGAGATACATCATCGGGCGCACGACGACCTGGCCGTTGCGGACGACCGGACGGTCCTCGATGCGGTGCATGCCCAGGATGCCCGATTGCGGCGCGTTGAGGATCGGCGTCGACATGAGCGAGCCGTAGATGCCGCCGTTGGTGATGGTGAAGGTGCCGCCCTGCATCTCGTCGATGGAGAGCTTGCCGTCTCGGGCGCGCTTGCCGAAATCGGCGATCTTCTTCTCGATGCCGGCGACCGAGAGGTCGTCCGCATCGCGCACCACGGGCACCACGAGGCCCTTCTCGGTGCCGACCGCGATGCCGATGTGGTAGTAGTTCTTGTAGACGAGGTCCTGCCCGTCGATCTCGGCATTGACGGCCGGAACGTCCTTGAGCGCCTGGATCACCGCCTTGGTGAAGAAGCCCATGAAGCCGAGCTTGGTGCCGTGCTTCTTCTCGAACACGTCCTTGTACTGGCTGCGCAGGTTCATCACCGCGCTCATGTCCACGTCGTTGAACGTGGTGAGCATGGCGGCGGTGTTCTGAGCGTCCTTCAGGCGGCGCGCGATGGTCTGGCGCAGCTTGGTCATCTTGACGCGCTCTTCGCGCTCGGCATCGACCGGCGCGGAGGGGGCGCGGACCTGGACGGGCGCGGCAGGCGCAGGAGCGGCAGCAGCGCCGCCGGTAGCGATGGCGGCGAGCATGTCGCCCTTGGTCACGCGGCCGTCCTTGCCGGTGCCAGGAATGCCCGCCGGGCTCACGCCGCTCTCGGCCGCGAGACGGGCGACCGCCGGGCCGTGATCCTTGGCGGCGGCGGGAGCGGCCGCTGCAGGCGCCGCGGCCACGGGAGCCGGGGCCGGCGCAGCCTTGGGAGCTTCCGCCTTCGGCGCCGCCGCAGGAGCCGCAGCGGCAGCACCGCCACCCTCGACGATGGAGCCGAGCACCGCACCGGGGCTCACCGTCTCGCCGTCCTTGGCGACGATGTCGCCGAGCGTGCCGCTCGCGGGAGCGTTGACCTCGAGGGTGACCTTGTCGGTCTCGAGCTCGAGCACGGGCTCGTCGGCCTTCACGGGATCGCCGGGCTTCTTGAACCAGCGGCCGATGGTGGCCTCTGACACGGATTCGCCAAGGGTGGGTACGCGGATTTCGGTTGCCATGGTCGTCTTCGGGTCTTGCGGAGCTCGGACGAGCCCCTCGGAATCGGGTGAGAGCCGTCGCGGGTCTTACGCCGCGAAAGCCTCGTCGAGGAAGGCCTGCAATTGGGCCGTATGCTTGGACATGAGGCCGGTGGCCGTGGCGGCGGAGGCGGGGCGTCCCACGTAGCGCGGGCGGTCCACCTTGGAGCCGGCGGTCTTGAGCACCCACTCGAGATAGGGCTCGACGAAGGTCCAGGAGCCCATGTTCTTGGGCTCTTCCTGGCACCACACCACGTCGGCCTTCTTGAAGCGGGCGAGCTCGGCCGCCAGCGACTTCGCCGGGAAGGGATAGAGCTGCTCGACGCGCAGCAGGTAGACGTCGTCGATGCCCCGCTTCTCGCGCTCCTCGAGCAGGTCGTAATAGACCTTGCCCGTGCAGATCACCACGCGCCGGATCTTGTCGTCCTTCACCAGCTTGATGCCGTCGCGCCCGGCTTGGGCATCGTCCTGCAGAACACGATGGAAGTAGGTTCCCTCGGCAATGTCGGCGAGGCTCGAGGTGCAGCGCTTGTGGCGCAGCAGGCTCTTGGGCGTCATCAGGATCAGCGGCTTGCGGAAATCGCGCTTCAGCTGACGGCGCAGGATGTGGAAGTAGTTCGACGGAGTCGAGCAGTAACCCACCTGCATGTTGTCCTCGGCCGACATCTGCAGCCAGCGCTCGAGGCGAGCGGAGGAGTGCTCCGGTCCCTGGCCCTCATAACCGTGCGGCAGGAGGCAGACGAGGCCCGACATGCGCAGCCACTTGCGCTCGCCGGACGACACGAACTGGTCGAACACCACCTGGGCGCCGTTGGCGAAGTCGCCGAACTGCGCTTCCCAAAGGGTCAGGGCGTTGGGCTCGGACAGGGTGTAGCCGTATTCGAAGCCCAGCACCGCCTCTTCCGACAGCATGGAGTTGATGACCTCATAGCGGGCCTGGCTGTCCGAGATGTGGTTAAGAGGCGTGTAGCGCTCCTCGTTCTCCTGATCGGTCAGAACCGAGTGGCGCTGCGAGAAGGTGCCGCGCTCCACGTCCTGGCCGGACAGGCGCACCCGATGCCCTTCGAGCAGGAGCGAGCCGAAGGCGAGCGCCTCGGCCATGGCCCAGTCGAAGCCCTCGCCGGTTTCCAGCATCTTCTTGCGGTTGTCGAGGAAGCGCTGGATCGTGCGATGGAGGTGGAAGCCCTCCGGGATCGTGGTCAGCGCCTTGCCGATCTGCTGCAGGGTCTCGGCCGACACGCCGGTCTGCCCGCGGCGCGGATCGTCCTGATCCTCGCGCACCGCCTTGAGGCCCGACCAGCGTCCGTCGAGCCAGTCGGCCTTGTTGGGCTTGTAGCTGGTGGCGATGTCGAACTCGGCGTCGAGCTTCGAGCGCCAGCTCGACTTCATCTCCTCGACCTCGGCCTCGGTGACGATGCCTTCGGCCATGAGCTTCTTGGAATAGAGCTCGACGATTGCCGGATGCGACCGGATCTTGCGGTACATGAGCGGCTGGGTGAAGGCCGGCTCGTCGCCCTCGTTGTGGCCGAAGCGGCGGTAGCAGAACATGTCGATGACGACGGGCTTCTGGAAGCGCTGGCGGTATTCGGTCGCCACCTTCGCGGCGAAGACCACGGCCTCCGGATCATCGCCGTTCACGTGGAAGATCGGCGCCTCGACCATCTTCGCCACGTCCGATGGATAGGGCGAGGAGCGCGAGAAGCGCGGATCGGTGGTGAAGCCGATCTGGTTGTTGATGATGAACGAGATCCAGCCGCCGGTGCGGTGACCGCGCAGGCCCGACAGCCCGAAGCATTCCGCGACAACGCCCTGGCCGGCGAAGGCCGCATCGCCGTGGATGAGGAGCGGCATGACGGCGGTGCGGTTGTCGGGCGTGCAGCCGTGCTGGTCCTGCTTGGCGCGAACCTTGCCGAGCACCACGGGATTGACGATTTCCAGGTGCGACGGGTTGGCGGTCAGCGACAGGTGGACGTTGTTGCCGTCGAAGTTGCGGTCCGATGACGCGCCGAGGTGGTACTTCACGTCGCCCGATCCTTCCACGTCGTCAGGCGCGAAGGAACCGCCCTTGAATTCGTGGAACAGGGCACGGTGCGACTTGCCCATCACCTGGGTCAGCACATTGAGGCGGCCGCGATGGGCCATGCCCAGCACGATCTCCTTCACGCCGAGATTGCCGCCGCGCTTGATGATCTGCTCGAGCGCCGGGATCAGCGACTCGCCGCCGTCGAGGCCGAAGCGCTTGGTGCCGGTGTAGCGGACATCCAGGAACTTCTCGAAGCCTTCCGCCTCGACGAGCTTGTTGAGGATGGCGCGCTTGCCTTCCTTGGTGAAGGTGATCTCCTTGTCCGGACCCTCGATGCGCTCCTGGATCCAGGCCTTTTCGACCGGGTCGGAGATGTGCATGAACTCGACGCCGAGCGTCTGGCAATAGGTGCGCTCGAGGATCGCGACGATCTCGCGGATCGTGCCGAACTCGAGCCCGAGCACGTTGTCGAGGAAGATCTTGCGGTCCCAGTCGGCATCCGTGAAGCCGTAATGGGAGGGATGCAGCTCCTGGTCGTTCGGCCGGGGATTGATCTCCAGCGGATCGAGCTTGGCATGCAGGTGGCCGCGCACCCGATAGGCGCGGATCAGCATGATGGCGCGCACGGAATCGCGGGTCGCCTGCTGCACGTCGATCTGGCTGATCTCGGCGCCCTTGGCTTCGGCCTTGGCCTTGATCTTGTCGCCGACCGCCTTCTCGACCTGGGCCCAGTTGCCGTCGAGCGCCGAGACGAGCTCGCCATTGGCGTGGATCGGCCAGTTCGGCTTCTCCCAGGACGGACCGTTGGCCGCCTTCTCGACAGCCTGCTTGTCGTCCCTGAGGGCGCCGAAGAACGCCTGCCATTCGGCATCGACCGAGGACGGGTCCTTCTCGTAGCGGGCCTGGAGCTCCTCGATGTAGGACGCGTTCGCCCCGTAGAGGAAAGCGGTGTTCAGGAAGTTCTGATTGGCGTCTTGGCGTGCCATGGCAATCTACAATCCAAAAAGCTGGTTGGCCGCCCCGACATCGGGGCGGCCTGACGTGTTACTGACCCTTGAGAACCTCGACCAGGGTCTTGCCGAGGCGGGCCGGCGACGGCGACACACGGATGCCCGCGGCCTCCATGGCGGCGATCTTGTCCTCGGCGCCGCCCTTGCCGCCGGAGATGATCGCACCGGCATGGCCCATGCGGCGTCCGGGAGGAGCCGTGCGGCCCGCGATGAAGCCGACCATCGGCTTCTTGCGGCCCTTCTTGGCCTCGCGGGCGATGAACTCGGCCGCCTCTTCCTCGGCCGAGCCGCCGATCTCGCCGATCATGACGATCGACTCGGTCTTCGGGTCGGAGAGGAACATGTCGAACATCTCGATGAACTCGGTGCCCTTCACCGGGTCGCCGCCGATGCCCACCGCGGTGGTCTGGCCGAGGCCCTCGTTGGTGGTCTGGAACACGGCCTCGTAGGTGAGCGTGCCGGAGCGCGACACGATGCCGACCGAGCCGGGCTTGAAGATGTTGGCCGGCATGATGCCGATCTTCGACTCGCCCGCCGTCACGATGCCGGGGCAGTTCGGGCCGATGAGGCGCGACTTGGAGCCCTCGAGGGCGCGCTTCACGCGCACCATGTCGAGCACCGGAATGCCTTCCGTGATGCAGACGATGAGCGGGATCTCGGCCTGGATCGCCTCGCAGATGGCGTCAGCCGCGCCCGGCGGCGGAACGTACACGACCGAGGCGTCGGCGCCGGTCTTCTCGCGCGCTTCCATGACCGTGTCGAACACGGGCAGGTTCAGGTGCGTGGAGCCGCCTTTGCCCGGCGAGGTGCCGCCGACCATCTTGGTCCCGTAGGCGATGGCCTGCTCGGAATGGAAGGTCCCGTTCTTGCCGGTGAAGCCCTGGCAGATGACCTTGGTGTTCTTGTCGATGAGGATGGACATCAGCTCGAAACCTTACTTTCCGCCGCGCACGGCGTTCACGATCTTCTGGGCGGCGTCGTCGAGGTCGTCCGCCGGGATCACGTTGAGGCCGGATTCGCGGATGATCTGCTTGCCCTCTTCCACGTTGGTGCCCTCGAGGCGCACCACCAGCGGAACCTGCAGGCCGACGGTCTTCACCGCGGCGATCACGCCGCGGGCGATGACGTCGCACTTCATGATGCCGCCGAAGATGTTGACAAGGATGCCCTGCACGTTCGGATCGGCCGTGATGATCTTGAACGCCGCCGTCACCTTCTCCTCGGACGCGCCGCCGCCCACATCGAGGAAGTTCGCCGGCTCCTCGCCGTAGAGCTTGATGATGTCGAGCGTCGCCATGGCAAGGCCGGCGCCGTTGACCATGCACCCGATGGTGCCGTCGAGCGCGATATAGGCGAGGTCGAACTTGGAGGCCTCGATTTCCTTCTCGTCCTCTTCCGTGAGGTCGCGCAGCTCCATCACCTCGGGGTGGCGGTAGAGGGCATTGCCGTCGAAGGAGATCTTGGCATCCAGGCACTTGAGGTGCTGGTCCTTGGTGACGATGAGCGGATTGATCTCCAGCATCTCCATGTCCTTCGCGATGAAGGCCTTGTAGAGCTTCGCGACCACGTCTTCCGCTTCCTTGGCGAGCGCGCCCCTGAGGCCCAGCGCCTTGGCGACCGCACGGCCGTGATGGGGCATGATGCCGGTGGCCGGATCGACCGAGAAGGTGACGATCTTCTCGGGGGTGTCGTGGGCGACCTGCTCGATGTCCATGCCGCCCTCCGTCGAGACCACGAAGGCCACGCGGCCTGTCTCGCGGTCGACCAGCATCGAGAGGTAGAACTCGGTCTCGATGTCGGATCCGTCCTCGATATAGAGGCGGTTGACCTGCTTGCCGGCTTCGCCCGTCTGGATCGTGACCAGGGTGTTGCCAAGCATCTGCTGGGCGAATTGCTTCACCTCGTCGATGGACTTGGCGAGACGCACGCCGCCCTTCTCGCCGGCGGCGGCTTCCTTGAACTTGCCCTTGCCGCGGCCGCCCGCATGGATCTGGGACTTCACGACCCAGAGCGGACCACCGAGTTCCTTGGCGGCCGCTTCCGCCTCGTCGGCCGAGAAGATCGCCTTGCCGCGGGAGACAGGCAGGCCGAACTCCTTCAGGACTGCTTTGCCTTGGTATTCATGAATGTTCATCTGTTTTCCTCTTCGTCATGCTCAGGCCTCGGCCCGGGCATCCACGCCTTGAGCGGCGTGGCGAGTGAAGACGTGGATGGCCGGCACGAAGCCGGCCATGACGCGAATGGGTTAGGCGAGAGCCGAGTTGATCTGCTTGCAGGCGTCGACAAGGCCCTGCACCGAGGCGACGGACTTCTCGAACATGGCCTTCTCGTCGGCGGAGAACTCGACCTCGACGATGCGCTCGACGCCGTTCTCGCCGATCACGATCGGCACACCCACGAACATGTCCTTCACGCCGTACTGGCCGTTGAGGTAGGCCGCGCAGGGCAGGACACGCTTCTTGTCCTTGAGGTAGCTCTCGGCCATGGCGATCGCCGAAGCAGCCGGAGCGTAGAAGGCCGAGCCGGTCTTGAGCAGGTTGACGATCTCGCCGCCGCCTTTCCGGGTGCGCTCGACCATGGCGTCGAGCTTCTCCTGGCTCGTCCAACCCATCTTCACTAGGTCGGGCAGCGGAATGCCCGCCACCGTGGAGTAGCGAACGAGCGGCACCATGTCGTCGCCGTGGCCGCCGAGCACGAAGGCGGTCACGTCCTCGACCGACACGTTGAACTCTTCGGCCAGGAAGTGACGGAAGCGGGCCGAGTCCAGCACGCCGGCCATGCCGACGATCTTCTCAGGGCGCAGGCCCGAGAACTTCTGGAGCGCCCACACCATGGCGTCGAGCGGGTTGGTGATGCAGATGACGAAGGCGTTCGGGGCATATTGCTTGATGCCGTTGCCGACCGCTTCCATGACCTTGAGGTTGATGCCGATGAGATCGTCGCGGCTCATGCCGGGCTTGCGCGGCACGCCGGCGGTGACGATGATCACGTCGGCGCCTTCGATAGCCGCGTAGTCGTTGGCGCCTTTGTACTTGGCGTCGAACCCATCGACCGGGGCGGATTCCGCGATATCGAGACCTTTGCCCTGGGGAATGCCTTCCGCGATGTCGAAGAGAACGACGTCGCCGAGTTCCTTCAAGCCGACGAGATGAGCGAGGGTTCCGCCGATCTGGCCTGCACCGATGAGCGCGATCTTTTTCCGGGCCATGGTCTGTCCTTGGGTTTTTGGCACGAGCCTTTTTGAGGTGGCGCTGTTTGCCATGAGAGATGGGCCGCCATCAAGCGACCAAAAGGTTAACAGGCAAGGCTTTGAGCCTTGGAAAAAGTCCCGGCAAGCTTAACATTTCGAAAACACTTCGCTTTTACAGTGACTTGACTGTATCGAAGTCGCCCGAATTTTTGTGTTACATTTTTTGAAATTTGTAACTGACGTTACACGCTACCGTTCGCCAGGGCTCTCAGAACCACCCGGATCATGGTGGCGAGCCGCTGATCGAGGATGTCCTGCGGCACCTCTGCATCAAGCCGGACGGTCAGCGGATTGATGAAGCGATAGACGGAATCCGTGATGAAGGCATGGGCCTTTTCCCGATCCCGGGGGTCGAACTTGGCCGTCGTGATGCCCTCGTCCAGGACCCGGTCGATCAGCAGGCGCATCCGGGCCCGGTGCTTGCGGATGAGGGGGCGTGCCGTCTCGGTCGCCGTGCAATAGACGTCGAAGAGATGCCGGTCCTCCTTCAGGAGGTCCCGATGGATCCGCGCCCAGGCCTGGATCAGGCGTTCCAGCTTGTCGTCGGCGGGATCGGGGGAGTCGGCGATGTCCGCGATGGTGGCCTCCATCCGCCGCAGCCATTGCCCGGCCACCGCATCGATGAGGGCCGCCTTGCTGGCAAAGTAGCGGTAGACATTGGCATGGGTCATGCCCGCGGCATCGGCAATGCCCACCACGGTGACATGCCGGGGCCCGAATTCCTTGAGCTGGGCGGCCGCAATGGCGAGAAGCCGGGTGTCGGCCGGCGTGGCCTCCGTCACCCGCAGCGACGCGCCGGACGGCCTCTTCATGTCTCGGCGAGCCCGGTGGTGCTGCCGGAGGCCTCCGAATCCGAACGGCCATGCGGCAGGGACAGGTATTCCTCGGAGCGCATCTCGATCAGGCGGGACACGGTCCGGTCGAACTCGGAGGCCTCGCGGCCGGACTCCGCGTGGTAGAGCTCATGCACTTCGGCTTCGGCCGAGGCCAGGAGCTTCACATGGGCGTCGTAGAGAGCATCGATGAGCAGGATGAAGCGCTTGGCCTCGTTGCGGCGCTCGATGGTCATCCTCGGGATGCCTTCGAGGATGACCGTATGGAAATCTTCGGCCACCGCGAGATAGTCGGCGGCGCCGAGGGGCTTGGAGCAGAGATCCTCGAAGGAGAAGCGCGCCACCCCGCCGGCGGCCTGCGGCACCTCGACCGGATGCCCCTTGACGGTCAGGGTCAGGGGCTTGCCCTGTTCGCGCCCGGTCAGGCTCCTGAAGGCGCGGGTGAGCGCCGCATGGGTGCCCTCGTCGGCCGGGGTATAGAACACCGGACTGCCGGCGAGCTTCTCGAGCCGGAAATCCGTGCGGGATTCGAGCTTCACCACCGCCATGCGCTCCTGCAGCAAACCGATGAAGGGCAGAAAGAGCGAGCGGTTAAGGCCGCCCTCGTAGAGCCGGTCCGGCTCCACGTTGGAGGTCGCCACCACCACGACGCCCCGGGCGAAGAGCGCCGTGAACAGGCGCCCGAGGATCATGGCATCGGCGATATCCGTGACGGTGAACTCGTCGAAGCAGAGCACCCAAGCCTCGCTGGCGAGCGCCTCCGCCACCGGGCCGATGGGATCGTCGCCCGTGACCTGGCCGCTTTTGAGCTTCTGCCGGTACGCGTGGATGCGCTCGTGCACGTCGGCCATGAAGGCGTGGAAATGGACCCGGCGCTTGCGCCGCACCGGCAGCGCCTCGAAGAACAGGTCCATGAGCATGGTCTTGCCGCGCCCGACCGAACCCCAGACATAGAGACCCTTCGGCGGTTCGCTGCTCTTCTTGCCGAAGAGCCAGCCGAGAGCGCTGGGCTTGCGGGCGAGGCGGTGATTGGCGAGGTTTCCGGCGAGCGCCTCAAGCCGTTTGAGCAGCGCCACCTGCGCCGGATCGCGCTCGATGGCACCCGACGTGACCAGGGCGTTGTAGCGGGCCGTGATGGATTGAGGCGAGGAGAAGGAGGTGTCGTTCACGGGTTGACCGATATCCTTCCCCGCCCGGGAGCGCAAACGTCTTCAGGTCGATTTTTGCCGGAAATGGGCCGGTTTCCGGGCTCAGCGCGTAAGGGACAGAGGGGCCCCGGACTTGGCGAGCACACCGCTGAGCGACGAGGACGAGCCGCGCAGGCGCGCCGCCACCGAGCCGCCGGTTTGGTAGAGATAGACCTCGCCGTCACGGTAGTCCCAGGCATTGACCTTGGACAGGTCCTGGTTCGAGCAGCCGGACGCCGATGCCCGGTAGAGATCGAGGGCGGGCGAGCTCGAAAGCTGGACCCGGCACGAGCCGCCGGAGGTCTGAACGCTCCAGTTGCCGACCATGGCGGTGCGGCTGGACGGGGCCGGGGCGGGAGCGGGCGCAGGTGACCCGAGGGTCGGCGGCGGAGGTGCCGGCGGCAGGCCCGCGATGTCGGTGCCGCCGGCCGGGGGAGCAGTCATCTCGGGTGCCATGGGCGCGCCGGCGAGCGGCGGCAGCGGCGCCGCCTCGACCGGCCCGGACGGCACGGCTTCGACCGGAGGAGCCTCGGTAATCGGCGCCGCAGCACCGCGGGCCGGCGGTCCGCCGAGGCGGGTCGAGGAGCACGCGCCGAGCGCCAGGGCGGAGCAGAGTACGGCGGTCGTCAGCCACAGAGGCTTCGTCATCTTGGTCCTCGCATGCATGGCCGTCCATTCGGACGGGTTATGGCAGCCCAGGGTATAGAGAGGAATATGAACCCAGGCCGACATGGTTCCGGCTTCGACATATGGGATCGGCAGAGACAAAAAAAGGCGCCCGGGGCGCCTTTTCGTGAAGTTGTTGCAAGGAAGCGTCACACGACCCGCGCGATCATCATCTTCTTGACCTCGGCGATGGCCTTGGCCGGGTTGAGGCCCTTGGGGCAGGTGTTCGCGCAGTTCATGATCGTGTGGCAGCGGTAGAGCCGGAACGGATCGTGCAGGTTGTCGAGGCGCTCGCCGGTGTTCTCGTCACGGCTGTCGATCAGCCAGCGATAGGCCTGGAGCAGGGCTGCCGGCCCCAGGAACCGGTCGCCGTTCCACCAATAGCTCGGGCAGGAGGTGGTGCAGCAGGCGCAGAGAATGCACTCGTAGAGGCCGTCGAGCTTGGAGCGCTCCTCCGGGGTCTGACGCCACTCCGTCTCCGGCTCTGCCGTCACCGTCTGGAGCCAGGGCTCGATGGAGGCGTGCTGGGCGAAGAAGCTCGTCAGGTCGGGCACCAGATCCTTGAGCACCGGCATGTGCGGCAGCGGATAGATCTTGATGGAATCCGACGCGCAATCGTCGATGCCGAGCGTGCAGGCGAGCGTGTTGCCGCCCATGATGTTCATGGCGCAGGAGCCGCAGATGCCCTCGCGGCAGGAGCGGCGGAAGACCAGCGTCGAATCGACGTTGTTCTTGATCCACAACAGCGCGTCGAGAACCATCGGGCCGCAATCGTCCCGGTCGACGTAATAGGTGTCGATGCGCGGGTTCTGCCCGTCGTCCGGGTTCCAGCGGTAGATGCGGAATTCCTGGACGTTCGAGGCGCCGGCCGGCTTCGGCCAAGTCTTGCCTTCGGTGTACCGGGAGTTCTTGGGAAGAGTGAACTGAGCCATCGTTTTTCGTCTTCCTTAGTACACGCGAGCCTTGGGCTCGATGTACTGGATGTCGTTCGACATGGTGTAGGTGTGCACCGGGCGGTAATCGAGGGTCACCTTGTGCGAGGTGTCGTCAAGCCAGGCCAGGGTGTGCTTCATCCAGTTCTTGTCGTCGCGCTCGGAGAAGTCCTCGCGGGCATGGGCGCCGCGGGATTCCTCGCGGTTCGCCGCGCCCTCCATGGTGACGACCGCCTGGCCGATCAGGTTGTCGAACTCCAGGGTCTCGAGGAGGTCCGTGTTCCAGATCAGGGAGCGGTCCGTGACCTTGATGTCGGCGGCCGCGTTCCACACGTCGTGGATGAGCTTGCGGCCTTCTTCCAGAACCTCGCCGGTGCGGAACACCGCGCAGTTGTTCTGCATCGTCTTCTGCATCTGGAGGCGCAGCTCCGCCGTCGAGGTCGAGCCATTGGCGTGGCGGAACTTGTCGAGGCGCGAGAGCGCGAGCTCGTCGGCGTTCTTGGGCAGGTCCGCGTGGCGGGCGTTCGGCTCCAGGATCTCGGCGCAGCGCAGGCCCGCCGCGCGGCCGAACACCACGAGGTCGATGAGCGAGTTCGAGCCGAGGCGGTTCGCCCCGTGCACGGACACGCAGGCCGCTTCGCCGAGCGCCATCAGGCCGGGCACCACCGTGTCCGGGTTGCCGTTCTTCAGGGTCAGCACCTCGCCGTGATAGTTCGTCGGGATGCCACCCATGTTGTAGTGGACGGTCGGCAGGACCGGGATCGGCTCCTTGGTCACGTCGACGCCGGCGAAGATCTTCGCGCTCTCCGAGATGCCGGGCAGCCGCTCGTGCAAGATCTTCGGATCGAGATGGTCGAGGTGGAGATAGATGTGGTCCTTGTTCTTGCCGACGCCGCGGCCGGCGCGGATCTCCATGGTCATGGCGCGCGAGACCACGTCACGGGAGGCCAGGTCCTTGGCGGACGGCGCGTAGCGCTCCATGAAGCGCTCGCCTTCCGAGTTGGTGAGATATCCGCCCTCGCCGCGCGCGCCCTCGGTGATGAGGCAGCCGGAGCCGTAGATGCCGGTCGGGTGAAACTGCACGAACTCCATGTCCTGCAGCGGCAGGCCGGCGCGGAGCACCATGGCGTTGCCGTCGCCCGTGCAGGTATGGGCCGAAGTGGCCGAGAAATAGGCGCGTCCGTAGCCGCCCGTGGCCAGGATCGTCATGTGGGCGCGGAAGCGGTGGATCTCGCCGGTGGACTGGTTCAGGGCCACGACGCCGATGCAGCGGCCGTCGGAATCCATCATCAGGTCGAGGGCGAAATACTCGATGAAGAAGTTGGTCTGGTTACGCACCGCCTGGCCGTAGAGCGTGTGCAGGATCGCGTGGCCCGTGCGGTCGGCGGCCGCGCAGGTGCGCTGCGCCGTGCCCTTGCCGAAATCCGTCGTCATGCCGCCGAAGGGACGCTGATAGATCTTGCCCTCGGCCGTGCGGGAGAAAGGAACGCCCCAGTGCTCCAGCTCGTAGACGGCGGCGGGCGCGTTGCGCACGAGATACTCGATGGCATCCTGGTCGCCGAGCCAGTCGGAGCCCTTCACAGTGTCGTACATGTGCCAGCGCCAATCGTCTGGCCCCATGTTGCCGAGCGAGGCAGAAATGCCGCCCTGCGCCGCCACCGTGTGCGAGCGGGTCGGGAACACCTTGGTGATGCAGGCGGTGCGCAGGCCGGCCTGCGAGCAGCCGACGGTGGCGCGAAGACCCGCGCCGCCCGCGCCGACGATCACCACATCGAAGGTATGGTCGATGATATTGTAGGCCTTGCCGTTAACGGCGGCGCCGTTCGTTGCTTGAGCCATGTGTGAATTCCTTAAGCGAGGATGCGGCCGAGGCTGACCTTGAGGATGGCGTAGAGGCAGGCCACCCCGACGATCACGGCATAGAAGTTGTTCGCCATGACGGCGGCGATCTTCTGGCCTTTGTCGTGGACGTAGTCCTCGATGACGATCTGCATGCCGAGCCGCATGTGGTTCGTGACTGAGATCACCGCGAGGATCAGGATGATCGCGACCAGCGGATGCGAGATGACCGCAATTGCCTCCTGGTAGGACGGGGAGGCCGCGAGCGACGCGACGATGATCACGAAGGCGATGATGAGGGGGATGTTTGACGCCGCCGTCATGCGGTGGATCCACCAATGCTCGACCCCGTGCCCGGAGGCGCCGAGGCCCTTCACACGGGCGAGCGGGGTGCGCATGGAAACGCGGGTGTCAGCCCTGTTGTCGGCCATGAGTCCTACTCCTTAGAACACGAGGAAGGCGACGACCCAGATCGCCAGGGTCAGGGTGATTGAGCCGACGAGGGTGAAGCGGGCCATGTTGATGCGCTGCGCCGGCTCCATGCCATGGCCGAAATCCCACACCAGGTGGCGCACGCCGCCGAGCATGTGGTGCATCAGGATCCAGGTGTAGGCGAACAGGATCAGGTACCCGAGGGGCGAGCCGAAGAACCACTGCACGGCGTCGAAAGCCGAGGGCCCGGAGGCCAGGGCCACGAGCCAGATGGCGAAGAGCGCGATGCCCCCATAGAGCGCGATGCCCGTGAGACGGTGGGCGACGGACATCGCCATCGTCCAGCTCCACTTGTAGACCTGAAGATGCGGGGACAAGGGCCGCGGGGCCACTTTCGCCTCAGCCATGGTGTTCACTCCTGATCGGCGACGTCGGCCGCCCGTAGTTTGGAATGGTTCGTAATGGAAGCGCGGCAACACCGCAATGCACCTTCTGCCGAACGCGCGGCAGGAGACACACTTCGTCAGCCGCGAAGTTTGCACCAGGCTCGCTTATCGCACAATTTTTAATTATTCTTATCTCCCTTCGCGAATGACGAAGGATAGCGATGCAATTCGATCTGACCGATCTGAGCCTCTTCCGGCATGTGGTCGAGGCGGGCAGCATTACCCACGGGGCCGAACGGGCCCATCTGGCGCTGGCGGCGGCAAGCACCCGCATCCGCAACATGGAAAAGTCCCTTGGCGCTCCCCTCCTCCTACGAACCCGGGCCGGGGTGACCCCGACGCCTGCCGGCCGGACCCTGCTCCAGCATGCCCGCGCCCTCCTCGCGCAGGCCGAGCGCCTGCGGGAGGATCTGGGCTCCTATACGGGCGGACTGACCGGCCAGATCCGGATCCTCTCCAACACCAACGCCCTCACGGAGTTCCTGCCCGAGGCCCTCGGCGCCTTCCTGGCCGAGCATCCGCAGGTGTCCATCGACTTGGAGGAGCGCCTGAGCGACGAGATCGTGGGCCTGATCGCCGAGGGCGTCGGCGATCTCGGGATCGTGGCTGGCACCGTCGATACCGGGCGGCTCGAAACCTACCCGTTCCGCAGCGACCGCTTCGTGCTCGTGGTGCCGAAGGGCCACGCCCTCGCCTCCCGGGCCAGCATCCCGTTCGCCGAGGTGCTGGAGCATGACTTCGTCGGCCTGGACCGGGCGAGCGCCCTCCAGCGCTTCCTCGCCGGCAAGGCCACGCGCATCGGCAAGCCCATCCGCCTGCGGGTGCAGCTGCGCAGCTTCGATGCGGTCTGCCGCATGGTGGAGGCCGGCGTGGGCCTCGGCATCGTGCCCGAGACCACCGCCCGCCGCGCCGCCCGCACCACGGCCATCATCCCGGTCGAACTGGAGGATGCTTGGGCGGCCCGCGACCTGACGCTGTGTATCCGCTCCCTAAAGGACCTGCCGCCTTCGGCACGGCAATTGGTGGAGCATTTGCGACAACAAAAAGGGAGCTGATAAAAGAGATTTACCATTACCTGGCGATGAATAGCATATCTAAAACAGCAATATTTATCGGTAACACATTTATGATATTTTTATCTTCTATAGAATTACTTGAATGCATTTAAGGCATATTGCCTGACAAGAATCACAAATTTATAAGCAGCTGATCTAAATCGTTGCTTTGTGATGGTGTACAAGATGGCTCAGATGTCTATTGAAAAGCTCTCGCTCTCACGGACCTTGAGCCTGTCGCGAGTAATAGCAACTTGCTTCCTGTTCTTGAGCGGGTGTCAGGCCGAGAGTGAGATATTAACAGATGAGCAACTCGTGCTTCTTTTTGGCGAAAGAACTATGTTCACCGACGAATCTGATCTTCAGATCTCAAATAAGACTGTCGAATGCGTTCGGCTGATATCCGGCTTGGATGAAGAGATTTACAAGGATGCCCCCGCAGACATGCTGGGACGTATCAAAACAGAATGTCGGATGGATTTGGATGCAAAGATTAAGCACACGAAACTTGGTAACGCAAAACTGACTTTGAATGACATTGGGAACAAAGCCATTGCAGAACGCCTCACAGCTTTGAAGCAACGAATCGATGCTGACCTGAAGGCAAAGGCCGAGGACGCAAGAAAGAAAGAGCTATCTGATAGAACCGCAAAGATTCGGGACAGTCTTGCCAGAGTTGAGAAGGAAGCGACACGGTTTGCGGGCTCGTTAGAGACTCAGTTCCGCGACATCGACAGGCTCTGCGACGATTGGAAAAAGCTGAAAGACCAGATCGTCAAGGCAGATAAGAATTCAAAGTATCGCTGGCGGTTCACCCCCACTACATGCGGACAAACCTTTCGTGAAAACCTTCAGCGTCAGATGGTGGCCACAGTTCAACGCCTGGCGGAAGCCAAAGCTAAAGAGCCCAGCGAAGTGTCGGAGTTCATTATCCCGAGTCTTCACTATATTAATAGTTTCAATGAGGTCATCTCATCGCTCGCAGAAGAGGTAAAAACTATGCAAGCAATGACTGCAAAGGTTAATTGAACAAACTTTCAGCGCATTCTCAATGAACCTGACCGCTCGCGCAATCGCGAGCGCGCCCCTCTCCCGCCCGCCTTCAAAACGACGTGAGGATGGAATGATGATCCTCACCGGATCGTCTGTAGAGCCGTCCGTCCCGAACAAGGACGGTGCGACACCATCAAGGAGGAAGCAATGCGTGGAATGGACCGCCTCTCGCTTATCGCCGCCATGAGCGTTTTGACCTTCGCGCCCCTGAGCCCTGCTCAGGCCCAGAGCGCTCAGGAGACCACGTTCTTCGTGACCAGCGTCGGCTCCGGCAAGGGCGCGGATCTCGGCGGGCTCGAAGGGGCGGACCGGCATTGCCAGACCCTTGCCGAAGCCGCCGGCATTCGCGGCAAGATGTGGCGGGCTTATCTGTCGACACAGGCGACGGGCGGCGCCACGGCCGTCAATGCCCGGGACCGGATCGGCCGCGGGCCGTGGCAGAACGCCAAGGGCGTCGTGATCGCCAAGGACGTGGCGGACCTGCACGGCGCCAACAACAATCTCACCAAGCAGACGGCGCTGACCGAGAAGGGCGAGATGGTGAAGGGACGCGGCGACCAGCCGAACCAGCACGACATCCTCACCGGATCTCAAGCAGACGGCACCGCCTTCGCGGGCAGCCAGGACATGACCTGCGGCAACTGGACGAAGAGCGGCACGGACGGCGCGGCCATGACGGGGCATCACGACCGCATGGGGCTCGACGACTCACCGCCCGCCAAGTCCTGGAACTCCTCGCACGCCTCCCGCGGCGGCTGCAGCCAGGACGCCCTGCGCGGCACCGGCGGCGCCGGGCTGTTCTACTGCTTCGCGGCAAACTGATCAGGCCGAAGCGCATCTTCCCTCCCCCTTGTGGGGAGGGCCAGGGTGAGGGTGTTGGCGCCTCACCTTCATAGGCACTCGCTCACACCCCCACCTCCAACTCCTCCCCACAAGGGGGAGGAGGGTTTGAGCTGTGATCAGCCCACCTTGGAGCGCCAGGTCGAGGAGCGTTAGCCCTATGCCGGGATCAGACCTGACTGAGCACTGAGCTGGTAAGCAAGGCGCTGCCTGATGTCTTGCTGCTTGCTACGCACCATCCCAGGAATCAGGAAAGCATCGATGAGAAGCCAGAGAAATCCAATCAGGATAAAATAGGAGAGTATCTGAAGGATCGCCGTGCCGGGACGCCCAAGATAAAAACGGTGTGCCGAAAATATCCCGAGAAAGAACCAGAAGAGATAGGCTACTACAACACTCGGCCCCTCATTCGTGACCCGCGTTTCAATGAGAAGATGTTGCTCTGTTGTCAGTGTCATTGTTGCCCCCACTTTCTTTCTGACTGCCAGAAGCTGTGGTTGCAGTCGAGGCTTTCGCTTTGCACAGTTGTGAATTGCTTGCTTCTTGCAACACGAAAGCTGGCCTAACTAAATTTTGGCGAAATCCACCGCCGGCATGGCGAGCCCACGCCGCAGGCAGGCGGCCTCGAGCGTGTTGCGCAGGAGGCACGCGATGGTCATCGGGCCGACGCCGCCGGGAACCGGCGTGATGGCGGAGGCGACCTCGGCCGCTTCCGCATAGGCCACGTCCCCCACCACCTTGGTCTTGCCCTCACCGGCGGCCGGATTCGGCACCCGATTGATGCCCACGTCGATCACGATGGCGCCGGGCTTCACCCAATCGCCGCGCACCATCTCAGGCCGCCCCACGGCGGCGACGAGGATGTCGGCGCCGCGGCAGACCGCTGGAAGATCACGGGTCTTCGAATGGGCCACCGTCACCGTGCAGCTCTGGGCGATGAGCAGTTGCGCCATGGGCTTGCCGACGATGTTGGAGCGCCCGACCACCACGGCGTTGAGGCCCGAAAGATCCCGTCGCACCGATTGCGCCAGCAGCAGGCACCCCAGGGGCGTGCAGGAGACGAGGCCCGGCACGCCGGTCATCAGCCGTCCGGCATTGATGGGATGGAAGCCGTCCACGTCTTTCGCCGGATCGATGGCCTCGATCACCTTCTGCGCGTCGATCTGCTTCGGCAGCGGCAATTGCACAAGGATGCCGTCCACGGCCGGATCGGCGTTGAGCCGGGCGACGAGGTCGAGGAGCTCGGCCTCGCCGGTGGTGGCCGGAAGCTTGTGCTCGAAGGAGCGCATGCCGACCTCGACGGTCTGGCGCGCCTTGTTCTTCACATAGAGCTGGCTCGCCGGATCCTCGCCGACGATCACCACCGCAAGACCGGGCGTGACGCCCTTCTCTCCCAAGCTCTTCACGGCTCCGGCGATGCGGGAGCGCAATCCCTCGGCATAGGCTTTTCCGTCGATGATCGTGGCGCTCATGGGGTGTTCCGTCCTGTCAAAGCGGCGAGGGCGGCGGCAAGCCTGTCTCCTTCGCCCGAAACGAGAAAAGTTTTCAGCCGGGCGGTGGCGCCCGTCTCCAGGCTCACCGCCGAGGCTGGACGCTTCAGAGCCTTGGCGAGCAGGCGCCGGACCGCCTCGTTCGCCGCACCGTCCTCCGGCGCGGCCCTGACCCGGACCTTCAGCACGGCCTTGCCGTCCGACAGGGCCTCGACCCCGTCGATCGCATCCCGCCCGCCCCGGGGCGTCACCCGGACCCGGATGTCGAGCCCGTCGGGGCGGATGCTCCAGGCCAAGGGCTGGCTCCCTCTTAGAAAGCGATTGGCATCAGGTAGTCGACGATCAGGTTCTGGATGAAAATGATCAGCAGGATCAGGATGATGGGCGAGATATCGACGCCCCCGAGATTGGGCAGGATGCTCCGGATCGGCCTGAGGACCGGCTCGGTCACCGCATCCAGGAAGTTCCAGATCGAGCGGACGAAATCGTTGCGGGTGTTGACCACGTTGAAGGCCACGAGCCAGCTCAGGACCGCCGAGGCGACGATGAGATAGGTATAGAGCTGCAAGGCCAGCAGAATGACGTTGAGGAGCGCGCGCATGGGAAACCTGTCAGGGATCGGCTTTGCTCATGTAACGATTGAAGCGGGGCCGAACAACCCATAACCGCCCTGGCAGCGCTGCCTTTTCCCGTTCGGATGCCGCTCCAGTCCTTCGCCGGCCCGATTGACAGATCAAAGCCGGCAGGCCTAAAACTTGCGCCACTTGGCTCGATTGAATCGACCGGGGCTGTAGCTCAGATGGGAGAGCGCTGCAATCGCACTGCAGAGGTCAGGGGTTCGAATCCCCTCAGCTCCACCAAGCTTTTCAGAGACTTGCTTCCAAGTGCGAGCGGAGCTCGCCTCCGTCGTATAGGCGAGCCGTTGATGCTGCCTGTCCGGACATGTTCCTTATCCTCAGGACGGGGGTGACGGCGGGGGTTTTTCGACTGGTGATGCCTCTTTCTCCTGCTGACCGAGAGCCTGCTGCAGATCCGGACCCAGGCTCCCGACAGGAATGTTCTCATACTGCGAAACCGTTATGCAGCGTCCCTCGATGCTCGCCATCACCACAGCATTGGCAGACGGTTGCTGAGCGTCGCTCGTCGAGGAATTCATGATGTTACGCCGCTCGTCGCCCGGATCGTTCTCCTTCCTCACGGCTATGACGTACCAGACGTTTCCCGTCCTGGCCGCTTCAGCCAGCAGCCGTGCTCGTTGCTTTGCCTCGTTCAAGGCCTTGCGGCGTTCTTCGATTGATTCACCTCGCGTGAAGGCCAGATTGGGCGGCGTATCTCCACTCTCGCCATAGAGGTGGACGAAGTTCAACGTCATCCGCAGACCGTCGACCTTGACCTCCGTGACGGGAAGAGCCGCGGCTTCCTTTCGCCCTTGAACGAACTCGCGGACCGATACGTCGCACGACCGGAACTCGTCCGGTTCCTGCCCTGCCTGCTGGGGCTTCGATTGTTCCTGAGCAGAAGGATTGCGCTTTCGGGATGGTGCACTCTCGGCCGCAGCGGTGAGAGCAAAGATACATGCAACAGCTAATGAAAATGCTCGCACCATGGCTCCATTCTCCTGAAGTCAGGAAGAACGTCGCCAACCCGGCCACCGGCCAAGCCGCTTGCTGGTAACGAGTCCTCAGCCGAGATGGCTACAATCAAGAAAACAACGCTTGGGCCGTTTCTTGGTTGCTCGGCGGGCGCTACGCCCAACAGCTCTGGCTGCCTATCGTCCCGCCATATGAGCGCCCATAAAGCCCGAACGGCTCACGCCCCGCGGCTCTCCAGATAAACCCTCGCCGCCTTCACCGCCGCATCGCATTGGGCCGACGTGCCGCCGAGAACCCCTTCGGGGGCGGTGCGGCCGGTCCAAACGTCGAGCGTGGTCGTGACGACCCAGAGCGGCTCGGCCATCGCGCGGTCGGCGAGCGTCGGCAGGGAGGATTGAGCGCATGCTCGCACATCGGCGATGATGGCCTGGGGCGCACGGACCTGGGCCAGGCGCTCGCTCATCTCCGCCTGGAGCGGATCGACGATCAGCACGCTGACCACGGCGGACAGGAGTTCTTGAAGCATTCTCACCTCTGGCCGGCTTCGGATCATGAAAAGATCCGACATCACGCGAGCGCCGGCACGGCTTGCGTCAGAGGGGCCCGGATCGGGGTCACCTGAGATGTAAGGATGGCAGGCCAAGGTTCAAGACTGTGCCGCTCGGTCCGTCTGCGCCCGCACAGGCCGGCCCGACGATCGACGGGGCCCCGAAACGCCATTGAAGGACAAGATTCCCCTGCGACCAAACGTACTTACGTCACAGGGTGTCCGAGCCTCAAAGTTGCCTGGATTGGACCTGTATGACCGAACCTGTGTCGGAAGCGATTTGCGGATCGGATCATCAGCCTCATGAGCAGCCCGCCCCAGTCCCGAAGTGACTTTACCTTTCCGTGGTCTGTCGATCATCAACCGCAAAACGGGCTCATCGAGAAAATCGAACAGTTCTACAGGCTCTGCCTTCTGCGCTGGCAGTTCATCGAGACCTGCCGGAAGGCGGCGCAACCGGCGCTCGCGCGCGTCGGCACGGTCACCGATCAGACCGTTCTTGCCACCGCCCTGATCGTCCTGCCCAAGGTGTTCGCCCGATGGGACGCGCTGCGTCCCACTTTGGTCTCCCACACACGGGCGCTTCTGCCGTTCGTCCCGCTGGCCAGTGCCGAGGACAAGGCGATCGACAGCGACCCCGCCTGGGAGCTTCTGGCCGAGTTCCAGGCGCTTTCACCGGACCAGCAGGACAAGGCGGCCAAGAACCTGTCTCTCCTGTGGGATCATTTCGAGCACATGTTCGGGGGCCTGAGCGGCTTTCTGGCGGAGTCGCCGATCGAGCAATCGCTCTACCTCGACAAGCTGGTGACGGCCTCGCGCCGCATGAAGCTGGCGCGCGGGTCCGAGGTCGCCTTCCACTATGTGACGGTCGAGCTCATGCGGCTTTACGTGCATGGCCTGCAGCTCGGGCGCTCGGATCGCGCCGCCCTGTCGCTGGCGTCCACCGTCGTTGCCCTGATCAATCGCGGGCGCATGATGACGCTGGCCATTACCGCCGAGGTGGATTCACGCCCAACGCTGCATGCGGCGGTCGCATGACCGGCTCATGCCCGAATCGGACCAAAGGAGAACGCCTGAGAGGCAGCGCCCCTCAGGCATTTCAACAGGATCGGTTTTGACGTTAGCGGCAGCGGCGCACGCGGCGGGTGACGATGTCGCCGTTTGGTTCCTCCTCGCGGATCACCACGGTGCGGCAGCGTTCGACGCTGCCGGTCGACAGGTCATCACGGTCGTAGACGCGGCGGCGCTCGATGTAGCGGCGCTCGTAACGGTCGCGGTCGCGGTCCGGCCCGACCTGGACGCTCGGACCATCGGGACCGATGCCGAACTGCACCTGGGCCGACGAAGGTGTCGATACGACGAGGCTCGAACCGATGAGAGCGGCTGCCAAGAGCCAAGCTGATTTCTTCATCATTCCATCTCCACGTATTGTCGTTTGATGATCAACGCGTTACTTCGCTTTACGTTTCATGGAATGGAACGACAGGATGCATCATCCTCGCAGATCACGACTGTACGAGGAAGCGCCGAGAAACAACTACAAACAACGATCGGCATCGGGGCCGAATACGCAAGGCGAGGAAAGCTCGCGGCCAAGCTCGACTCGGGCGCTAGCGCAGCGCCGCCTCGATGTCGCTTTGTTCGACGACGCGCTCGATCAGCTCCGCCTGGCTCTTGATGCAGTAGAGCGGCACGCCTCCGGCCGTTGAGGGCAGGAGCCGCAGAACCCGGAAAAGATCGTTCGGAAGGCTGTGGCAGGTCGCTTTGGGCCGCACGGCTTGGCCGATTTTGAACACATGCTCGATCATGGCACCCTCCTGGAATCGGGGATGAGGCCATCATAGCAGTCCCGCGCTCCTGCCGTGAGGCTTTGCTCACCGGCGCATGGTGCGGACTCAGAGGGCCACGTCAGCGAAAACCGGGCCCCACTTTTCCGCACCATGCGCCGGTCATAGTTTGGACCATCGGATTGGTCCCAAAAGTGGATTCCACTTTTGGGACCGATGCTCTAAGGGCGCGGCTCCTGCGGGGCAGGCCGTGCGCTCAGATCGGACCTCTCGGGATATCGTGCCAGTAATCCCGCATCTCCTGCTCCCGCTTGCGGTCGGGCCAGATCCGATCGTCGCCGTAGAACGCCGGGGCGGCCTGCACCTGGGCCTCGGTCACATCGGTGCGGTAGCCTTCGAGTTCCTTGTCGTAGGACAGCTTGTCCCATGGGATCGTATGATGATGCACCCCGAGGCCCAGAAAGCCCCCGAAGGTCACATCGACGTAGAGAACCCGCCCGCTCACCTTCTCGATCAGCAGGCGCTTGATGGTGCCGATCTGCGTCTCGTCCGGGCCGTAGACGGCCGTGCCTTCCACCCGGTCGCTTGCGATCACCGGATGCCATACGTCCGACCGCTCGATCGGTCCCCAGAGATAGAAGCCGTTCTCGAGAATGCCGGCGACGACCACCGCCCGGCTGACATTGAGCGTCCACTCGTCATCGGGGCCGATCTGTCGCTCGAGAGCCCACGGCCCGTGTTCGGCGGGCAGCGTTTCGCCCATTGCGCTCTCGGTGAAGCCGCGCAGGTCGGGAGTTCTCTTGGACTGGAACACATAGTACGTTCTCATGAGCGCCTCCCATCGACAGGATCGATCGCTCCGCACCCCTTCCCTCGCAGCCGCCGAAGAACCGCATCCGCGCTCGGCGAGGGGATATGAATCTCAACCGAAACCGCTTGAGCGCGGTTCCTCGCATGCGCGAAAAATGCCGCGCGACCCTGCCTTGCACGACATGCCTGCAGCATTGGAGTGCGGGTCTTTCGGTGCTAGGCTCTTGCCAGGAAGCCTTCTGAGCTCAGGGAAAGAACAGGTGGTCGCAGACTTGGCAATATCCGTGCTCGTCGTCCTGGCCGGCGCTGTCGGGATGCTCCTGCTGCTTGTCACGTGGTTCGGCGGCAGAGCCATCACGCCGGAAATCGAGAACGATCTCGATCCCATCCTGGGCGCCCGCGACCCGATGGCCATCTACGAATCCCATGGGCCCTTCATTCCCATGCCGGGCCATCTGAAAACCAGCGATCAGATGGTGGATTGGATGACCAAGGAACTCCCCAGGCTCACGGCGGAAATCGCCAATCCTCGCGCGTAACGAGCCGAGCGGCTCACCGCGCGAGGACCATAAATGCCGTTGTTAGTCGCAGCGACGAACCCGTCGCTCGACGGTACGACCCCACTCGTTCTCTTCTCGAATGATGATGTTGCGGCAGCGGCTCTCGTAACGGCGCTCGTCGCGCAGAGCATCCCGGCGGCCGGCCTCATAGGCGCGGGCACGATCCTCCTCCCGGCGCTCGCGCCAGCGCTCGCGGCGCTCATAACGCTCCTGCTCGGGATCGCGCACGCCGACCTGCGGGCGACCATCCGGGCCGATGCCGAATTGAAAGGTAGGCTGAGCCAGAGACGGGGAGGCTGCGAGGAGGGTTGAACCGATTGCGGCAGCGGCAAGACAAACGATTTTTCGCATCAGAAAAGTCCTGTTTAACAATCGCAGTCCAACGCTCACTCGCAAATGCGGTTCCCGGCCAGTGTGCCGCATGCCGCCGGACAATTGCGCAATTGAGAAATCAAAAGGTCGATCACGTTTCAGGGGAACATCAGAGCCGATACCAACACGCTGACCGCATAGGCCAGTGCGATCAGGAGTGGCGCAAGCATCGCGGCTGAAGCAAGCAGGAAGACCGACAAGCTGAGGCTGCGCATGATGGGCTCCTTCAATCGTGATGCCCGCAGCGTAACCGGAACCTGGGCCTTAACATGGCGCAACCTGGGCCAAAGGCGAGAAGCTCTGCCTCGCTGCCGCTCTACTATAGCCTTGCGGAAGAGCGACGAGCGCGTACCGAATCCTCGAGCATCGGACCCAAAAGTCGGCTTGCACTTTTGGGGTCCATACGATGCTCCACTCATTTATGCGCATCGGATGAGCCGGAAAACCGGGTCCACTTTTCCGTCCGATGCGCTAGCGATCGCAGGCGTTCGGCAAAGGCGCGTCGCAATTGTCGCGGGGTCTCGGCCGCGTCGCAATGTAGAGAGCGACGCTGCCCATGATCGCCGCGAGGACGGCAAGCAGGATGCGGCTTTCGATGAGATACAGGATCAGCACGTAGGACAGGGCGAGCGCCGTCAGCGCGCAGATCTTGGCGGGCAGTGGAATGGCCTTCTGATCGCGCCATGCGGTCAGCAGGGGACCGAATCGAGGATGATCGTAAAGCCTTGCGGCCAGAGCCGGATTCGATCGGGAAAAAAACCAGGCCGCCAGGAGCACGAAAGGTGTCGTCGGCAGAACCGGCAGGAAGATCCCGACGATGCCGAGCGCGAGGCTCGTATAGCCAAGGCAGAGATAAAAGCGGCGCATCATCGAGTGTCTCGCTCGCCCGTCGGATCGATCCAGGATGAGCATAACGCCCCAGGTTCCGATCCCGTGCCGTTCATGGTTCTTGCACCAGCATCGTCTCGACGCTTGCGGCGATCTCCAGAAGCCGCCGGTCGTGGCCATGACGCGCCACCAGCATGAGACCGACCGGTCGCTCGGTTCCGGGGATCGGCAGGGAGATCCCGGTGAGATCGAACTGGTTGCCGAACATGGTGTTGCGCAGGATCAGCCAATCCATCTTGTTGTAGAGCTTGTTGTAGAGCTTGTCGTCGGCTTCGAGCGGCGCGATCAGCGGCGCCGAGATGGCGGTAGCGGGCAGCACCAGCACATCGACGGGAGACAATCGCTCGTCCATGGCGGCGATCAGCGCGCGCCTGCGGCGCAGCATGCGGATATAGATCGGCGCCGGCACGGTGCCGCTGCGGGCAATCCACCAGCGCACCCGCGGATCGAGCTCGGCGGCTTTCGTCTCCAGCCAATCCGCGTGGACCTCGGCCGCCTCGATGGACGCGATAGAGGCCGTGACCGTCGTGTCCGCCATCGCGTCGAGCAGATCCTCGATATCGTGATCGACGATTCTCGCACCGGCCCGGGACAGGAGCGTCAACGACGCCTCGAACGCCTCATCGACCATCGGCTCGGTCTGCGCAAACAGGCGTCCGCGCGGAACCCCGATCCGCAAGCCTGCCAAGGGAAAAGGTTTCACCACGCGCGGCTCCTCGCCCGCCATGATCGCATCGGCGAAGGCGCAGTCCTGCACGGAGCGGGCCAGCGGCCCGACGGAATCGAGGCTGGGCGAGAGCGGGACGGCGCCTTCCAGCGGCACCCGATGCGCTGTGGGCTTGAACCCGACGACGCCGTTGAGCGCCGCCGGAATACGCACAGAACCGCCGGTATCGGTGCCGATGGCGATCTCGCTCGTGCCCTCCGCCACCGAGACGCCGGCGCCCGAGGACGAGCCGCCCGGAATCCGCGAGGGATCGGCGGCATTGCCAGGCGTGCCGTAATGCGGATTGAGGCCGATCCCCGAGAAGGCGAACTCCACCATGTTGGTCCGGCCGATGATGACGGCGCCGGCCTGTCGCAGGCGCCGAACGACCGTCGCGTCCCTGTCGGCTGGCGGCGCATCGCGCAGGGCGATCGAGCCTGCAAGGGTCGTCTCGCCCGCCACGTCGAAGAGATCCTTGATCGACACGATGGCGCCGTCGAGCGGGCCGAGCGAGAGACCCGCGCGACGGCGCGCATCGGCTGCATCGGCCGCGATGCGCGCTCCATCGTCGTAGACGCGCAGGAACACCCGCTCGTCGGCCGCACGCCCGGCAAGGCGCGCCAGGATGGTTTCGAGCTTGTCTCTGATCGTCGTCATAGGGAACCAATTCCAACGCGGAATGTCAGGTTAGCATCCGGGTGACAAGGTGATGTCAAGCCGGATCCAGTCTTGTTCCTCACGACGCATAGCGCTCGCGGACGTCATCCGCATCGTTCTGATCGGACGCCATGGTCGAAATCGGGAAGGTGATCACGCAGCGGATTCCCGCCGGGGCGAAATCGAGCTTGATCTCGCCTCCCAGCTGCTGCGCAAGGCCACGCTGGATGAGCTTGGATCCGAAGCCCTGACGCTCGGGCTTATTCACAGGCGGGCCGCCGCTCTCGACCCATTCCACGAGCAGCGCGGGCTGGCCGCTCCCTGACGTGAGGGCCCACATCACGTGCACCTTGCCCTCCGGAACCGAGAGGGACCCGTACTTGACGGCATTCGTCGCCAGTTCGTGGACGGCAAGTCCCAGGGCGAGGACGGCGCCCGGCTGCAGGTTGATCTTCGGGCCGCGCAGGCGGATGCGTTGCAGCATGGCATCCTGGTAGGGATCCAGTTCGTTCTTCAGCACGTCTTCCAGAAGCGCGCCCTGCCATTGCGTGGCCGTGAGAAGGTCATGGGTCTTGGCCATGCCATGCAGGCGATCCATGAAGGCATTCCAGGCCGCCGGATCGTTGCTCTCTGCGGAGCGCCTGGTCAGGGAGGCTACGGATTGAACCGTCGCCAGCGTGTTCTTGACCCGGTGATTGAGCTCGTGGAGCAGAAGTGCCTGACGCTCCTCGGCAAGGCGGCGTTCGGTGATATCCTGAGATACGCCGACCATGGAGATCTGTCCGTCGGGTCCGCATCTCATGCGGCCGCTCACCCGAATCCAGTGCTCGCTGCCGTCGGGCCAGATGGCCCGATATTCCACGTGCAGATCCGAGCGGGTCGCAAGAGCCTGTGCGACGGCTTCCGCCTGCATGGCGCGGTCGTCGGGATGGATCGACGCGACCAGATCGGCATAGGAGAAGGGCTCGTCGGGCCCGCGGCCGAAATTGGCCCGGCAATCGGCCGATGTGGTGAAGGCGCCCGTGGACGGCGTGTACTCCCAGGAGCCGAGATCTCCCGCATTGAGCGCCAGGCGCAGACGTGCCTCGCTCTCGGCCATGCGGGCCAGAACCTCTTCCCGCTCCCGTTCGTGCTTGCGGATGCCCGCCGCAGCCTCGCCAAGCGCCTTCTTGATCATGTCGAATTCCAGGACGCGCGTGGTGGCCGGATCGGTGATCTCGCCCCCGCGGCCGAGGGTCTGGGCGGCGGTCACGAGCTGGTCGACCGGTTTGGCGATGGATCGGGAGAGCAGGATTGCCAGGAGAATGCCGCCAAGGATGACGGCCCCGAGGATCGTGAGCCAGAAGAGGGAGCGCTGCGCCGATTTGGCCAGCTCCGCTTCCGGGATGCTGAGCACGAAGGACCAGCCGTAGGACGGCGACTGGCTGAAATAGGTGCGCACCGCAATGCCGTCCAGCGTCACGCTCTGGAGGCGTCCTTCCCGCGAGGCCGCGAGGGCGTCCTGGACGTTGGAGCTGGCGGATTGGCCGACGAAACGCTCCGGCGCGCGGGAGCGGGCCACGATGGTCCTGCTGCGGTCGAGCACCGCGGCATTCCACCGATCGTCGATCCGCTGATCGCGGATGATGGCCTGGAAGACGTCCGGCGTGATGGCCAGGGACAGGATATAGGCGACCTGCTCGTCGAGAATGACGGGCGCATCGATGGTGATCAGGCGCTGCCCCGTCAACGATCCCACATAGAGGTCGGATACTTGGGGCCTGCGGGTTTCCTGAACGCGCCGAAGCACATCCGGACGGTTGCTGTTCGGCAGAGTCACGCCGTACGGCACGCGGGTGTTGAAGAGCGCGCGGCCGCCGGGTTCGAAGAGGGCGATCCAGGAGGGCTCCGCGAGACCCGTATTCTTCGCGCGGCGATAGAATTCTTCGAGATTCCCCCTGGCAAGGCTGGTCGACTGGGCCAGGACCTGCACCGCCACCACCGACTTCTCGATCTCGCGGTCGAGCAAGAGGCTCAGGGCGCGAACCGTTTCCTGCATGCGCAGGTCGATCGCCTGCTGCTCGGCCCGATAGCCCGAATAGAGCCCGGCTGCTGCCACCAGAATGGTCGGCAGAGCAAGGACGAAGACGAGCCCCCACAGCACCTGCCGCAACGAAGTGCGAGCGCCTTCAGGCACATCCCTGCTCGGTTGTCCGGCCCTGCGTTCCGCGTCGCCGCTTCGCCCCTTCATGCTAGCTGTCCCGAACCGGCATCAGGATACGCACGAGGGTGGCCGGGTCCTCGCGCGGCCATTCCACATGCGCATCGAGCTGGCGCGCCAGGGCCTTCAGGATGGTGCCGGAGGCGCCCGTCTGCGCGGCCTCCTTCTCCTCGAGGCTGAAAGCATCGTCCGACAGCTGGAAAAGCAGGGTCCCATTCCGGACATGAAGCAGGAGCTTCAGCTTTCCATGGCGCTCTCTATAGGCGTGCGTGAGGGCGTTGACGACGATCTCGTTGAACAGGAGCGCCATGGGGGCCGCCTTCGCGGCCTCGACCTCAACGTTCTCGACCTCGAATTCCGGCGTGATCCGCACGTCCGGAAGAGACGAGGTCAGCTCCTGGCACAATCCCTTGGCGAAGCTCGAGGCGTCGAACCGCGTCGCCCCCTGCCCGTCATAGAGATCGCGATGGGCGGCGGCCAGCGCCTGCATGCGCTCCTTCATGCGCCCGAGCGCTTGACGCACAGGTCCTTCCTCGGCCTGTCTGAACTCGATGCTCATCAGGGAGAGCAGGAGCTGGAGATTGTTCTTCACCCGATGATCGAGTTCGTGCAGAAGCGCCGTGCGCTCGTCGAGCATCCGCTGCAGGGCATCCTGCGCGCTCTTTTTCTCCCCCTGTGCCCGGGCTTCGGCGAGGGCGCGCAGCACCGTCGCGGGCAGGCGGTCGAGATTGTCCTTGAGCACGTAATCCGTCGCTCCGCGCTTCAGGGCCTCGACGGCGACCTCCTCTCCCAGGACACCGGACACGAACACGAAGGGTGTGGCGCGGGCGATCTCGAGAGCGATCTCAAGGGCGTTCAGGCCGTTGAAGCCGGGCAGAAGGTAATCGGCGAGAATGAGATCCCAGCTCTCGTCCCGAACCGCCCCGGTAAAATCGTCGGCGGAGACCACCCGCTTGATCGATGCAAGGAGGCCGGCATCGATCAAAGCCTCCGTCACCAATTCAGCATCGAGGGCGCTGTCCTCCAGGAGGAGGATGCGCAGCATCCGATCTGAGGGGGTGGCGGAGGCTCGATCCATCGATGCCCTTACTGGCCGTTGCGCCGCGGCGGCGGTTCATTGAGGATGGCCCAGAACACGCCGAGATCCTGGATCGCGTCGAAGAATTCGCGAAAGCCCACCGGCTTCACCACGAAGGCGTTCACCCCGAGCTCGTAGCTGCGCACCAGATCGCTCTCCTCCCGCGAGGAGGTGAGCATGACGACCGGAGTATGCCGCAAGCTTGGATCGGCCTTGACCTTCTCCAGCACCTCGAGCCCGTCGACCTTCGGCAGCTTGAGATCGAGCAGGACGACAGCCGGGTCGCTGGTGTTGCGACTCTCGTGAGCGCCGCGACGATAGAGGAAATCGAGCGCCTCCTCGCCGTCGCGCACCACCACGACCTCGTTGGCGAGCTGGCTCTGCTCCAGGGCCGCCAGCGTCAGTTCGAGATCCTTCGGGTTGTCCTCAACCAGCAGGATCGGTTTCAATTCCGCCATTCACGCGGCTCCTTCATTCTGATCCGGCAGGGCGATGGAGAAGGTCGCCCCCTTGTCGAGCGCTCCCTCGGCCCAGGCCCGGCCTCCGTGTCTTTCGACGATGCGGCGGACATTGGCCAGCCCGATCCCGGTTCCCTCGAATTCTTCCATCCGGTGCAGGCGCTGGAAAACGCCGAACAGCTTGCTGATGTACCTCATATCGAACCCGACGCCGTTGTCGCGCACGAAATAGATCGTTTCCCCATCCTTGCGGCTGGAGCCGATCTCGATGCGCGCTTTCTCCCGGGTGCGGGTGTACTTTACCGCATTGTCGAGCAGATTTTCAAATACCAGCCGAATCAGCATCGGATCCGCATTCACGCGAGGCAGATCCCCGACGACCCATTCGATCCGGCGATTGCCATGCTCCGCGGAAAGCTTCTGCCGGATCTCGTCGACCAGGGCTTCGACGTCCACCGGCCGGGGCTTCAGGGCCGTGCGGCCCATCTGAGAGAAGCGCAGCAGGTTGTCGACGAGGGTTCCGGCCGTGTAGGCGGAATCGATGATCGTGTCGATGTAGCGCTTGCCCTTCTCGGACAATTCGCTCCATTCCTGCTTCTTCAGGAGCTCGGAATAGCCGACGATGTGCCGGAACGGCGCGCGCAGGTCATGGGAAACCGAGTAGGAAAAGGCCTCCAGCTCCTTGTTGCTGCGGCGCAGCTCCTCCGAGAGCGAGGCCATTTCCTCGGCCCGGCGCAGCACGATGCCCACGATGGCGTTGCGCAGCTCCTTGACGGCCTCGATTTCGCTTCGGTCCCAGGCCAGGGAGCGGTTGCGCACCGTCTCCTTCCAGATCTCGAAGGAACGCCGGGGGTGAAGCCTCAAGGAGCCCGCCTCCTCCTGGACGGGCTTCTGCGGATTGCCGCCCCATTTGACGGTCTGCACGACCTCGGGCCGGAACCAGAGGACGTAGCTCGAATGCACCTTCGAGATCGAAATGGAGAGAAGGCCGCTTGCCCGATCGGCGAAAGCTTGCGCCGGCGGGTAGATCCCGGACAGGGCGTCGGTGGCGAAGACGTCCTCCTGATGGTGCTTCGACAGCCAGTCGAACAGGGCCCTGACCTGATCCTGGTCGGGGGTTCGGCCCAGGCACCAGCAATGATCCTGCGTCACGACGGCAGCGCCCTGCGCGCCGGCCAGCATCATCAGATCATCCTGGTGGTTCACGAGGCCCGCGATGAAGTGCTCCTCGGCCGCCATGTGGGCGAGCAGCCTCGACTGCACGGCCCCGAGGCGCACCCGATTCTCGGCGAGCGTCGTGTTCTCCCGCGCCTCAAGCTGCAGCGCGAAGATCTGCGTGAGGAAATCGCAGGCATTGCGCACCTGGAGCGAAACGCGCTTCGGTTCCTTGTTGTGGCAGGAGATCAGGCCCCACAGCTTGCCGTCGCGCAGGATCGAGATCGACATGGACGCGAGCGTCCCCATGTTACGCATGTATTCGAGATGCACCGGCGATACGCTGCGCAGCACCGAGTCGCTCAGATCCAGCGGTGCGGGATCGCGCGATTGGATGGGAACCGGGGTGTAGTTGGCATCGGGAATGATGCGCAGGCGGTTGCGCCGGTAGAGTTCCCGCGCCTGGGCCGGGATGTCGGAGGCGGGAAAGCGCAGGTCGAGATAGGAGGGCAGCACCTCGTTGCGGTTTTCGGCGATGACGGTGCCGTTCCACTGCGCGTCGAACCGATAGATCAGGACCCGGTCGAAGCCAGTCATGCGGCGGATGTCGTGTGCGGCCAGGTTGCAGAGGATTTCAACCGTCGAGGCCCCCTGCAATTGCTCCACGAACCGGCGCAAGGTGGGATAGAGCGCATCGATGCCGGAGACGGCACCGGAGGGCGGCTCCTCCAATTCGAGAATCGCGCAGTTGCCCGAACGGGAGATCGCCGTCTCGAAGTACTTTTCCTCCTGGGCGGTCTGGACCTGGATGGTCCGGACGAAACGGGTGCTCCCCGCCGATGGAGGATCGTCGAGCTGCGGGGCGAATTCTCTGCTGAGGGCCGGCAGCACCTGCGCGAAGGGCCGTCCGAGAACGTCCGTCGGATCGAGGCCGAAGATCTCGGCCACGTTGGCGCTGGCATAGGCGACCGTCCTGTCGGACATCCTGACCGCGAGAAGAAGTCCGTGCGGCTGGATGCTGCCGGGAATGTGGATCGGCTCCCGCTCGCAGGCGGTCAGATCGATGTCTTGCGGCGGTTGCAGGGTCATGGGGTCTCGCACAGCCAGTCATGCATGATGGTGAAGGTTTCCTGCGCGGCCCCGACGATGAGATCGTCGGCCTCCGGCGACGAGGCCTCCAGGAGCACCGCGCCGAACGACTTCCACATGGCAGCGACATTGCGTCCATAGCTGCGGAAATAGGCGCAACCCGTTTCCGCAGTGAATCCCAGCCGGTTCTCCACCTCGCACGCGATCATGGCGCCGCCGAGCGTCGAGCCCTCGACCACATACATGCTTCCCAGCACGGCCTCCGGGACCGGCAGGGGCATGAGAGGCCGGCATTGTGGCAAACGAATGATGTCTTCAGATTTTAGTCCTAGCGCCTCGAGGTCCTTGGCGAGAAGCTGCGTCTTGCAGCGGCTCCGAAAGAAGGCCCGGTCGGGAGCCTGATCGGCAGCCTCGCCCTCCCAGGCCCTGTGGAACCCATAGAAGCGGATCAGCAGGTCCCTGTAGGCCTCGCGCGATGCGATCCGGCGGTCGAGATCGATGGCGGCCTCGATCCGGTCATGCGCTTCGCGGGTTTCGATTTTCAGTCGTTCGAGCAGTGTCATGAGATCTCGTCCAGGGGGCGGCCCAGCCGTCTGGCGGCCATCCGTTCGGCCAGTCCCAATCCGTCGTGGATCAGGACGGCGAGCAGCGCAACCACCAACCCGCCCTGCAGCACGAAGGCGACGTTGTTGGATTGAAGGCCCGCGATGATGACCTCGCCCAATCCCTTGGCCGCCACCGTCGAACCAATGGTCGCGGTGCCGAGACTGATGATCACCGACAGGCGGATGCCGGCCAGAATCACCGGGAAAGCGAGCGGCAGCTCCACCTGCAGCAGGCGCTGGCGCGGATTCATGCCCATGCCCTTGGCCGCCTCCAGCGTCTGCGGCGAGACTTCCATCAGGCCGGTGAGCGTGTTCTCGAAGATCGGCAGAAGGCCGTAGAGGAAGAGCGCGATGAAGGTCGGCTTCTCGCCGAAGCCGACGAGCGGCACCGCAATCGCCAGAACGGCGATGGGCGGAAAGGTCTGGCCGATATTCACGAGGCTGCGCGACAGCGGCAGGAACTCGCTCCCCGACGGCCGCGTGACGAAGATCCCGAGCCCCACGGCCAGGACCGTGCTGGCAAGCGTCGCCAGAAACACGATGCGCAGATGCGACAGGGTCAGGGCGAGGAGGCTGCCCTGATTGTAGATCGCCGGCGCGTCGTTGATGGTCAGGGGCTTGAACGCGAAGGCGAAGAGCTGCGGCGCGGCGATGAAGAGCACCAGCAGGAACAGCGCCGCAGCACGCAGGATGAACGACCGCCGGCTCATGCCGCGGACCGTCCATGAGCCAGGATGCCCTGCACGCTGACGCGTCCGACGAGGGCGCCGGATGCATCCACCACGGGCAAGGCTTCCCGTCCCACCCAAATCAGCCGCGAGAGAGCATCCCGCAGGGAATCGGTGATGCGGATGGGCTCGCCCTCGGCGTCGCCGGCCTCGAGCGCCGCCTGCACGTGCAGCAGGGACAGGAGGCGGAAAGGCCGCTCCGCCGTTCCCACGAGCTGCTCGACGAAGGCTTCCGCCGGATGCGTCAGCAGTTGCGCAGGCGTGTCGTATTGCAGCAGCCGCGCCTGATCCATCACGGCGATCTTGTCGCCCAATTGGAAGGCCTCGTTCATGTCGTGCGTGACGAGAACGATGGTGGTGCCGAGACGGCGCTGGATCGCGAGGAGATCGACCTGCGCCTTGCTGCGGATGACCGGATCGAGCGCCCCGAAGGGTTCGTCCATCAGAAGAAGCGCGGGCTTTGCCGCCAGCGCCCGCGCGACGCCCACGCGCTGCTGCTGCCCGCCGGACAACTCGTGCGGAAATTTCCCGGCGAATTCCGCCGGATCGAGCTGGAACAGGTCGAGCAATTCCTCGACGCGGGCGGCGATGCGCCTCTTGTCCCAGCCGAGAAGGCGGGGCACCGTAGCGATGTTCTCGGCGACGGTCCGGTGGGGGAACAGCCCGTAGCCCTGGATGACATAGCCGATCCGGTGCCGCAGCTGATCCTCCGGGATCGCCATGGTGTCCTCGCCGTCGATGAGCACGCGGCCCGCGCTCGGCTCCACGAGACGGTTGATCATGCGCAGCAGGGTCGACTTGCCGGCCCCCGACGTGCCCACGACGACGGCGATCGCCCCGTCCTCGACCCGCAGGGACACGTCGTCGACGACGGTGGTCGCGCCATAGCGCTTGGTGAGGCGCTCGATCTCGATCATGAGGAGCCCCGCCTGGTCAGATCGATGATCGCATCGAGGACGATCGCAGCCGCGAAAGACAGGGCGACCGTGGGGATGGCGCCCAGGAGCACGAGGTCGATCGCCGTCTGGCCGATGCCCTGGAAAACGAAGGTGCCGAAGCCGCCTCCCCCGATCAGCGCCGCCACCGTGGCCAGTCCCAGGTTCTGCACCAGCACGATGCGGATGCCAGCCAGGATGACGGGAAGCGCCAGGGGCAGCTCGACCTGCCACAGGCGCTGACGCGCGGACAATCCCATGCCGCGCGCCGCGTCGGTCACGGCGGCGGGCACCTGGCTCAGCCCGGTGACCGTGTTGGCGACCACGGGCAGCAGGGAATAGAGGAACAGCGCGATGAAGGCCGGAGCGGCTCCGATGCCGCGAATGCCCAAAGCCGCGAGGAGAGGCACATGGGCGGCCAAGAAGCCGAGTGGCGCGATCAGGATGCCGAAGAGCGCGATGCTGGGAATCGTCTGGACGATGCTGAGCACCTGGAGGATCGCCGTCCGCACGGCCCGCACGCGGTGGGCGAGAACGCCGAGCGGAAGCCCGACCAGGCAGGCGGCCACCATCGAACCGAAGGCGAGCCACAGATGCTGGCGCGCCTCGCGCCAGAAGGTGTCCTGCCGGTTCGCGTATTCCTTGAGCAGGGAGAGATCGGTCCAGGCGCCCGACAGAAGCAGAAGGGCGATCGCTCCGATGGCCGCCGCCAGGGCGGCGAGCCTCGCCCAGGGCCCCAGGCGCAGGCGCGTCAGCGCATCGGCGGCGATCAGCGCGAAGGACAGGGCCAGCAGCCAGAAACCCAGCGACGGCGAGACGCGCGCGAAGGTGTTGCCGGCCGGCGTGACGAACCCGGCCGACCACCCGACCGCGGGAAAGATCGCGCACAGGCCGACGGACGCGGCCGCAAGGCGGATCAGCGGTGTCCGGATCAGCGCCCCGCACAGCGCCACGCCGAGCGCCACGGCCGCGACACCGAAAGCGCCCGGAGGGGGCAGCGCATCGACCAGCATCCGCCCGTCGCCCGCCACGATGCGGTTGGCGCGGTAGATGACGAAGGGCGAGGCGAAGAGCGCGACGCCGATCAGGACCGCCATCACGCTCCCCAGCCGATCCGGGGACAGAGATGGACGCAACGAAGGCATGCCGGGCGCGGTCATTCGGGTGGAGATCGTGTTCACAAAACTTCCGGCCCTTATCGCATCACCGGTGTCATGAGAGTGCGGCTCATCAATTTCTCCCTCGTCCTGCCTCGTCATCACGGGCCTTGTGCCGGTGACCCCGATTGGAAAAGCGCGGCGCTCCACATCATCGGGATGGCCGGCACAAGGCCGGCCATGACGGGACGGTCTCACTTGCGAGCCAGAGTCCTAGAAGCAACGTAGCGGCGTCTCGAAGAAGCATCCAGTATGCACTGGAAACGCCTTCGTCCTCTGAGATCAGAGCCTCAGATCATTTCAAGAATCCCTTGGACTTCAAATAGTCCGTGGCCACCGCCTTCGCCGGCTCGCCGCCCACCTGGACGCGGGCGTTCAGCCCCTGGAGCGTGGCGAGGTCCAGGGAGGCGAAGACGGGCTTCAGGATCTCGGCAATCTTCGGGTTCTCCTTCAGGACGGATTCGCGGATGATGGGCGCCGGCGCATAGACGGGCTGCACGTTCTTGTTGTCCTCCATCACCACGAGGCCCGACGGGGCGATGCCGCCATCGGTGCCGTAGACCATGGCGGCATTGGCCCCGCTGGTCTGCTCGGCCGCCGCCTTGATGGTGGCCGCCGTGTCGCCGCCGGAGAGCACGATGAGCTGGTCCGGCTTCATCTTGAAGTCATAGGTCTTCTGAAAGGCCGGCAGGGCGGCCTCCGAGTTCACGAACTCGGCGGAGGCCGCCAGCACGACCTTGCCGCCCTTCGTCACCCATTGGCCGAAATCGGCCAGCGTCTTCAGCTTGTTGGCATCGGCCACATCCTTGCGCAGCGCGATGGCCCAGGTGTTGTTCGCCGGCGAGGGATCGAGCCAGACGATCTTGTTGGCGTCGTAATCGAGCTTCTTGGCCATCTCGAAGCCCTTGGCCGCATCCTTCCAGAGCGGATCGTCCGCTTTGTTGAAGAAGAAGCCCGCATTACCGGTATATTCCGGATAGATGTCGATCTCGCCTGCCGTGATGGCCTTGCGCACCACCGGCGTTGCTCCGAGCTGGATGCGGTCCTGGGTCGCGATGCCGTTGGCATTGAGCGTCAGCAGGATGATGTTGCCCAGCACCGAGCCTTCCGTGTCGATCTTCGACGAGACGACCACGTCGGCCCTGGCGGCGCCCGCCGCCGCGAAGGCCAGGGCGGCAGCCAGTGTCAGCGACTTGAGGACGGTCTTCATGCAAACCCCCTAGAGAAACAATGCCCTGCTCTTTCTAGGACAGTCGGGCCGTTTAGGCAGGGGGGAGGCTCGCCAAGAATTGTACAGAAAGTTAAAAACTTCGTGTGACGGCAAAAGATCCCGCCGAAGGAACCTGCGTCCTCCGGCGGGGCGACCGTCAAGCGCTGTCGGGGGCCTCTTCAGGCGCTCAGGGTCGTCGGAGGCTCCTGGGCGATGGTGAATCGCACCTGCGCCTGGGGACGGTGATCCTCGGAAAGGCTACGCCAGGTGCGCTCGGCCTCCATGCGGCTCTCGAAGGGGCCGACCACCCGCTCGGTGCCCTGGACGATGGTTTCGCAGTCGCAGGAGGTGTACTCGCCGCCGACCACCCAGAAACGGGACTTCATCATGATCGATCTCCATTGGTGACAAAGGTTTGAGGATTGGGTTCGAGGGTTGTGGACGCTCACTCGGCTGCCTGGAGCTTGGCCGGATTCTGGAACTGGGCGGTTTCGGTCGATTCCGCCATCGCCGTGGTGGAGGACTTGCCGCCCGTGATGACCACCGAGACCTGGTCGAAATAGCCGGTGCCGACCTCGCGCTGGTGCCGTGTGGCCGTGTAGCCGTCTGTCTCGGCGGCGAATTCGCGGACCTGGAGCTCGGAATAGGCACCCATGCCCCGGTCGCGGTAGCCGCTCGCCAGCTCGAACATGCCGTAATTGAGCTGGTGGAAGCCGGCCAGCGTCACGAACTGGAACTTGTAGCCCATGGCGCCGAGCTCGCGCTGGAACTTCGCGATGGTGGCATCGTCCAGCTTTTTCTTCCAGTTGAACGAGGGCGAGCAGTTATAGGCGAGCAGCTTGCCCGGATAGCGCTTGTGAACGGCTTCCGCGAACTTGCGTGCATCGTCGAGATCCGGATGCGAGGTCTCCCACCACAGGAGATCGGCGAGTTCCGCGTAAGCGAGGCCCCGGGCGATGCAATGGTCGAGGCCGGTGCCGTCCTTCAGGCGGTAGAAGCCTTCCGGCGTGCGGCTGTCGGGCTCGATGAACGGCCGGTCGCGCTCGTCCACGTCGGAGGTGATGAGCCTGGCCGATTCCGCATCGGTGCGCGCCATGATCAGCGTCGAGGTGCTCATCACGTCGGCGGCGAGCCGGGCTGCGATCAGGTTGCGCTCGTGTGCCGAGGTCGGGATCAGCACCTTGCCGCCCAGATGCCCGCACTTCTTCTCGGACGCCAGCTGGTCCTCGAAGTGAACGCCCGCGGCACCCGCCTCGATATAGGCCTTCATGATCTCGAAGGTGTTGAGCGGCCCGCCGAAGCCTGCCTCTGCGTCCGCCACGATGGGCAGGAACCAGTCGCGCTTGGCGCCGCCTTCCGCGTGCTCGATCTGATCGGCGCGCTGGAAGGTGCGGTTGATGCGCCGGCACAGTTCCGGGCCGGAATTGGCCGGATAGAGCGACTGGTCGGGATACATGGCGCCCGCCACGTTCGAATCCGCCGCCACTTGCCAGCCGGAGAGATAGATCGCCTCCAGGCCCGCCCGTGCCATCTGCATGGCCTGGTTGCCCGTCATGGCACCGAGGGAATGAACGTAGGGGCGTTCGTGCAGGAGCTGCCACAGGCGCTGGGCACCGCGTTCGGCCAGCGTGTGCTGGATCTGCACCGAACCCCGCAGACGATTGACGTCTTCAGCCGAATAGGGACGGCGGATGCCATCGAAGCGGCCCTCGGGAGCCGTGGGGATCAGGCTGGCGGTCGAGGCCGGGATCGTCTCGGTGGTCATGTCGTATCCTTCTTTTACATTTCTTGACAAAACCTGCTTCCGAGCCAGAATTATCGCAGAGCAGCAGGACGTCTTGTTCTCATTAACCCTCGAAGAAGCCTTTGTTTCAACGTTGGATTTCTGAAGAAAAGTGACCCTGTAAAGCTTTGACAACACGCGCTGTGTAAACTTGTAAAAAGATTTACAACATGGATGAGAGCAGAAAGCTTTTCGTGGGACCGCGCCTCAAGCGGCTGCGGCGCGAGCTCAACATGAGCCAGTCCCGCATGGCCGAGGAGCTCGGGCTGTCCCCGAGCTACCTGAACCTGATGGAGCGCAACCAGCGCCCGATCACCGCCCAGGTGCTGATCCGCCTCGCCCATGCCTATTCCCTCGATCCGCGCGAATTCGCCAACGACGACCATGAGCGCACCGTGTCGGAGCTGGAGGAGGTCTTCGCCGATCCGCTCTTCCGCTCGACGCCGGTGGCCCGGCTGGAGCTGCGCGAGACCGTGGAGAGCGCCCCCTCCCTGGTCGACGCCATCAACCGCCTCTACCGGGCCTATCAGGCCATGCGCGGTGCCCGCGAGGCGGTGACGCCGAGCCTCAGCGACCGGGATCGGGCGGAGGACGCCCCCCAGGTCAATCCGGTCGACCGGGTCCGGGAGCTGATCCACGAGGCCAAGAACCACTTTCCGGAGCTGGACGAGGCCGCCGAGGCCTTGGCATCCGATCTCGCCGTCTCGGGCCACGAGCCCTTCTTCGCCATCGCCGAGCGCCTGCACGTCAAGCACGGCATCCGCGTGCGCGTCATGCCCATCGATGTGATGCCGGATGCACTCCGCCGCTACGACCATCACCGGCGCCAGCTCCTGATCTCCGAGCTGGTGGATCCGTCCGGCAGGACCTTCCAGGCCGCCTACCAATTGGCCTTCGCCGAGATGCGCGAGACCATCGACGCCCTTGCCGCCCGCCTCGAGCCCACGGACGGACCGGCCAGGCGGCTGCTGCGCGTCTCCTTCGGCAATTACTTCGCCGGCGCCCTCATGATGCCCTACGGCCGGTTCCATGCGGCGGCGGAAGCGCTCGGCTACGATGTGGAGGTGCTCGGCGCCCGCTTCGGCGCGAGCTTCGAGCAGGTGGCGCATCGGCTCACGACCCTCGCCCGGCCCGGCGCCCGGGGCATTCCCTTCTTCCTGGTGCGGGTGGATTCGGCCGGCAACGTCTCGAAGCGCTTCTCCTCCGGCCGCTTCCCGTTCTCTCAGTTCGGCGGCACCTGCCCGCTCTGGAACCTGCACTCCACCTTCCGGAATCCGGGCCAGGTGGCGACGCAGGTGATCGAGCTGCCGGATTCCTCGCGATGGTTCTCCATCGCCCGCACGGTCAAGCGTGCCTTCAACCCCTGGGGAGCGCCCGACCCGCAATTCGTGGTGGGCCTCGGCTGCGAGCTGAAATATGCCCACCGCCTCGTCTATGCCCGCGGTCTCGACCTAGCGTCGTCGGACGCGACGCCCATCGGCATCAATTGCCGCCTGTGCGAGCGCGCCGCCTGCCCGCAGCGGGCCGCCCCTCCTCTGATGCACGCCCTGATCGTCGACGAGATGAAGCGCGGCGTCTCGCCCTTCGAGTTCGACGCGACCTGAGTGCAGGCTCAGGCCTGCAGACGGCTCGGCATGGGTTCGTCGAGCCAATGATCGAGGAAGCGGTCGAGCCAGCGCGAGACATGCGGGTCGTGCTGGAAGCGCCCGGCGAGCTGCCGGACCCGATCCTGCGCGCCCGGCATCTGCAGCCGCTCCTCGGCCACCACGGTCCAGCGGCAGAGCATGGCGTGCGTGACCTCCGGGTGGAACTGGAGGCCGAAGGCCCTGTCCCCGACCCGGATCGCCTGGGTCGGGAAATCGTCGCCGGTCGCCAGGGTCTCGGCCCCGGACGGACAGTCGAAGCCCTCCCGGTGCCAGTGATAGACGTGGCCCGGCCAGGGCACGCCCCAGTCACGGCTGAGGGCCTCGCCGGCCGGGGTCGGCAGCAGGGGATAATAGCCGATCTCCGCCCGGCCCTCCGGATGGGCCCAGACACGGGCGCCGAGGTGCTTCGCCATCATCTGGGCGCCGAGACAGAGGCCGAGATAGGGCTTGTTTTCCTTGAGCGGCACCCCGATCCAGTCGATCTCCGCCTTGACGAAATCCTCCGGATCGTTGGCGCTCATCGGGCCGCCGAAGATCACGGCCCCCGTGTGCCCGGCGAGCGTCCCCGGCAGCGGATCGCCGAAGCGGGGGCGGCGGATGTCGAGGCGGTAGCCGCGCTCCGCAAGCAGGCGCCCGACCCGGCCGGGGGTCGAATGCTCCTGGTGCAAAACGATGAGGATGGGTGCCTTGGACCGTCGCCTAGCCATGGTTTCGATCCGATGCGGAGGCATTCACGAGGCGACGAAAGTGATCACGCGGGGACATGGGACGATTATTCAGGACAAGGCGGGTTGTCCGCAAGGGGCGCAGAGTGCTGACAGGGCTCATCTCCTGGCCGGATGATCCAAAGGGGTAAAAGGATCTAGGCAAGGGCAGCCCGCCGCCCTAAGATGACCATCGCAACGATATCATAGGTTAATGCGGTTCTGTCCGGTTTTTGCATGGATACGCAAAAATGATAGAAGCGTTTGATTCTCCAGGCTTGAAGTCCAAACCATCCAGCGCATCTTGTCTCGTGCTCCGCTGAGACGTCAGCCTGCACCCTAGCGTGAAAGAAAGTGACCCCGTGACTGACAGCGTAACGAGCGACGGCGATCTCAACGGCCTGCGCATTCTCGTCGTTGAGGACGAAGCTGCGATTTCCCTGCTCCTGGAAGACATGCTTCTCGACTTCGGCTGCGAGGTGATCGGCCCGGCCGCGCGCCTGTCGGCCGCTCTTGACGTTGTGGCCCGCGAACAGGTCGATCTGGCCATTCTCGACGTGAACGTCGCCGGCGAGCCGATCTATCCGGTGGCCGAAGCCCTGGCGCAGCGCTCGATCCCCTTCGTCTTCTCGACGGGCTACGGCAGCGCGGGAATCCGCGATGCCTTCCGGGACCGCCCGGTCCTGCAGAAGCCCTTCGCCCAGCATGACCTGAAGCAGAAACTGCTGATCGCGCGCGGCAAGATGGCCTGAGATCGGCCCGTCGCTGCGATCCGTCGCCTCTTCTGTGGCGTTTATGCCGCAATCGTTCACCCTGTGCTGTAAAACACATCATCCATGATGTGAATCGGCTTTGTTCCTGAGCACTTCCTGCTAAGTTCCAGTAACGTTAGAGCAGGTAACCTTTCGATCGAGCCGGTCTTCCATGTCTTTCCGATCCTTCAGGCTTCTGGCCGCCGCGAGCGTCCTGACGTTGTCTCTTGCTGCCGCCCAGGCTCAAGCGCCCGTGCCGCGCCAAGCCCCCTTGGCGGGCGCCATCGTGGCGGCCAAGGGGGGCGAGGAGATGCGCTTCGTGCGGGAGGATCTCTGGCGGGCCGCCCAGCTCCAGCAGAGCCTCGTCGGCGGCGACACCCTGCGCACCAACGCCATCGGCAACCTGGCGATCCTGTTCAACGACCAGACCCAGATCCGCGTCGGCCGTAATTCGACCCTGACCGTGAACGACGTGGCGAGCGGGCCGGCGGACGCGACCCAGCTCAGCCTCCAGGCGGGCAACATCTGGGCGCGCGCCGCCCGCGGCGGCTCGGGCGTCGACGTCAAGACGCCGGCGGCGGTCGCGGCGATCCGCGGGACCGATTGGTCGCTGTCGGTGGACGGCGCGGGAAAAACCTCGCTGGTGGTGCTCGAAGGCGTCGTCGAGCTCAAGAACCCGCAAGGCGCCGTGACGGTGCGTCAGGGGGAAGGCGCGGTGGCGGCTGTCGGCCAGGCGCCGACGAAATTCGTGCTCGTCAGCCCCAACGACCGGGAGCAGATGCTGTTCTACATGTCGATGCGCGAGGTGTTCATCAACCTGCCGACGACACCCCTGGAGAACAAGCAGTTCAAGGCCGAGGGCGCCCGGATCCAGGCGCTGCCGGCCGAAGCCCGCACGACGGAGGATTGGCTCATCCTTGCGGAGAGCCTCATGAATTCCGGCGACAGGCGTGCGGCGGCAGCTCCTCTGGCCGAGGCCCGCAGCCGTCCGATGACGAGGACGCAACGGGCCCGGGCGGATTACCTGGAAGCCCTCATGGCCGGGGCGGACCGCCGCTGGCAGGATGCGATCAGATTGTTCGAGCGCGCAAAACCCGGCCTCGATGCCCGGCGGCGCGGCTGGGCGGAGTACGGCCGCTATGCCGCGGCCTCCCTGGCGGATCCGAAGCGGGTTCAACAGGCCCCGAAGGTCCCGGTCAGGGACCCCAGGACGGCGGAGATCAGCGCCTATCTCACGGGCTTCCGTCAGGATCTCAAAGCCGCCGCGGCCGAGGCTGCCGCTGCCGAAAAACGATTCCCGAACGATGCCGGCCTTGCCATCCTCTCGGCATCTCTGGCCCAGGATCTCGACCATCGCGAGGACATGTACGCGGCCTTTGAGCGAGCCCGGGCCATCGACCCGACCGATCCGAACGTGGTCGCCTTCGGGGCGACGATCAAGGCGGATTATGCCCGCGACATCGATGGAGCTCTTGCCGACCTCTACAGGGTCGTGAAGACCGATCCGAATTTTTCGCTGCTCAACCAGATCGGCCTGCTCGAACAGAGCCGCGGTGCGTTCGTCGAAGCCGAAGCGGCCTTCCGTCGCGCGCTCGACATGGAGCCGCAGAATCCGATCCCCTATACCAACCTGGCCATTCTCCTCCTCGATCAGAGTCGGGTGGAAGAGGCAGGCGCTCTCATCGACAAGGCCCTGGCGCTCGATCCCACCACCGCCTACACGGCCCGCGGACGCTACCTGCTGCAGAAGGGCAAGATGGCTCAAGCGCTCGAGTCCATGCTGGCCGGCTCCGCGGTCAACCCGGCCCTGTCCAACGACCAGGTCACCCTGGCCGACGCCTATTTTCAGAACGGCGACTACGAGCTCGCCTGGCAGACCCTGGACAACGCCGACCGGCTCGACCCCAGAGCACCCATCGTACCCATCCTGCGCACGGCCTTCGCGCTCGATCTGTATCTCGCCGACGAGGCGATCCTTGCCGCGCGCGAGGCCCTGCGGCGCTACCGGGCTCGCGGCGGGGATTATGCGGGGATTTCGGTCAGCAAGCAGACCGGCTCCTATCCGGTCCAGGCCTACCGCTTCATCAACCTGCACGATTGGGCGCGCTTCTACGCCGATCGCACCTTCGATCCGTTCGAGGCCCAAGGGTATTTCGACCAGGCGATCGTCAGCCGGCCCGGCCTGTTCCCCACGGAACCGACCCTCGATGCCGCGGAAGGCACGGAGCTCAACAGCGCGGCCCTGAACCTCTCGATTCAGGGGCTGCTCCTCGACCCCCTCGCCGTTGCCGGCCGCATCGGACGCTACGATCCCATCCGCCGGCCTTTCCTCGACACCGAGATCGGGGGCGGCGCGATCGTGCGGGGCGGCAAGGTCGGCTGGCAATCGGGCGTGCTGGTCAACGGCTTCTCCAACGAGCCCCTGCCCACGAGCTTCAGCCTGTCCGCGAGCGCCAACGAGGCCCGTGGCGACCTGAGCGCCGACAACGAGAGGGGACGGGGGATCACGTTCAGCCTCGGCACGGCCCCGAATGCCGCCGACCGGTTCATGTTCATGGGCTGGGCGAACGAGGGACAGCCGGGCCTGACCGATATCGACCGAATTGACTACACGAGACAGGTCGAGCGGGACACGACCAGCCTCTTCGGAGTGGCCGGCTGGAGCCACACCTTCGGTTACCGGAATGTCCTCACGGCCGCGGTGTTCGCAACCCGGAACGATACGCTCGACCGCGGGGAACTCTGGGATTATCGGCCGTTTCCCTCGACACAGACCCTATGGCAGGAGAAGCAGCGTGTGGATGGCGTCGTCGGGGCGGTGAGCCATGCCATCGGCTTCGGCGACTTCAACCTGCGCTATGGCGTGGAAGCTCAGGCCGGCAAGGTACGCTACAACGGCCTCAAGGAGACCTATAGGTACTATTTTCCGGACCGGGAGGAATTGCCCCCGGAGGCGTCGGCCTTCGACAGCCCGTTCCGTGGCGGCCGTGCCTATGCGGATGTTCTGTGGCGCCCAAACGACTGGTTCGAGGCTCAGGCCGGCATCCATCGCACCTTCCTCGACGTGAAGGATGCCAATCCCGACGTATGGGCATCGCCCCGCTTCGGCATCGGCGTCTCGCCGCTGGAAGGGCAATGGCTCCGGGCCGCTTACATCGAGAATGCCGATACTTTCCTGAGCTACTCCCTGGCGCCGACCACGACCGTCGGGCTGATCCCGAACGATACGCCTGCGAGCGGGCCGACGAAGAGCCTCGTGCTGCGCTGGGACGCGGAATGGACGCCGCAGGTCTTCACGGCCCTGGAATATCAGCGACAGACGCTGAACGACCTCAGCGTTCCCATCATCAACACGCTGGACAGCTTCAGCGGCATCGAAAAGGCGCGGGCCGAATGGCTCGCCGCCACGGTCAACGTGTGGCTCGGTCACGGCATCGGCGTCTTCGGCACCGTCGGCGGAGCCACGTCGAAAATTCTGACGACATCGGACGATCTGGAAGGAGCGGGCATCGGGGAGCCGGTGCCCTACATTCCGGAACGCTTTGCCCGCTTCGGAATGACCTTCGTCCATCCGAGCCGCCTGCGGTTCACCCTGACCCAGAATTTCATCGGCGAGCGGTCCGGCAATTATGACAACGACCGGCTGGAATCCTACTGGACGACCGATGCCGCGCTGACCTGGGAAACGCCGGACCGCCGCTTCCAGGTCGGCCTGACGGCGCTCAACCTGTTTGACCGGAGATATAGTTTCGGATTCGACACCTTCGGGTCTGACATCCCGGCGCCGGGCCGCACCGTTGCGGCCAGCGTCAAGGCCCGGTTCTAAGGTGAGCGGCGGGCGGTCGACAGTACGAGACCATGCAGGGGAGCCTCTCTGGCGCCATTTTGCCATGGCCGGGCTCGTGGCGGCTCTGCTGATCCCGGTTCTGTTCCTTCCGCCCTTCCGCCTCATCGAAGCGCGGCTCTACGATCTTCTCTCGGTCATCGCGCCGCCGCTTCCCGCCCAGCCGGGCGCCGTGGTGGTGGCCATCGACGAGCCGTCCATCGGGGAGATCGGCCAGCGCTGGCCTTGGTCCCGGGAACTCCACGCCAAACTGGTCGAGAGCCTGCGGGCGGCCGGCGCGAAGGTGATCGCCTTCGACATCATCTTCGCCGACCCGACCACCGAGGAAGCCGATACGGCCTTCGCAAAGGCGATCGGCCCGGACGTGGTGCTGGCGGCCGACGACGTCACCACGCCGCTGGCGCAGGGGATCCAGATCACCCGTGTCACTCCTCTCGATCCCTTTCTCGATGCCGGGGCGGCCGTCGGCGTGGCCTCCGTGGATCTCGACGGGGACGCCTATCTGCGTCGCATGCCGCCGGTGCCGGACAGTTTGGCCGCCGAAGCGCTTCGCCTGAAGGGCGAACCGCAGGGGCCTGCTCCGGCCGGCGCGTTGATCCAGTATTTCGGGCCGGCCCGCTCCTACCCGACCGTTTCGTATTACCAGGCTCTCGACCCGCAAGAGTTTCTGCCGCCCGGCTTCTTCAAGGACCAGATCGTGCTGGTGGGCCTGAGCCTGAAGCAGGCGACCTCCGCCGATATCGGCGCGCCCGATACCTTCCCGACGCCCTATACCCTGACCGAAGGCACGCTCACGGCAGGCGTGGAGGTTCAGGCGACGATCCTCGACAATCTCCGGCACAATCTCTACGTGCTGCCCGTGCCCCGGCTCGTCATGGCGCTTCTGGTGATCGCCGGAGCCTTTCTGGCCGCGGCCTTCTCCACCCGTGGCGTCTCCTGGCGGACCGGGCTGGCGGCAGCCTTCCTGGTAGCCTTCTTCTTCGTCGGAGCCTGGGCCGTGCTGCGCCTCGGCCGCGTCTGGGCGCCGCCGGCCCTGCCGGCCGCCGCGGCGCTTGCCGTCTTCGGGACGCGGTTCGGGCTCGATTACGCCCGCGAGCGGCATCTGCGCCGCACCGTCTCGGAAGCCTTCTCGCGCTATCTCTCGCCGGACCTCGTGGCGCAGCTCGCCCGCGATCCGAGCGCCCTGAAGCTCGGAGGCGAGCGCCGCGAGCTCTCGATCCTGTTCTGCGACGTGCGCGGCTTCACGACCCTGTCGGAGAAGCTGAAGGACGAGCCGGAGCGGCTGACCACGCTCATCAACCGCCTGCTCGATCCGCTGTCCGAAGCGGTGCTCGCGGAAGGCGGCACCATCGACAAGTATATCGGCGACTGCGTGATGGCGTTCTGGAACGCGCCGCTGCCGAGCCCGGACCATCCCCTGCGCGCGGCCCGCGCGGCCATGCGCATGCTGGAAGCGGTCGAAATCCTGAATGCCGAGCTGCGGCAGGAACAGGGCGAGGATGCCCCCCGCTTCGCCATCGGCGTCGGCATCAACACCGGCGACTGCGTGGTCGGCAACGTGGGCTCGCGCTGGCGCTACGATTACTCGGTTTTGGGCGACACGGTGAACCTCGCCTCCCGGCTGGAGAGCCTGTCGAAGGAATACGGCGTCTCGATCGTTCTCGGCCCGGCGACGGCGAAAGCCCTGCAGGAGCATTTCGTCCTGATCGAACTCGACCGCATCGCCGTGAAAGGGCGCGCCGAGAAGACCGCGATCTTCACCATCCTGGCGCCTGCGACGCCGCATCAGGATCCGGCGCTCGCGGAGCTGATGGAATTGCACCCCACGGTTCTCGACAGCATCGGCGCGGGACGGCGTGTGGAGGCGCTCGAACTTGTCCGGCATTGCCAGACGCTCGCCCCCTCCCTGTCGAAATACTACGGGAAGCTTCTCCTCAAGGCGACGGCGATCCCGGAGTGACCGGCGCCCGGCCTCGGCGAAACAGACCTGCGCGTGAGGCGGCGATCCGGCTTGACGTGTGGATGAAACGACTTTGCCCTGATGTGATTTTGCAAACGAATTGCAAGTAAAAACAAAGTCTTGCGCTTGAGAAATCACGGCCTATAAGGTCGCGTCGTTTCCCGCAGAGCTCTCTTGATACGCAACGCGCCATGGACAAGATTCAAAAACTTGCCCTGGGCAGCATATTCGTCGGAACCGTTGTTCTCGTCCTGAAATATGCCGCCTACTTCATCACGGGCAGCATTGCGCTTTATTCGGATGCTCTGGAGAGCGTCATCAACGTGGTGACGGCGATTGCGGCCTTCATGGCGGTGCGCCTGAGCGCCGCCCCGGCGGACGCCAACCACCCTTACGGCCACCACAAGGTGGAATACTTTTCCGCCGTCCTCGAGGGCGTGCTGATCATCGTGGCGGCTTTGGCGATCCTGCGGGAGGCCTATTTCGGCATCCTGTCGCCCAGGGTCATCGACGCACCCGCACAAGGCCTTGCCCTCAATGCGCTTGCCGGCGTGATCAACGCCGTCTGGTCTTGGCTCCTGATCAGCCGGGGACGGCGCCTGCGCTCGCCCGCGCTGGTGGCCGACGGTCGCCATCTCCTAACCGACGTGATCACCTCGGCGGGCGTCATCGTGGGCCTCCTGCTCGTGCCTCTCACGGGCTGGCATTGGCTCGACTCCGCTCTTGCCGCGATAGTGGCGCTCAACATCCTCTGGTCCGGCTGGGGATTGATGAAGGAGAGCATCGGCGGCCTCATGGACGAGGCTCTTCCCGAGGCGACCCTGAGCCGCGTCCGCGAGATCATCGCGGTCAATGCGGAGGGCGCTATCGAGGCGCACGATCTGCGCACGCGCCACGCGGGCCGGATGACCTTCATCGATTTCCATCTCGTGGTGCCGGGCCAGATGAGCGTGACCGACGCCCATGACATCTGCGATCGCCTGGAGCGGGCCCTCAAGGCCGCCGTGGAGGACGCGCTGATCACGATCCATGTGGAACCCGACGACAAGGCCAAGCACGCGGGCATCGTGGTTCTCTAGATTCCGAAACCTCGTTCTTGCGCGAGCGTCGCTCTCATGGCATTCCTGCGCCCATGAACGATCGTGCGACCCCGGCCCGAATTTTTTGGTGGCGCTCCTGACAGGAGCGGCACGTCGTCATGTTTTTTTGCAGCGAACGCAGCCGCCATGTGCGGCAGGCTTCGTTCGTTCTTCTCGACCCGAATCCTTCGTCATGGCGGCTCCTATCCGGAGAAGCCCCATGTCCGTCACCATCGATCAGCGCCCTGTCATCCTGACCGGAGACCGCACCACCGGCCCGCTGCATCTCGGCCATTATGCCGGGTCCCTGAGGAACCGCGTCGCCCTTCAGCGCAGCCATCGGCAGTATCTGCTGCTCGCGGATACGCAGGCGCTCACCGACAATGCGTCCGACCCCGCCAAGGTGCGCCGCAACATCCTGGAGGTCGCCCTCGATTACTTGGCCGTCGGCATCGATCCGGCGAAGACCACGATCTGCGTTCAGTCGGGCCTGCCGGCATTGGCCGAACTCACGCTGCTCTATCTCAATTTCGTCACCGTCGCGCGGCTCGAGCGCAACCCGACGATCAAGGACGAGATCCAGGCGCGCGGCTTCGGACGCGACATTCCCGCGGGCTTCCTCTGCTATCCGGCCGCTCAGGCAGCGGACATCACGGGTTTCAGGGCGAATGTCGTGCCCGTCGGCGAGGATCAGGCGCCTCTGATCGAACAGACCAACGAGATCGTGCGCCGCCTCAACCGGCAGATCGGCCGGGACATCCTTCCCGAGGCCCGGGCTCTGATCCCGTCCGTCGGGCGCCTGCCGGGCGTCGATGGTCGGGCGAAGATGAGCAAGTCGCAGGGCAATGCCATTCCATTGTCCGCCACGCCCGACGCGATCCGGGATGCGGTTCGCCGCATGTACACGGATCCCAACCACCTGCGTGCCTCGGATCCCGGTACAGTCGAGGGCAATGTCGTCTTCACCTATCTCGACGCGTTCGACGAGGATCTCGCAACGGTCGAAGACCTGAAGGCGCGCTACCGGCGCGGGGGGCTCGGCGACGCCGCCGTGAAAGGCCGTCTGGAAGAGATCCTGCAGGCTCTGCTCGCGCCGATCCGGGAACGCCGGGCCGCCTTGGCGGCGGATGCCGGCGCTGTGCTCGATGTCCTACGGGCAGGCACGCAGGACGCCCGCAAGACGACACAGGCAACATTGGACGATGTTCGCGCCGGGCTCGGGCTTTTCGCCTTCGAGCCAACTTAGAATCTGTTGACATCGTTCAGGGGAGACGCAGTTGGCTTCTGCCTTGCCAGCTCATCAAGCCAGTCGTGGCGGAATCGGTTGTGCGGACGTTCGACGAGATCGGCTCACGCTGAGGCGATCTTCGACGCCACAAGTATTAATAAGTCATTAATACTGAATATACCGTTAAGATCGAGCTGTTAATCACGCTATTTTTATTTCTATATTTGGCATGACTAAGTAATATCCCGTAATGTGCGATGCAATATAGAACGATTATAAAAACAATACCTGTTTCAAGCGCGTCGCAGGGGCGCGCGCCTCCCGCGGCGATGCGGGCAGGACACTGAAAGACGATGAAGCTGCTGAACAATTTGAGGCTCCTAGCCAAGCTCGCTATTCCAGTTACGATTTTCGTTGCGATTACGATCGGTCTTATTGCTCTTGCCGATCGCGGCCTCATTGAGATGGCCGACGATTTGGAGAATCTGGTCGAGCGCGATGTGGCTCGTCTCACGGCGATCCTACAGATCAACGCCGAGGTGAACGAAGCCAGCATCCAGGAGAAGAACATCATCCTCCTCAATGCGGACCAGCAGGATCGCCTGAAGAGCGCCGAGGGAATTTATCAGCAGTACAAGAAGCAGGCCCTGCAGCACTTGGACGAACTGGTGGCGCTCTCGGACACGGCCGAACGCCGGGCCATCAACGAGAACATCAGGTCTGAAATCGCGAAATACTTCGCCGGCATGGACCAGAGCGTGGCGCTGGCCCTCAAGGACGACGATGCGGCTGCGCTCAAGCTCTCGAACGGAGAGGTGCGTGACCTTCGCCGCAATGCCCGTGACATCCTCACCCAGCGCATCGAAGCCAATCAGAAGGCGCTCGGGAAAGCGAAAGGCGAGGCGGAGGAATTCGCCAGCGAGACCTCGACGTTTCTGATCGCATCCGCTGCATTCGGCATCCTGATCGCGGTCGGCCTCATCGGCTCGATCACGATCTTCGGCATCGTTCGCCCACTGACCCGGATGACGGGCGCCATGAGCCGCCTGGCCGAGGGGGACCTCACCGTCGACGTCACGGGCACCGAGCGCAAGGACGAGGTCGGGCAGCTCGCCCGCTCCCTGCAGGTGTTCAAGGACAACGCCGTCGAGGCCCGTCGCCTCGCCGCCGCCCAGGAGGCCGATAACCAGGCCAAGATGCGCCGCGCGGAGATCCTGGACCAGCTGACGAAACGCTTCGAGATGAACGTGTCGGCGCTGACGCAGGGGCTGTCCTCGGCGGCCACCGAGATGGAAGCCACCGCTCAGTCCATGACGTCCATTGCCGGCCAGACCACCCAGCAGTCGGTGACCGTCTCGTCGGCCGCCCAGCAGACCTCAGCCAACGTGCAGACGGTGGCGGCCGCCACCGAGGAGCTGTCGATCTCGATCCGCGAGATCGCCAGTCAAGTGGCGCAGTCCTCGCAGATCGCAGACCGGGCCGTGCAGGGCGCGCGCCGCACCGATGCGGCCGTGCAGGATCTCGCCACCACGGCGGCCAAGATCGGCGACGTGGTGCAGCTGATCAACACCATTGCGGGTCAGACCAACCTGCTGGCGCTCAACGCCACCATCGAGGCGGCGCGCGCCGGCGAGGCCGGCAAAGGCTTCGCCGTGGTGGCCACCGAGGTCAAGGAGCTGGCCAGCCAGACGGCCAAGGCCACGGAGGAGATCTCGGCCCAGATCGGCTCGGTGCAGCAGGCGACGCAGCAGACGGTGGCGGCCATCCAGGAGATCGCCCGCACGATCACCGAGATGAGCCAGATCTCGACCTCGATCGCCGCCGCCATGGAGGAGCAGGGCGCCGCCACGGCCGAGATCGCCCGCAACGTCCAGGAAGCCGCCCGCGGCACCGAGGCCGTGACCGGCTCCATCGCGGACGTGCACCAGGGCGCCGGCGAGACCGGGGCCGCGGCAAGCCAGGTGCTCGGCGCCGCCCAGGAGCTGTCGCGCCACTCGCACGATCTCGGCCGCGAGGTCTCGACCTTCCTCCACGACGTCAAGGCGGCGTGATCCGAACGGCTCCGTTCGGTAAGTCAAACTCAAGAAGGCCCGGCAATTGTTAGCCGGGCCTTTTTCTTTGCCGCCACGCTGAAACAAGCGGAGTGCGAGCGCTTTCTATCTCTGACGGCCGTGATCTCATCCCTGGAGAGAGGCCCGTCGCGGAGAGCGGAACAGCATGCTTGTTCGAGCGGGTTCCTGACCGAAGCCTGTTCCGCACCATTGAAGAACCGGGCACCCGCCCCGGCTTGAACGGATGGAGGCTCGCATCGCGATATCGCCTGGGCTGAAGACCCCCTCCTCGTCGAGACATTGAGCGTTGGAGGCAACCCTTCGGCTCGACAATCCATATTCCATGACCGGTTTTACCCGGATAAACGTCGATGACGTGTGACTTCGAGTCACCGCGGGCCCTTTCCATTCATGGATGGGGCCCGTTTGATTGAGAGAGGCGCAAAACACGAAAGGCGCCCGAAGGCGCCTTGTCGATGGATTTCCCCATTGAGGAAATGGAGCGGGCGAAGGGATTCGAACCCTCGACCCCAACCTTGGCAAGGTTGTGCTCTACCCCTGAGCTACACCCGCACGCTCCGTCTCTCGTCTCGAACCCGAACTAGCAGGATGGTGGAGCCAGGCGGAATCGAACCGCCGACCTCTTGAATGCCATTCAAGCGCTCTCCCAACTGAGCTATGACCCCCTGCCATGCCTTTCCGCCTGACGTCGCCGCCAGAAGTGGAATGGTGCCGCAAGAGGGATTCGAACCCCCGACCCCCTCATTACGAATGAGGTGCTCTACCAGCTGAGCTATTGCGGCATCGCAATTGTTGCGATCCGAGAGGCCGCCCTCTTACCCCCTCCCCCGCCGCTTGGCAAGGGAGGGAAAGGCCGGATTGGCCTACCAGACCGAAAAAACGCTGCGGCGTGCGGACGCCTGCTCCTTCGGCTTCGGCACATCGGGCGGCGTGTTCGGAAAGACCACCGGTCCGGGCGGCGGCAGAGGCGTTTCCTCCCTTGTACCATCCCTGACGGGCTCGGCGGCGACGGGTTCAGCCCTGACCTCGTTCTCCGCGGGAGCGGGCTCGGGTACGGGCACCGTTTCCGTCACGGGCGGCGAGGCAGGCTCTTCCGCCGTGACGATGGGCAGCGCCCTGACCTCGTCGTCGAGATCCGCCGTCACGTCGTCGTGCAGGGTGAGCTCGGGTGCGATCAGCACGTCGGGAGGCGCCTGCCAGACGAAGGCATCGAGGCGCCCGGTGACGGGCGAGACCGGCGCCCAGTGGTCGGACACGACCCCATCGGCGATCCAGGCCGGATCCCGGGGGGCGCGGGTAGCCCGGGCGAGCCATTCACGTCCCTTGCCCGTGGAGCCGTGCTCCGCCTGCTCCAGATCCGACATGAGCAGGCACACCCGCATGCTCGGACGGTCCTGCAGCAGGGGCTCCAGCGCGTCGCGGGCCCGGTCGAACTCGCGGGACTCCAGGGCGGAACGTGCCACGGCGAGCCGGCCTTCCGGCGCCCCATTGGCCAGGCGGGAGAGGGTTTCGGCACGCTTGAGGCGGTCGAGCCCAGAATCCCCCGGGCGCAGGTTGAGATAGACCTCGGCCAGATCCGGGTGCGGCAGGCTGCGCCAGGCGGTTTCCACCACCTTGGCAGCCTTGCGCAGATCCCCTTTCCGCGAGAGCAGACGGCCGGCCAGCGCTGCGGCCGGCACGAGATCGGGCGCGAGCCTCACCGCATCCTGGGCGCTTCTGAGCGCACCCTCCGGGTCGTGATCGACCCTCTCCAGGGCATCCGCCGTCAGCAGGACGGCCCGGTGGCGTCTGGCCGTCTTCTTGTCGAGGAGGCCAAGCGAGGTCCGCCGCTCGACGGTTTCGAGCGCGCCGCGCCAATCCCGTTCCGCGCAACGCGCTTCGAGAACCGCATCGCTTGCCCAGGCGGCCGCCGGCGCCAGGCGCACGGCCTCGGTGGCATATTCGTGCGCGGCCTCCGCATCGCCCCGGCGCCGGGCCTCGACGAAGAGGCCCCGCAGGCCGAGAACCCGCGTCTCGTCCTCGTCCATCATCTGCCGGAAAGCGGCCTCGGCCACCTCCCGATTGCCGGACACCTGGGCGGCCTGCGCCTTGAGCAGGAGCGTCAGGGGCTCTTTGCCCAGAAGGCGCTCGGCCTCGTTGGCATAGCGGCGGGCCGCGATGGTGTCGCCGGCCCCGACCGCCACCATCCCGCGCGAGACGGCCTGATAGCCCCGGGAGCGCCGGCGGGCCCGCGAGGCGAAAGTGAGGCGGGTGGGAAGCTGGATGAGGCCGGTGACCAGGGACCAGAGCAGGGCCAGGGCCAGGGCAAGGCCAGCCAGCGCGATGGCCGCCACCGCCACCGACATCTGGATCTCATAGCCGCCGAAGGTGATCAGAACCGTGCCCGGCCGATCGGCGAGCCAGACCGCGCCGAAGGCCGCGACGCAGAGAAGACCGATGAAAACAAGAGCGCGCCACATGCGGGGCAGATCCTTTTATTGCGTCGTACGGTTGAGGGTGGCGAGCGCGTCGGAGCTGATCGCCCGGGCCGCCTGGCGCGCCGCGGCGACCGCCTTGACCTGCCGGCCCCAGGCCTCGGAGAGCTGTCGCGACGGCTCGGGCAGGGCGTCCCAGGCGGCTGCGGCCTCCACCACGTCGCCGCGCTCCAGAGCCTGCCGGATGCGGGCGACCAGAGCCGGAACGCCGGCGGAGCCCGGTTCGTTCACGGGTCGGACGGTCACCACCCGGTCGGCCATGCGCAGGAGCCGGTCGGTCCAGCCCTCGGCCGGGCCGCGGCTCTCGCGCAGGATCGCCGTCTCGACCGGTTCGAAGCTGCGGGCGAGCGCCTCCGCGGTCGGGGCACCCTGCTGGGCGAACGGTTCCAGGGGCGCCACGCGGCCCGCTTCGGCCCCGGCCTTCTTCACCCCTTCGAGCACTTCGGCATACGGCGTCCCGTTCGTCAGGGCGTCGTTCAGGCGACCGGCGAGAACCACCTTGGTTCCGGTCTGGCCGGCGGCCTCGGCATTGCGGGTGTTCTCCGCCGCCTGCTGGGAGAGGGCCGCCAGGCGCTGCTCCTGCTCGGAGAAGCGACGGTCGGTGTCCGCAAACCGGCGTTCGGTCTCCGAAAAGCGTCGTTCCGTATCGCCGAAGCGGCGATCCTGATCGGCAAGGCGCCGGTCCAGATCCGTGAGGCGACGGTCGAGTTCCTGCGACGCGGTCGCGGCATTGGTCGCGTTCTGGACATTGGTCCGGACCTGCTCCTCCAGGGCGGAGAGGCGGTTCCCCAGATCAGTGAGCGCGGCCTCGTTCTGAGGCGTCGGCTGCGGCGCCTCGGGAGCAGGACGGTTCAGGGCTGCCTCGGCCTGGCTCGCGGCCTGCTGGACCGTGCCCTGGACGGCCTGGAGGCGCTGATCCAACTCTCCTCGGGCGGTTTCAAGCGCCTGGAGGCGCTCCGTCAGGGCCTGGAAGTTGCCCTGGGGCTGACCGAGCGGTCCAGGCTGCCGGAGAGCTCCCACGCGCTGCTCGAGCTGGGCCAAGCGCAGTTCCACCGGCTGCCCCTGCTCCGACGCCTCCTGCCAGGCCTGCAACCCGTAGAGGAGCCCTGCGCCGACGAGGCCGCCAAGCAGGCCCGATCCGATCAGGGCGCCGGCGGAGCTGCGCCGCTCGGGCGCGGGAGGCGGGGGCACGGCATCGTCGCGTGTCCGCGATGGGGGAGGCTCCTGGAAGGAGCTTTCAGACGATGTGGGATCCGGCCTTCCAGACTCCCCGACGGAGGCTCCGGGCGGGAGCGTGTCGGTGCCGGCTCCCGAATCGAGACTGGCCTCGGGCGACGCCACCACATCCTCGGCCGGAGGCGCGCTGCCGCTCGCGATGGTTTCGGCGGGCCTTCCATCCGGCGTGTCGCCTGCGGGGATCGTCTCCGGGCCGGGAACATCCCCCCCAAGGGTGTCCCGTCCGGCCGTATCCTGTCCCGGCGTGTCTGGTCCCAGCGTGTCCCGGGCTTCGGCGCCCGGCGGGCTGGCCGGGGCGATTCCGTCGTCGATCACGGTGGCCTTCAGGTCGAGGGTCGCCGGCTCACGCGAGAGCTTCTTGCGGGACGATTTCGGACGGCGGGGATCAGATGAATCGGTCACGGGTCACTCTTGCACGGGTCGCGCCAGGCGCGGGATCTTCAAAAGGTCAGTGTGAAAGGCAAATGAGGCAAGCTTGGGCGCAGCGTTTCGTTCCCTCAAGGCGGTCAAATCCTCAAAACGGACGGGCCCATCGGACCACGATCCTCTGCGTATGGCAAAGCTTCCTAACATAGGATCGCCAACGAAGCGCCGGCAGTCATCACGAGGGCGGATCGAGGAGCCTGAGAAGCGCATCCTCGGAAGGGTCCCCGGCCACGCGGGTCGTCGCGCCAACCGCAACGAGGGGCGCAGCCACATCGGCCGACAGGCAGAGATGGGGAACAGCCCGCAGGTTCGACGCCACTCCCGCCTCCTCGGCCAGCCGGACGACGAGATCCGCGCTCCGTCGGGAATAATGGAGCGCCACGCCGATTTGGCCAGTGCGCAGGGCCTCGACGGCAGCCGCGGGGAGACGTTCGATGGCCCTCGCCTCATAGGCCTCCCAGGTGAGTACGGGAAATCCGGCCGCCCGCAGGGACGACGCCGGCTCCTCCTTGTGATGGCGGCCCGTCACGTGGAGCAGGGTGTGGCCGGGCGGCAGGCTTTCCCGAATCAGCCGCGCCAGCGACACCGCGTCACCGTCCGCCACGGTCACATGGGCAAAGCCGAGCGCACGCACCGCATCGGCCGTGCGCGTGCCGACCGCGAAGACGGGTTTGTGCCGGTCCAGCCCTGCCAGGGCATCGGCCGCATGGGCGCTGGTTACGATGAGCGCATCGTAAGCGGCGGCGGGCGCGGGATCGCCCGTCGGGACGATCCGGGTCACGGGCGCAAGGCACGCCGCGTGACCGCGCGCGACCAGTTTTTGCGCCGTGCGCTCGGCATCCTGGGCTGAGCGGGTGACGAGAACCTGCATCAGGCTTTCAGGAAATCGACCGGCATGCGGGAGCGCAGCTCCGCGCCGGCCTCGCGCCCGAGGGCCGCCGCGTCGTCCGGCGAGCCGCGGCGCACAGCCTCCAGGCTCTCGGAGCCGTCGGGGCGCAGCACGAGGCCGCGGATCTCGAGTTCGCCCCCGATCAACCGCGCATGGCCTGCGATGGGCGTACGGCAGGAGCCGTCGAGGATGGTGAGGAAGGCGCGCTCCGCCGCAAGCGCTTGGCCGGTCGGCCCATCGAGAATCGGCTGAAGCGCCTCGCGCACCCGCTCGTCCCCGGCCCGGATCGCCACCGCGATGGCGCCCTGCCCGACAGCCGGGAGGAAATCGTCGGTGTCGAGAACCATGGTCGCGTGATCGGTGAGTCCGAGCCGGCGCAGACCCGCCATGGCGAGCAGCGTCGCATCGACCTCGCCGCGTTCGAGTTTCGCCAACCTGGTCTGCACGTTGCCGCGCAGGAGCGTGACCTGGAGATCCGGCCGCAGGCGGCGGATCTGCGCCTGTCGCCGCAAGGAGGCGGAGCCCACGACGGCGCCCGGCGGGAGATCCTGCAGGCTCCTGAAGCGATGGCTGATGAAGGCGTCGCGCACGTCCTCGCGCGGCAGGAAGCCGGCAATGACGATCCCCTCCGGCAGAGCGGTCGGCAGGTCCTTGGCGGAATGGACTGCGAGATCGATGGAACCGTCGAGCAGCGCGATGTCGAGTTCCTTGGTGAAGAGCCCCTTGCCGCCGGCTTCCGAGAGGGGCCGGTCCTGAATGGCGTCGCCCGTGGTCTTGATGATCGACAGGGGCAGGTGCTCCACGGTCCAGCCATGGGCGGCGACCAGCCTGTCTTGCGTCTCGTGGGCCTGGGCGAGCGCCAGGGGGCTGCCTCGCGTACCGATGACCAGGGTGGGTGAAGAGGCCATTCTGCCTGAAGTCTCCTGTTCTGCGCGCTATGGGTTTGATCTTGTGCGGCGCGGCGGACTATAGGGGGAGGAGCGCCGGGCCGAAAGCCCGGACAACACCGGAATTGAGCAGCCCACGATCATGCGCATTCTAGGCATCGAGACCACCTGCGACGAGACCGCGGCCGCCGTGGTCGGAATCGGCTTCGACGGACGCGGCGAGATTCTCTCCAACGAGGTCCTGAGCCAGATCGCCGAGCATGCCCGCTACGGCGGCGTGGTGCCGGAGATCGCCGCCCGCGCCCATGTGGAGGTGATCGACCGGCTGGTGGCGCGCGCGCTGAAAAGCGCCAATTGCTCCGTGAAGGATCTCGACGGCATTGCGGTGGCGGCGGGCCCCGGCCTGATCGGCGGCGTTCTGGTGGGCCTGACCACCGCCAAGGCGATCTCGCTCGTCACCCGCAAGCCCCTGATGGCGGTGAACCACCTCGAGGCCCATGCGCTCACCGCGCGCCTCACCGACGGCATCGGCTTCCCCTATCTCCTGCTGCTCGCCTCCGGCGGCCATACGCAGCTCGTGGCGGTGCGTGGCGTCGGCGACTACGTGCGGCTGGGCACCACCATCGACGACGCCATCGGCGAGGCCTTCGACAAGGTCGCCAAGATGCTGGGGCTGCCCTATCCCGGCGGCCCTCACGTGGAACAGGAGGCCGCGAAGGGCAATCCGGAGCGCTTCGCCTTCCCGCGCCCCATGCAGGGCCGCGCGGAACCGAATTTCTCCCTGTCCGGCCTCAAGACCGCCGTGCGCATCGAGGCGGAGAAGATCGCGCCGCTGACGGCCAGCGACATCGCCGATCTCTGCGCCAGCTTCCAGGCCGCCATCGTCGACGTGGTGGTCGACCGCACCCGCGTGGGGCTTCGCGCCTTCCGCGACATCGCCGGCCATCCGACCGCCCTGGTGGTGGCGGGCGGCGTCGCGGCGAACCAGAGCATGCGCCAGGGGCTGCAGCGGCTCGCCGTGGAGGCCGGCCTCAAGCTCGTCGCCCCGCCGCTGGCGCTGTGCGGCGACAACGGCGCCATGATCGCCTGGGCGGGCCTGGAGCGCATGCGGCTCGGCCTCATCGACGACATCGCGGCCCCGGCCCGCGCCCGCTGGCCGCTCGACACGAGCCGCGACGAGGCTGGGGCGAAGGCGTGATGCTGCCGTGCCCCGAGGAGATCCGCACCGAGCGGCTGATTCTGCGCCGTTGGACCGAAGACGACGTTGCCCGCTATGCGGCCCTCCAGGCGGATCCGGAGGTGCGGCGCTTCTTCCCCGGCACGATGCCGATCGAGAAGGGCGAGGCGGATGCGAGACTCCATGCGGAGGGCTTCGAACGTCACGGCTTCGACCAATGGGTGGTCGAGCTTCCGGGAATCTCGGCTTTCATTGGCGTCGCCGGCCTGAGAAGAATCCTCCGCGAGATGCCTTTTCAGCCGCGCGTCGATGTCGGATGGCATTTCGTGCCGGCTTATTGGGGCAGAGGCTATGCCACGGAGGCCGCGCGCGCGGCGCTCCGCGATATCTTCGAACGGAGCGACCTGCAGGAGGTCGTCGCCTACACGTCGCGCATGAACGAGCCCTCCCGGAAGGTGATGCATCGGCTCGGCATGACGCACGATCCCGCAGAGGACTTCGATCACCCAGCCGTTCCCGATCACCATCCTCTGCGCAGGCATGTGCTCTACCGGATCTCGCGGCAGGCCTTCTCCGCTTCCAATGCGTCATGAACAGGATCAGCGGCCCATGGGAATGATTGGCATCGCCGGAGCGGGAGCCTGGGGAACGGCGCTCGCCAATGCCGCGGCCATTGCCGGCAACGACGTGGTGCTGTGGATGCGCTCGCCCGAGCAGGCGCAGGCGCTGGCCGCCACCCGCAGCAACGCGCGCTTCCTGCCCGGCGTGAAGCTCCATGACCGCATCCGCCCGACCGCCGCCCTGGCCGATCTCGCGGCGTCTCGCGCGGTCCTTCTCGTCACGCCCGCGCAGACGACACGGGAGATGACGGCAGCGCTCTCCTCCGTTCTGCCCGCGGCAGCGCCGCTGGTGCTCTGCGCCAAGGGGATCGAGCGCGAGAGCCAAACCTTTCTCTGCAACGTGGTGGCGGAGATGCGCCCCGGCTCGCCGGTCGCCGTGCTCTCGGGACCCAGCTTCGCCGACGACGTGGCCCGGGGCCTGCCCACCGCCGTGACGCTCGCCTGCCGGGACGCGGCTCTCGCGGAGGATCTGGCGACCGCTCTCTCCGGCCCGACCCTGCGCGTCTACCACCGCCAGGACGTGCGCGGCGTCGAGATCGGCGGCGCGGCCAAGAACGTGCTGGCCATCGCCTGCGGGGCCGTGGCCGGCAGGGGCCTCGGCGAGAGCGCCAAGGCCGCCCTGATCGCCCGCGGCTTCGCCGAGCTCCTGCGCTTCGCCCGCGCCTATGGCGGGGAGCCCGAGACCCTGATGGGGCTCTCGGGGCTGGGCGATCTGGTGCTCACCTGCTCGTCGGCCCATTCCCGCAACTTCGCCTTCGGCCAGCGCCTCGGCCAGGGGATGAGCGTGGAAGAGGCCGCCGGCGGCAAGCTGGTGGAGGGGGCCGCGACCGCAAGCGCCCTCGTGGCGCTGGCGCGGGCGAAGAATGTCGACATGCCGATCGCCGAAGCGGTCGACCAGATTCTCAGCGGCGCCTGGACCCTCGATCAGGCGGTCGATGCGCTGATGAACCGTCCGATCAAGTCCGAACACTGAACAGTAAGAGTAAGCGTCGATGGCCCACTGGCTCTACAAGTCCGAACCCTCCGTCTGGTCCTGGGACGACCAAGTCGCGGAAGGTCCGAAAGGCACCCACTGGAACGGGGTGCGCAACCATGTCGCCAAGCAGAACCTGATGGCCATGAAAAAGGGCGAGCAGGGTTTCTTCTACCATTCCAACGAGGGCAAGGCCGTCGTCGGCGTCGTCGAGGTGATCAAGGAATACTACCCCGATCACACGGACGAATCGGGCAAGTTCGGCATGGTCGACATCAAGGCGGTGAAGCCCTTCAAGCGCCCGGTCACGCTTGACGAGATCAAGAGAGAGCCCGGCCTCGAGAAGATGATCCTGATCAACAATTCCCGCCTGTCGGTGCAGCCGGTGACGGACGAGGAATGGACGATCATCTGCAGGATGGGCGGATTGTAACAATTCGCCATGGGACCATGAGTCCGCAGCGTCAGACCCAAAGGGCGAGACGCTGCCTGATCCATTCCTGTGCCGCGTCGAGATCAGCGAAGGCATGAGGGGTGACACCGCCGAGCGGGCCGAAGCCCGCCTCCAGGAACCATTGCCCCGGAGCGACCTCATTCCGGTCCGAGAGATGGACCAGCACGGCGACCAGCCGCTGCTGCTCGTCGAACACCAGCACGCCTTCTTCCTCGAAGCCGGTGTTGACCCGTACAGGCTGATGGGTGAGGCTCATGCGGCTTCATCCTGCTTCAGGTGCAGGTAAAGCGGGTCGAACTCGCCCGCTTCCTTCAGCGCCTCCCAGTCAGGGATGGTGATCTGCGTGCCCCTGGACTGAATCAGGCCATCGGCCCGAAGGGCTTGGAGAACCCGGTTGACATGAACCGTGCTGGTGCCGGTGCAGTCCGCCAGCTCGCCCTGAGTGATGGGCAGATCGAAGGTGGCATCCTTGACCAGCCCCACCGCCTTCAGCCGAGCCAGGAACTCGCACAAAAGATGGGCCATCCGGGTGTAGGCCTCGCGCCGCCCGATGTTGAGCAGCCACTCGCGGAAGATCGAGGCGTCCACCAGGGTCTCGCGCCAGAAGGCGGCGGTGATGCGAGGATAACGCTCGCACACCCGGCGCAGGTCGTCATGCTGGATGAACCCGACCGTGCACTGGCTCATCGTAGCGACGCTGTTGTCGAGGACCTTCAGGTGCAGGCTCTGGAGGTCCGGGATGTCGCCGGGCACGTGCACAGCCATGATCTGGCGCTTGCCCTCGGCGGTCAGCTTGTAGACGCAGGTGAAGCCCTCCAGCAGCAGGCAGCATTGCGAGGGACTGTCGCCGACGCGCACGATGTCATGGTCTGCCTCGAGAACGACGACCTGCACCGGCAAACCCTGGAGCGCCTGCTTCTCCTCCTCGCGGAGGGGAAAAATACTCTCCAGCTTGCGGATCATCAGGGTCTGCGGCGAGTGAGGACCGGCTGCCATCCTTATCCTTCCCTGTCGAGCACTCTGAGCGAACGGGGCTCCGATCAGCGATGGAGCAATAACGATGCCGGGCCGCGATTGTGCCGAACAAATCCCCTTCCTGACCGTTGATTCGTATCGTCGGCACGGTATTCCAGGCGCCGGCGGCTGAGAGTAGCGTGTGCTCCCGCCTGCAACTGCGGAGCGCACCATGCCCTTCGATATCACTTTCCAGCCCGTCAAGGTGCTTATCGACGGCCACGACAGCGAGGGCCGCCTCATCTTTGCGGATGATCAGCTCACCGCCGTCGTCGTGCGCCTGGATGGACAAACTCATGTCCCTGAGCACAAGGGACGCTGGCACCTGGAGGCGGGGTTCGGCCCGTGCGATGCGAGCATTGCGCCACCGAGCTTCATGACACTGGAAGAGGCTGAAGCCTGGGTGAAGCAGAGGTTGGCAGGCCGCATGTAATCCGCACAAGGCCCTCGGTGGAACGGACTGAGGAGGAATTTCAAGGCATGCGCCCCCGGGCGCCATTTGTGCGCCGCACCCCGAAAGTAGCAAAGACCAAAGTCCGATCTCAGGCCGCTTGCCCGACCCCTCTCTTCTTCCGTAAACCTAGCGCTAAATCTGTCAGGGATGCGTCTGGGAGAAGCGCCATGGAAGAGAAGATCTACGACGTGCCGTCCGAGTGGAGCCACCGCGCCTATCTGGACGATGCGGGCTACCGGGCCAAGTACGAGGCTTCCGTCAGGGACCCGGAGGGTTTCTGGGCCGAGGAGGCCAAGCGCATCCACTGGTTCAAGCCACCGACCCGGATCAAGAACACCAATTTCGGCCCCGACAATGTGGCGATCCGCTGGTTCGAGGACGGGGTCACCAATGTGGCCTATAACTGCATCGACCGGCACCTCCACACCCGCGGCGACCAGGTCGCCATCATCTGGGAGGGCGACGACCCATCCGAGTCGAAGAAGATCACCTACCGCGAATTGCACGCGGAGGTCTGCCGCATGGCCAATATCATGCGCAACCGCGGCGTCGCCAAGGGCGACCGGGTGACGATCTACATGCCGATGATCCCGGAGGCCGCCTATGCGATGCTGGCCTGCGCGCGGCTCGGCGCCATCCATTCCGTGGTGTTCGGCGGCTTCTCGCCGGATTCGCTCGCCAGCCGCATCCAGGACGCGAAATCCGCCTTCGTCATCACGGCCGACGAAGGCCTGCGCGGCGGCCGCAAGGTGCCGCTGAAGGTGAACGTGGACGCCGCCATCGAACGCGTCGGCGCGGGCGTCGTCGATCACGTGCTGGTGGTGCGCCGCACGGGCTCGGCGGTCAACATGGTGCCGGGCCGCGACGTCTATTACCACGAGGCGGCGGAGCTCGTGTCCGACGAGTGCCCCTATGAGGAGATGAACGCGGAGGATCCGCTCTTCATCCTCTACACCTCAGGGAGCACGGGAACGCCCAAGGGCGTGCTGCACACCACGGGCGGCTATCTCGTCTACGCGGCGATGACGCATCAATACGTGTTCGACTACCATGACGGCGACATCTACTGGTGCACCGCCGATGTGGGCTGGGTGACGGGCCATTCCTACATCCTCTACGGGCCGCTCGCCAACGGCGCCACGACCCTGATGTTCGAGGGCGTGCCCACCTACCCGACGATCTCCCGCTTCTGGGAGGTGATCGACAAGCACCAGGTCAACATCTTCTACACCGCCCCCACGGCGATCCGCTCGCTCATGCAGGCCGGCGAGGAGCCGGTGAGAAAGACCTCGCGCAAGTCGCTTCGCCTGCTCGGTTCCGTGGGCGAGCCGATCAACCCGGAAGCCTGGGAATGGTACCACCGGGTGGTGGGCGACGACCGCTGCCCGATCGTCGATACCTGGTGGCAGACGGAGACCGGCGGCATCCTGATCACGCCGCTGCCCGGCGCGACCAAGCTCAAGCCCGGCTCCGCCACGCGCCCCTTCTTCGGCGTGAAGCCGCAGATCGTCGACGCGGAGGGCAACGTGCAGGAGGGTGCCACGGAAGGCAATCTGGTGATCGCCGATTCCTGGCCGGGCCAGATGCGCACGGTCTACGGCGACCACGAGCGCTTCGTGCAGACCTACTTCTCGACCTATCCGGGCAAGTACTTCACCGGCGACGGCTGCCGGCGCGATGCGGACGGCTATTACTGGATCACCGGCCGGGTCGACGACGTGATCAACGTGTCGGGCCATCGCATGGGCACGGCGGAGGTGGAGTCCGCCCTCGTGGCGCACCCGAAGGTGTCCGAGGCCGCCGTGGTCGGCTATCCGCACGACATCAAGGGCCAGGGCATCTACGCCTATGTGACCCTGATGGCTGGCGAGGAGCCGTCCGAAGAGCTGCGCAAGGAGCTGGTGGCCTGGGTGCGCAAGGAGATCGGCCCGATCGCCTCGCCGGACCTGATCCAGTTCGCCCCGGGCCTGCCCAAGACCCGCTCGGGCAAGATCATGCGCCGCATCCTGCGCAAGATCGCCGAGGACGAGTTCGGCTCGCTCGGCGACACCTCGACCCTTGCGGATCCGGCGGTCGTCGACGACCTCATCACCAACCGCCAGAACAAGCGCACGCAGGCGGCCTAAGCTTCGCCGCCGGACACATTCTCACCATGGCCGGGCGCAGTCCGGGCCATGTTTTTGTCCGGATGCTCGCCAGGTGACGGGGCGCACAGCTTGGCCGCAGGAACGCGGTTGAGCTCCTCCCGGTCCGAGCGTAGGCTTGAAGCTCGGACTGAGAGGAGCCCAGCCCATGTCCTTGAAGCGTCTGTTCACCGATCATCCGGAATCCGTCGGCGAGAGCTATTTCGAGCACATGCACGTCGCCATGAGCTTCGCCGGCCCGCTGCTCGCGGCCGGACTTGCGGCCCTGGTCCACGCCTTCCTGCCCTTCCTGTTCCTCACGACCGCCAGCCGCACGGTGAAGCGGCTCCATGCCCGGATGGTGAACCGCCAGCCGCACCCGGCGTCGCACGAAGCGCGCGAGCGCATGCTGGCCTGGGACCCGGTGATCTGAACCTCTCCCGTCGGGACGGGCCGGAACCGTAGCCTTATCTTTCGCGTCTCACCCTCACGGTTTCCCAGGAGGGTTCGAGACATGAGCATCCGCGCCGCTTTCGCCCTGGCCGCCCTCATCGGCGTCGCCGCCACGGCCGCCTCCGCCCGCGAGGTCGTGCCCTTCGAGGGGCGCGTGTCGCCGGGCACCATCGTGATCAAGACCGGCGAGCGCCGGCTCTATTACGTGCGCGGCGACGGCACGGCCCTTCGCTACCGGGTGGCGGTGGGCAAGCCCGGCAAGCAATGGTTCGGCGAGGCGCGGATCGACGGCAAGTATGTCCGTCCCGCCTGGTCGCCGCCGGACGAGGTCAAGCGCGACAACCCGCGCCTGCCCGACGTGATCCCCGGCGGCGCGCCGAACAACCCGATGGGCGCCCGGGCGCTCACCCTCGATCTCGACGAATACGCTATCCACGGCACCAACCGGCCCGCCTCCATCGGCACCTACGCGTCCTACGGCTGCATCCGCATGCTCAACGAGGACATCGTCGATCTCTACGACCAGGTGAGCGTCGGCACGCGGGTGATGGTGGTGCCCTGACAAGCCATGGCCTCGACCTTACCGCCGGCGGCGGATTGGGCTACAAGAAGCCATGAAACTTCGTTGCACCAAGACGCAGTGTCGCCAGATTTCCCGGGTCTCATTCGTGATCGGACGGAACAGGACCCCTCGCTTCCGGCCCCCTGCACTGGAGATAGGGGCCCGGCGCCGCGATGATTCAGGCTTGGCGCGCCTCTCATGACGGACCGTATTCTCGTCGTGGGCGGGGCGGGCGCGTTCGGGCGGAGGCTCGTCGAGAGCCTGCTCGCCACCACGGATGCAATCGTGCTGATCGGCGGGCGCCGGCCTCAGCGCCATGCGGGCTTGGTTCAAGACCTCAAGACGCGCTACGGCGACCGGCGCATCGACGTGATCGTGATCGACAGGGATGCGCCGCTCGACGCGATGCGCACGTCGAAGCCCTTCTGTGTCGTCGATGCCGCCGGACCGTTCCAGGGACAAGAACCTCATCTGGCGAAGGCCGCGATCGCGGCAGGCTGCCATTATGTCGATCTCGCCGACGCCCGCGACTTCGTGGCGGATTTTTCGGCTCTTGACGCGGCCGCACGTGCGGCAAACGTGCTCGTTGCAACGGGCGCCAGCTCGACTCCCGCCCTTTCCAGCGCGGTCGTGGCGATGCAGACCGAAGGTTGGCAACGGGTCGACGAGATCGCCGTTGCCATCTCGCCCGGCAATCGCGCACCCCGCGGCTTATCCGTGATCGAGGCCATTCTCGCCTATGCGGGACAGCCGGTTCGCGTGAAGCGCGACGGGCGCTGGACCACGAGACCGGGCTGGGGCGACCTCGTGAGGCGGGACATGCCGGGCCTCGGGCCACGCTGGCTCTCCTTATGCGAAACGCCGGATCTCGACCTCCTCCCGACCCGCTATCCCTCAGCCCGCACCGTCCTGTTTCGAGCGGGGCTCGAGCTGCCGATCCTGCACCTCGGTCTTTGGCTTCTGATGCTGCCGGTCCGTGCCGGATTCATTCGCTCCCTCCGCCCCACCGCGGCTTTCCTGCAAGCCATCGCATCGGGGTTCGAGTCCTTGGGAACGGATCGCGGCGGCATGAGCGTGGAGGCATCGGGAATAGGTCGGGATGGGCAAGCCATCAGGGCGAGCTGGTCCCTCGTCGCGGCCGCAGGCGACGGCCCGAACATCCCTGTCCTGCCAGCCCTCGCGTTGGTTCGGGGTCTGCTTGATGGCCGCTTTACGACACGCGGCGCAAGGGTCGCAGGCGACCTCCTGTCCCTCAAGGACATCGCGAACGAGTTCGGCCGATTTCGGATCACGGTGCGGAATGCCTACAGCTGGCCCGAAGGCCGAGGACTCTTCGACAAGGTTTTGGGATCCGACATCGCGCGCCTTCCAGCCGTGGTGCGAGACGTCCACACGAACGCACCCCTCCACCTGACAGGCCGCGCCGCCATCGACGGCGCACAAAACGGAACGGCAAAGATCATCGCGAAATTGATCGGGTTCCCGTCCGGTGCGTCGAACGAACCGGCCGATGTGCTGCTGAGACGATCCGGAGACGGGGAAGTCTGGATTCGCCGTTTCGGGCGCTCGGTCTTCCGCAGCACACTGAAACCCGGCGATGAGCCACGACGTCTCCATGAGCGGTTTGGGCCGTTCGATGTCGAGCTGGAGATCACGCCGCATGAATCCGGTTTCGACCTGGAGGTCGTGGGTTGGCGCATCGGTCCCGTGCGATTGGCCCGGCGGGCGGCTCCATACACGCTGGCGAAAGCCTTTGCTGATGATGAAGGCCGCTACGGCTTCGACGTGACGATCGGGCTGCCGTTGATCGGACGTCTGGTGCGTTATCGCGGCTGGCTGGTTCCGGAAGGAAGATAAAGATCCGCCCGGCTCGATGGCAGGCCCGAGGCGCCGCGGGTGCGCTTGGAGGCCAGCGTCTGGTTCACCCCGATGACGCCGCGCTCGAAGCCCAGCGAGACGCCCGACAGGTAGAGCAGCCAGGCGCGGGTCTTCTCGGCGCCCACCTCGGCTTCCGCCTCCTGCCGGCGCGCGTTCAGGTTCTCCCACCACAGGCGGGTCGTGCGCTGGTAGTGCTCGCGCCAGGCCTCCACGTCGTGCACCTCGAAGCCGAAGCGCTCCAGGCTGGCCACCGACATGCCGAGGTGGTCGAGCTCCGCGCCGGGGAAGATGTAGCGCATGACCGCCTTGGCCTCGGGCCTCAGGCGGCCGAACGCCTTGTCCGAACGCTTCGCCCGCCGGGCGATGGTGTGGTGCAGATAGAGCCCGCGGGGTTTCAGCAGCCGGTGGACGGTCTGGAAGTAGGTCGGGTGGTTGGCGATCCCCACATGCTCGAACATGCCGATGGACGAGATCTTGTCGAACTCGCCCTCGACTTGCGTGAAGTCCTTGAGGACGACCTCGACCCGGTCCTGCAGCCCGAGGCGCGCGATCTTCTCCCGCGCCAGCGCGGCCTGCTCTTCCGCGAGCGTCACGCCGGTGGCCTTGACGCCGTAATGCTGCGCCGCGTGGCAGATGAGGGCGCCCCAGCCGCAGCCGATGTCGAGCAGGCGCTCGCCGGCTTTCAGCCGCAGCTTGCGGCAGATCATGTCGAGCTTGTCCCGTTGCGCCCGGGCGAGGTCGTCGTGCCAGTCCGGCTGAAAATAGGCGCAGGTATAGACCATCTCCGGATCGAGGAAGAGCCGGTAGAAGGCGTTCGACACGTCGTAATGGTAGGCGATGTTGGCCTTGTTGGTGGAGGGCCTGCCGTCGCGGGCGCCGGTGTCCTCGGCGGGCCGGACCAGGGGGCGCGGCATGTCGGCGGGCGCGCGCAGGAAATGATAGGCGACCTTCAGGGCCTTCAGCTTGTTCAGGGCTCTCAGACGCTTGCCGGCCTTCTGCGGGCGCTGGGAGGCGAGATCGAAGATGGTGCCGTTCTTGAGATCGATGAGGCCCGCCACATAGGCGTTGAGCGCCGTGTCGAGATTCGGGCGGCGCAGGAGAGCGGCGACCACGCTCTCGCGCTTGATGACGATCCGAAGGGCATAGGACGGAAGATCCGCCGGAATCGTCGAGCCGTCCCACAGCTCGAAGCCGAACTGGAGATCGAGCGCGCGATGCGCGTCACCCAGGAGATCCCGGAACATCGTCAGCCGTGCCGTCTCGCTCGTCCCCGCCATGAGCCTACCCCTTTCGGGGCAAGGTAGCGGGCGGCCGGCGAGGGAACAACCGCTGCTTCGCCGCCATCCACGTCAGGAAAGGATGCTGGAGCCGATCAGGCCGGACAGATGCCCGAGCTTCTCGGGATTGCGCACGATGTAGACCCCGACGATGCGGCCGTCCTCGATGTCGAGGCTCGTGGTCTGCACGATGCCGTCCTGTTCGAGGGTGACGAAGCCGGGCAGGCCGTTGATCAGCCCCTTGTAGAGCACCGGAGGCAATTGGCCTCCGCTCTTGCGCGCCACGCCCAGGAACAGGCCTGCCACCCGGCGGAAGCCGAAGAGCGGGTTGAGCGCCGCGTTGCGGATGCCGCCGCCATCCGTGTAGGAGACGACGTTCTCCGCCAGGAGGTTTCGCAAGGCCGTCACGTCGCCGCTGCGCGAGGCGGCGAAGAACGCATCGGTCATGCGCTCGCCCTCCTCCCGGTCAATGGGGTAACGGGGGCGATCGGCGCGCACGTTCTTTCGCGCCCGCGCCGCGAGCTGGCGGCAGGCGGCGGGATCCCGATCGAGGGTCGCGGCGACCTCGTCGAAGCCGAGGCCGAACACGTCGTGCAGGAGGAAGGCCGCACGTTCCAGGGGCGAGAGCCGCTCCAGCGCCATCATCAGGGTGAGAGACAGATCCTCGCTCATGTCCTCCTCCGGGTCCGTGTCCAGAACCGGCTCGGGCAGCCAGGGTCCGATATAGGTCTCGCGCTTGACCCGCGCCGACTTGAGGATGTCGAGGCACAGGCGTGTGACGGTCTTCGACAGGAAGGCGCCGGGCTCGCGGATAGCCGAGCGATCCGTCTGGTGCCAGCGGATATAGGCCTCCTGCACCACGTCCTCGGCCTCGGCGATCGAGCCGAGCATGCGATAGGCCAGGCGGACCAGCCCCGACCTGAGGGGCTGGAACTGGTCCACCGCGTCACAGTCAGGCGGCCGCACGGTTCGCCTCGACCGGATGGACGGACCGGAAGCCGATCGCCAAGCGGTTCCAAGCGTTTATGGCGCCGATCAGCAGGGTCAGGTTGACCTGCTCGACGGGGGTGAAGTGCCGGCTCAGCTCCGCGTAATCCGCGTCGGGCGCATGGGTCTCGGACACGAGAGTCAAAGCCTCGGTCCAGGCGAGCGCGGCGCGTTCGCGCTCGCTGTAGAGGGGCGATTCGCGCCACGCGCTGAGGAGATAGATCCGCTCCTCGGTCTCGCCGCTGGCGCGGGCGTCCTTGGTGTGCATGTGGATGCAATAGGCGCAGCCGTTGATCTGCGAGGCGCGGATCTTCACCAGCTCGAACAGGCTGTGCTCCAGACCGCTGTTCTTCAGGGTCTTTTCCAGCTCGATCATCGGCTTCACGGAGCCGGGAGCGACGTCGAAGGGAATCAATCGGGCTTTCATCGTCTTGGTCCTCATTGTCGTGGTGCTGACGATGTTAAGACGAGACGGGAAAGCCGGATGTGACATGCGGCTGAAAAGTTTTTGCGGCGATCCGAATTTCGTGTGCAGCTGCCCCGCCTGCAACGTACTTAAAAGCCAAGAAACAGAACATCGAGCGCCCGCTTGATTGCGTCCTGATCGGAAACAAGGGAGCCCACAGGGCGCTGCAATTCACGCACGGGAATGGACGCCAGCAGTGGGATCATCACAACGAATTCGCGTCCATCGATGCGAACCGGCGGGGAGAGTTCGGTGAGGACCGGTGTTTCACTCCGCTGAAAGAGCGGCGCAACGATGCGGGTGGCGATCGGTGCCAGAAGGTCGGATTGCAGATCGACCACAAGCCGGTTCGAACGGCCGACGCCGGCATAAACGTCGAATTGGCCCATCAGAATTGCCGGAACTCATCCAGGGGCAATCCGTCCCGCTCGACCATCACGTTGTAGGCCTCGATGGCTTCCTTGTTGTCCTTAAGCCAGCGGGCCCTCCGGGCCTCCGCCACAGAATGCGCCAAGCCACGCTCACACGCCTGGGAGAGATTGATGTCGAGGGCTTTCGCCTCGGCCACGAGCTCGACAGGAAGAGAGACATTGGTGGGACGCCGCTCTCTCACCGCTCCAGCTCCCCTAGGCATGATGAACCTCCAAAATCCATGCGCATATCTTATGCACATAGATCAATCGGGTAAAGACAGCCCCTGTGGAGCACCAAACCAGATTCGGCAGCGCGGTCTAAAAATCGCTCGCCAGGCCTTTCACCTCCCAATCCTCGTAGCGGACGGGCTCAAGGCCGCCGCGGCCCTGGAGCTCCTTCTGCTTGGCGATCTCGGCCGCACGGGCGTCGATCTCGAGGCGGCGCTGGGCTGCCTCCTCCAAGGCGCGCTGGGCGGCAGGAGACAGGGGTTTGCCGGGGGCTGCACCCTCAATGGGGCTCGCCGGGGGAGTGTTGTCGTTCATGCTCATGAGGTGCCTTATGCCAGAGGCTCGCTCCTCTTGGGAGGTCTTGGGAGGGAGCTGGACCGTTCCCACATAGGGTTGAAACGGATCAATTGTCGTTGACCACGAGGTGGAGACCCCGATGAACACCGTCAAGACCGGAATGCTGCTGGCAGGCCTGATGGCCCTGTTCGGCGTCGTCGGCTACTTTCTCGGCGGCGGAACCGGTATGATGATCGCGTTGGGCTTGGGCCTCGCGACCAACATCTTCGCCTATTGGAACTCGGACCGGCTGGCGCTCGCCGCCCACCATGCCGTCGAGGTGGATGAGCGCACCGCGCCGGAACTCGTCCGCATGGTGCGCGACCTCGCCGGGCGCGCCGGCCTGCCGATGCCGCGGGTCTATCTCATCGACAATCCGCAGCCCAATGCGTTCGCCACCGGCCGCAACCCGGAGAATGCGGCGGTCGCGGCCACCACGGGCCTCCTCCACATGCTCGCCCATGACGAGGTGGCGGGCGTGATGGCGCACGAGCTCGCCCACATCAAGAACCGCGATACCCTGATCATGACCGTGAGCGCGACCATAGCGGGCGCCATCGCGACGCTGGCCCAGTTCGGCTTCCTGTTCGGCGGGCGCGACGAGCGGCCGAACCCCATCGTGATGCTGGGCACCGCCCTGCTCGCGCCGATTGCCGCCATGATCATCCAGATGGCGATCAGCCGCTCGCGGGAATATGATGCCGACCGGATGGGCGCGCAGATCTGCGGCCAGCCGCTGGCGCTCGCCTCGGCGCTCGCGCGGATCGCCGGCGGCGTGGCGCAGATTCCCAACCCCGATGCGGAGCGCCGGCCGGCCACCGCCTCGCTCTTCATCATCAACCCGCTGTCGGGCCGGGGCGTGGACAACCTGTTCTCGACCCATCCCGCGACGGAAAACCGGATTGCGGCCCTGCACGCTTTGGCGCAGGAGATGGGAACGCCGGCGCAGCAGCCCGGCCTCTTCACGCAGAGCGCATCGAGTCCATGGGGATCCACTGGGGGTTCTCATGGCGGCTCGGTCACGGGCCCGACCGGCACCCGCCGCGGGCCTTGGGGATAGATTTTGGATCAATCGAACGAACAGGCGGGGCTCGGACCCCGCCGCCTGGCCTGGACGGCGGTCACCGAGACCCTGAAGCGGCGCGTGCCGCTCGACGACGTCATGGAGGAGCTCTCCCGCGGGGAAAACCTCTCCGTCCGCGACGAGGCGCTCGCCCGCGCCATTGCCATCGTGACCTTCCGCCGCCTCGGCACCCTGGGCCATGCCTTGCGCGAGCGGCTCAACAAGCCGCCCAAGGACGAGCGCCTGATGCACCTCCTGGCCATCGGGGCGGCGCAGATCCTGTTTCTCGACGTGCCGGACCATGCCGCCGTCGACAGCGCCGTCGCGCTCGCCCAGGAAGATCCCAAGCTCCATCACGCGGGCGGCTTCATCAACGCGGTCCTGCGCCGCGTCGCCCGCGAGCGCGAGCAGATTCTGAGCCAGGACGATCCCTGGCTCGACACGCCGACCTGGCTGGAGGAGCGCTGGATCGCCCAATACGGCGAGCCGCTCGCCACAAGGATCGCCGAAGCGCACCGCTCCATGGCGTCCGTCGACCTGACCGTGAAGAGCGATCCGGCTGCCTGGGCCGAGCGCCTGGGCGGCGTTCTCCTGCCCACCGGCAGCGTCCGTCTCAAGGAGCGCACCGCCATCCGCGAGCTTCCGGGCTTCGAGGAGGGCGAATGGTGGGTGCAGGATGCCGCCGCCGCCCTGCCGGCCCGCCTCCTGCAGGCGAAGCCCGGCGAGCGCATCGCGGATCTCTGTGCCGCGCCCGGGGGCAAGACTGCGCAGCTCGCGTCCGCCGGCGCCGAGGTGCTCGCCGTCGATCGTTCAGCCAAGCGGCTGCAGCGCCTGGAAGAGAATCTCGCCCGCCTGAATCTCAAGGCCGAGACCAGGGCGCTGGACGCGGAGAAGCTCGATGCTCCTCCCTTCGACGCCATCCTGCTCGATGCTCCCTGTTCGGCCACCGGCACCATCCGCCGCCACCCGGATGTGGCCTGGACCAAGAGCGAGGAGGACATCCGCAAGCTGTCTGGCCTGCAGGCGCGCCTGCTCGACAAGGCGGCAGGCCTCCTGAAGGCGGGTGGGCGGCTGGTCTACTGCACCTGCTCGCTGGAATCCGAGGAAGGAGAGCAGCAGGCAGAAGCCTTCCTTGCCCGTCATCCTGACTTCACCCGCAGGCCCATCACCGCGGACGAGATCGGCGGCCTGACCGAATGCATCACGCCGCAGGGGGATCTGCGCACCCTGCCGAGCCACGTGGCGCTCGCCGAACACGACCGCGGCGGCCTCGACGGCTTCTTTGTCGCACGGTTTGTGCACAAAGGATCGTGAACACGGTGAATCGTCTCTTACCTGTTGTTAACCAGTCAGCAGGAACTCCTCACCTAAGTTGGCTGAGATTCAAGCAAACGAGGGGAGCGCCACGGGTGGATTTCGGGCCGGATCGCTGGCGTCTGTACAGGCTTGCCGCTCGCGAGGCCGGCCGCGCCATGCGCGAGAGCACGATCTGGAGCCTGTCCCGGCTCTCCAGCGCGCCGCTGCCCACGCGCCTGCTGTTCGCCCCGCAGGATCTGCGCACGGCCGATCCTACCATCGCGACCGACATCTATTCCGGCTTCTTCGCCTTTTCCGGCCGCGCCATCACCACCGGCGGACGCTCGCCCTTCGCGTTCACGCCCCCGAGCCGCGCCTGGGCCGAGGCGCTCTACGGCTTCGGCTGGCTGCGGCACTTAAGGGCGGCCGGCACCGCGCTCGCCCAGGCCAATGCCCGCTCCCTGGTGGACGAATTCGTCACCTCGAAGCTCGGCGACAGGCGGATCGCCTGCAGCCCGGAGATCACGGCGCGCCGGCTCATGTCCTTCATCAGCCAGTCGCCCCTGATCCTGGAAGGCGCCGATCATGCCTTCTACCAGCGCTTCCTGAAGATCATCGGCCAGCACGTGCGCACCCTGGAGCGCCAGGTCCGCTCCGGCGCCCTGCCCTACCAGCAGCTCATGGCCGGCATCGCACTCTGCTATGCGGGCCTCTGCTGCGAAGGCCTCGACCGAAGCTTAAGGCGCGCAAGCCGCCTGCTCGCCCGCGAGCTCGAACGGCAGATTCTGGCCGATGGCGGCCATGCGAGCCGCAACCCGCGCATCGTCGTCGACCTCCTGTTCGATCTCCTGCCCCTGCGCCAGATGTTCGCCAGCCGCGAGGTCGACACCCCCGACGCCCTGCTCCACGCCGTCGACCGCATGCTCCCGATGGTGCGCCTGTTCCGGCACGGGGACGGCACGCTCTCCCATTTCAACGGCATGGGCGTCACCGCCGCCGATCATCTGGCGACGCTGCTCACCTATGACGACATGCGCAGCCAGCCGATCCACCACGCGCCCCATTCCGGCTACGAGCGCCTGGAGGCGGGACGCACGCTGCTCGTCGCCGATGTGGGCGCGCCGCCGCCGCGGCCCCTGTCCCAGGATGCGGCAGCCGGTTGCCTGTCCTTCGAGTTCTCGAGCGCTGCGCAGCGCATCGTGGTCAATTGCGGCACGCCCACCATCGCCGGCCCGGCGATTATCCAGGCTGCGCGCTCGACGGTGGCGCATTCCACCGCCTCCATCGACGACGTCTCGTCCTGCCAGATCGTCGACAAGAAAGGGAACTGGCTGCAGCGGCGGATCTCCGCCTGGATCCTGCGCCGCGTGGGCCCCGTGGTCATCAGCGGGCCCGAGCGCGTGACGGCGGAGCGCAGCGAGCGCGAGCACGCCCAACTCTTGAGCGCCAGCCATGACGGCTACAAGGCCCGATTCGGCATCACCCACGAGCGGCGCTGGCAGCTCGCCCCCAAGGGCAACGTGCTGGAGGGCGAGGACAGCTTCTTCAGCGACGGCGGCCGGGCCGGGACGGTGCAGGCCGTCATCCGCTTCCATCTGGCACCCGGCATCAAGGCGAGCCGCGCGCAGGGCGGCCGCGTGGTGATGCTGGTTCTGCCCAACCGGGAGGCCTGGCAGTTCTCGGCCGTCCCAATCGAAGCAGAGCTTGAGGACAGCGTGTTTCTCGCCACCGCCGAGGGCATGCGACGCACGGAGCAGATCGTGCTGACGATCCGCCCCAGCGAGACGCCGACGGTGCGCTGGCGCTTCGAGCGCCTCGCGCGCACGTTCAACCCCGGCGAGCCCCAGGATCAGGCACCGGAGCTGATCTAGCGTTTCATTCGTTTGCCTCGGGCGGCAGGAAATCGACTTGGTGCGCGGCCGAGAGCTGCAGCACCCGCGGGATGTCGTTCAGGTCGTGCAGGGCATCGAACAGGGCCTCCAGCCTGCCCGCGGGCGAGACCCAGAACAGCGCGCGCGCCGGTGCGTCCGACTTGTTGAAATAGCCGTGCGGAACGCCCCGCGGCATGCGCACGAGGTCGCCCGCCTTCGCCTTGGTCCAGACGCCATCGAGCTTCAGATCGAGCTCGCCTTCGAGCATCAGGATGAACTCGTCCTGCTCGGGATGGATGTGAACGGGCACGTATTGCCCGGGCTCGCTGTTGGTCTCGAACGCGAAGGTCGAGCCGCAGGAGGCCTTCGGGAAATAGAGTTGGCCCAGGATGTTCCACGACTTGCCCCGGTATCCTTCGCCGGCCCGCGTGATGCCTTTTTCGAGTTCGCTCATGGCTGCCCTCCGCGTCTGAATCGTGCTCGCTCTTGCCGAAGCACCATGGCGGGAGCCCGTTTCGCCAGGCAATTGATCATCGGAGGTAAGGCCCGGCTCGCCGATCTGCTAAGATGACGCGGTGTTGCGTTCGAAGCCTCTGACGAGAATGGGAGCACATCATGTCCTCCAAATTTCATGCGAAGAGTGCCGAGGTTTATGAGCAGCTCATGGGCCGCTGGAGCCGGCGGCTGGCCGGGCCGTTCCTCGCCTTCGCCGGGCTGGAATCGGGCGAGCGGGTGCTCGATGTCGGCTGCGGCACGGGCAGCCTGACCTTCGCCATCCCGGAGGTCGCCGAGATCGGCCGCATCGACGGAATCGATTATTCCGAGGTCTACGTCCAAGCCGCGCGGGCGCGCAACGCCGATCCCCGCATCACCATCGCCCGCGGCGATGCCTGCGCGCTTCCGTTCGAGGACCGCTCGTTCGACCGGGCGCTTGCTCTGCTCGTCCTTCACTTCATTCCGGAATCGGAGCAGGCTCTGCGGGAAATGACCCGCGTGACGCGGCCCGGCGGAATCGTGGCCGCCGCTGTCTGGGACAGCTATGGCGGGATGCCGGTCCAGCGCATGTTCTGGGATACCGCCGCGGTTCTCGATCCCTCCGCCGCTATTTCGAGGCGCGAGAGCTATTTCAAGCCGCTGACGAGGCCGGGCGAGATGCGCGCGCTCTGGACCCGGATCGGCCTTTCCGACGTCACCGAGATCCCGCTGATGATCCGCATGGAGTTTTCGTCCTTCGAGGATTTCTGGTGGCCCTACGCCGCCGGAGAGGGACCGCTCGGCAAATACGTGACCGGGCTCGACGAGACGAGGCGCACGGCCTTCGAACAGGCCCTGCGGGCCTCTTACGAGGCGGGCGAGCCGGACGGCCCACGCTCCTTCGCAGCCGTGGCCCTGGCCTGTCGCGGCTTCGTGCCCGAAGGGTGGCACCGGCAGTAGGACCGTTATAACAACTGGACATCCATCCCCTGCGGCCGCAACAGGTTCCCATCCCTGATCTCCCGTGGTATCGCGCCCGCATCTTTTCCCTGAATGGAGCGGCCGTCATGCCGAGCGACCTGAAGCGCGTCTCCCGCGCTCTGCTTTCCGTATCCGACAAGACGGGTCTCGTGGACTTCGCCCGCGCGCTCTCCGAGCGCGGCATCGAGCTGGTGTCCACCGGCGGCACGCATAAGGCGCTCAGCGAGGCGGGCCTGCCCGTGAAGGACGTGAGCGAGCTCACCGGGTACCCTGAGATGATGGACGGGCGCGTGAAGACGCTGCATCCGGCGGTCCACGGCGGGCTCCTCGGCATCCGCGAGAACCCCGAGCATCAGGCGGCCATGCTCGCCCACGGCATCCAGCCCATCGACCTCCTGGTGGTGAACCTCTACCCGTTCGAGGCGACGGTCGCGGCCGGCAAGCCTTACGACGATTGCATCGAGAACATCGATATCGGCGGGCCGGCCATGATCCGCGCGGCCGCCAAGAACCACGGCGACGTGGCCGTGGTGGTGGACGGCGCCGACTACGCGTCCGTCCTGGAGGATCTCTCGAGGCACGACGGCTCGGTCACCTACACGCTACGCCGCCGTCTCGCCCAGAAGGCCTATGCCCGCACGGCTGCCTACGACGCGGCGATCTCCAACTGGTTCGCCGCCGAGCTCGCCGAGGAAACGCCGCCCTTCCGTGCGCTCGGCGGTTCCATCGCCGAGGTGATGCGCTACGGCGAGAACCCGCACCAGAGCGCCGCCTTCTACCGCACGCCGGAGAGCCGGCCGGGCGTGGCCACCGCCCGCCAGGTGCAGGGCAAGCAGCTCTCCTATAACAACATCAACGACACCGACGCGGCTTACGAGGCCGTGGCGGAATTCGCCCCTGAGCGCTCCGCCGCCATCGTGATCGTCAAGCACGCTAACCCGTGCGGCGTGGCGGAAGGCATCTCGCTCCGCGAGGCCTACGAGAAGGCGCTTCGCTGCGATCCGGTCTCGGCCTTCGGGGGCATCGTGGCCATGAACCGGCCGCTCGATGCGGAGGCCGCGAAGGCCATCACCGAGATCTTCACCGAGGTGATCATCGCGCCTGATGCCACCGAGGAGGCGATCGCGATCGTGGCCGCCAAGAAGAACCTGCGTCTCCTGCTCGCCGGAGGCCTGCCCGATCCGCGCCAGGAGGGCCTGACGCTGCGCACGGTGGCGGGCGGCTTCCTGGCGCAGAACCGGGACAACGCGGTGGTCGACGCCATGGACCTGAAGGTGGTGACGAAGCGCGCGCCCACCGACCGGGAATTGGAGGATCTGCGCTTCGCCTTCCGGGTCGCCAAGCACGTGAAGTCGAATGCCATCGTCTACGCCAGGGACCTCGCCACGGTGGGCATCGGGGCCGGCCAGATGAGCCGGGTCGATTCCTCCCGCATCGCCGCCTGGAAGGCCGCCGAGGCCGCGAAGGCCGCAGGACTCCCTGAGACCCTCGCCAAGGGCTCGGTGGTGGCCTCCGACGCCTTCTTCCCCTTCGCGGACGGTCTCCTCGCCGCGGCCGAGGCCGGCGCCACGGCGGTGATCCAGCCCGGCGGCTCCATGCGCGACGAGGAGGTGATCAAGGCCGCCGACGAGGCGGGTCTGGCCATGGTGTTCACGGGACACCGGCACTTCCGGCATTGAAGGACTGGGTCCGCCGAGGTTCATCCTTCGTCATCACCGGCCTTGTGCCGGTGATCCCGCTCGGTGGTGCGCGCTGCTTCATAGGATCGGGATGACCGGGACTGATCCCCGGATCAAGTCCGGGGACGGCCATGACGTGCAGGCCTCATCGGGTCGCCGTCTCCCCCAATCAGGGTGACGATGACATTTCTCCCCTCCCTTCCCATCTGAAGCGGAGCAGCAGGAGAAAGCCATGATCATCACCACCACGCCGTCCATCGAAGGCCGCCGCATCGCCTCTTATCGCGGCATCGTCTCGGGCGAGGCCATTCTCGGCGCCAACGTGTTCCGCGACTTCTTCGCCTCCATCCGCGACGTGGTCGGCGGACGGGCCGGCTCCTACGAGCGCGTCCTGCGCGATGGGCGCGACACGGCTATCCAGGAGATGATCGAGGAGGCACAGCGCCTCGGCGCCCATGCCATCGTGGGCGTCCACCTCGATTACGGCGGCCTCGGCAAGAACGAGGGCATGATGATGGTGTCGGTCAGCGGCACGGCGGTGACGCTGGAGTGACCAGCGCTCACACGCGCTTCACGCCGCTCAAGAGCCAGAACCCGACGAGCAGGAACAGGATCAGCACCGCCGGTCCTGCCGCCTGGGTTTGGAAGATCGTCGTTGCAACCGCAACGGCAAGTGGCGCGAGGAAGGACGTGACCTTTCCCGACAGGGCCAGCAGGCCGAAATAACGCCCGGCCTCCCGCGCCGGTACGAGCCGCGCCAGCAGGCTGCGCGAGGAAGCCTGCAACGGTCCAGCGACGGAGCCAATGACAAGGCCGAGCAGCACGAACATCTTTTCGGGCGCGGAGGCGTAGAGGCCGTCATCGGGCGCCGGGGGCGCGGCTGGCACCACGAAGAGGACGTGATCGCGCCCGAGCGAGAGCACGCCGACGCAGACGAGGGCGAGAGTGACGATCGCCCCGAGGATCACGGGCTTTGCGCCGATGCGATCGTCGAGCCGCCCGCCGATCAGGGCGCCGATCGTGCCGGTGATGGTGAGCAGGATGCCGAAGATGCCGAGTTCGATGGCCTGCCAGCCGAACACGCCCGCCCCGTAGATGCCCCCGAAGGCGAAGAGCGCCACCAGGGCGTCCTGATAGACCATGTTGGCGATGAGGAAGCGCCCGACGCTCTCGTGCCGACGGGCGTCCGCGATGGTGCTCCTCACCTGCTCAAGTCCTTTGCGCGCGGCCTCGTTCAGGCGCATCCCCGAGCGCGGGACATCGGGGGTGACAAGGAAGAGCGGCAGCACGAAGACGAGGAACCACAGGGCCGAGAACGGTCCCGTGACGCGGTCGCCTTCGCGGGTGGCCGGATCGAGGCCGAACAGGGGATCCAGGCCGAAGACCGTCTTCATCGTCGCCGGATCGGCGGCGAGGAAGCCGAGCACGATCACGAGCGACACCAGGCCGCCCAGATAGCCCATGGCCCAGCCGGTGCCGGAGAGGCGGCCATAGCGCTCCGGCGGCACGAGATGCGGGATCATGGCGTTGTTGAACACCGCCGCGACCTCCACGGCCACCGTGCCAAAGGCGAATCCGATGAGGGCGACGGCGATCGCAAAGGGCTGCCCCGGCGCGGCGTACCACAGGGCGAAAGACGCGATGACCAGCACGAGGCCGCAGGTGGCGATCCAGGGCTTCTTCGGCCCGGTCGCGTCGGCGATGGAGCCGAGGACCGGCGACAGGACGGCGAGCACGAGCCCCGCCGCCGCCGTCGCATAGCCCCACAGGCTCTGCCCTGTCACCGGATCGGGCGCGAGCGCCGAGGCGAAATAGGGCGCGAACACGAAGGTGGTGACGAGGGTGAAGAACGGCTGGCAGGCCCAGTCGAACAGAAGCCAGCCCAGAATGGCGGGGCGCGAAGCGCTCATCGACGTTCCTTGAAGATGGAATCGAAAGGTAAGCGGTCCTGCCAGCCATGTCTCTGGAGTTCGGGATCGAGATGCGCCTCGACAGGATAACCGACGCACAAATACGCGATGAGCGTCCACGTCGATGGGACGTCGAGTGCGTGCTTGACCTCCTCGGGATCGAGGATCGAGACCCAGCCGACCCCGAGGCCCTTGGCCCGCGCAGCCAGCCAGAACGATTGAACGGCGGCCACGACGGAATACCGCAGCATCTCCGGCATCGTGCGCCGTCCCAGACCATGCCCGTCCTGTGTCTGCTCATCGCAGAACACGGCAAGATGCACGGGAGCCTCCCTCAGTCCCTCGAGCTTGAGACGGGCATAAAGATTGGCCCTCTCCCCGTCATAAGCCTGAAGGGCCTCGGCGTTGCAGCGCTCGAAGCTCGCAACGACGGCTTCGCGCATGGCCGCAGAGGCCACATGGACGAAGCGCCAGGGCTGAGAGTTGCCGACGGATGGCGAGAGGGCAGCAATTTCGATGAGAGAACGCAGCGCCGCAGGATCGACCGGATCGGCACGGAAGCGCCGGACGTCCCGGCGCCACCGCATCAACTCGGACAATCGGACCTGAAACGCATGGTGGAACTGCGCGTCTCCAGTCTGACCCGACAAGGCCTCAACTCATCCGCGCAAGATCCCCGAGCAGGCTCGCCGCCACGGTGATCTTCGACAGGGTCAGGCCCGACGAGACGATGCCGTCGACCGCGCTCCGGATGCGGTTGACGTCGGCGCCGCGCTTCTCGCTCCAGGCACGCACCGCCTCGGCGCCGGACAGATCCTGAGACGATACTTCCGCCGTCAGGCCGCGATGGGCATAGGCGATGCTGTCGATGGCACGGTCGAGCGCCAAACGGTCGAAATAGTCGCTGACATTGATCTGCTGCGCCGCGCTGATGAGCGCGCCGAGCCGGAACGAGGCCTCGAGGGCGAAATGGGTGCAGGCGATGTCGCTGACGGGCTTACCGGTCTTCTGCGCCGTCTGCACGACATCGGGCGCCGCCACGAGATCGGGCAGCGACGCGATGCGCCGCGCCAGGTCCTCCGGCGTGCCCTCGTCCACCAGCGCCTTGGTGCGGGCGTCCCAGGCCGTCCGGGCCTCGGGCGAGAGCGTTTCCGTGAGGTTGCGCTCGATCTCGGCGATGCCGGCCCGGTAAGTGCCGATGATCTCGTCGAGGGAATGGTTGACGAAATCCACGTTGCGGATGAACCAGACGATCCGGTTCATCAGGAGATCCTGCAATTCGCCGTAGAGGCGCAGCTGACCCTGGCCCGACACGACACCGTCGAGGGCATCGATGGCGACGTTCATCTCGGTGAGGCCGAAGGAATCGCGGGTCGCCGCATAGGCGGCCGCGATGGTCGGGGCATCGGCGCCGGTCTGGTCGACGAGGCGTGCCACCATGGTCGGCCCGCCCCGGTTGATGATGGCGTTGGCAAGCTGCGTCGCGATGATCTCGCGGCGCAGGCGATGGCTTGCGATCGCGTCCGGGAAACGTTCGCGCATCTCGGCCGGGAAGTAGCGCTCCAGCTCCTTGCCGAGATACGGATCGTCCGGCACGGGGCTTTCCAAAAGCTCGTCGTGCAGGGAAAGCTTGGCATAGGCGAGCAGCACCGCGAGCTCCGGCCGCGTCAGGGCCTCCCCGCGGCGTCCGCGCTCGGCCAGGGTGCTGTCGTCCGGCAGATACTCGACGGCCCGGTTGAGGCGTCCCTGGGCCTCCAGCATGTGCATGAGCCGGCGCGCGAAGCCGAGATCGGCGACGCCGAGTTGCTCGGAGAGCGAGATCGCCAGGGTCTGCAGGTAGTTGTTGCGCAGGACGAGGGCCGCCACATCCTCGGTCATGTGAACGAGCAGCTCGTTGCGCTGCTCTTCGCTGAGACGTCCGTCGCGTTCCGGGGTGGTGAGCGCGATCTTGATGTTCACCTCCACGTCGGAGGTGTTGACGCCCGCCGAGTTATCGATGGCATCCGTGTTGAGGCGGACGCCGCTCTGCGCCGCCTCGATGCGCCCGCGCTGGGTGACGCCGAGATTGGCGCCCTCACCGATGACCTTGGCGCGCACCTCCGGACCGGTGATGCGGATCGCGTCGTTGGCACGATCGCCCACCTGCTCGTCGGTCTCGATCGACGCGCGGATATAGGTGCCGATGCCGCCGAACCAGAGCAGATCGACGCGGGCTTTCAGGATCGCGTTCATCACCTCGGCCGGCGTGGCCTGCGGCTTGTCGATGTCGAGAAGCGTGCGCATCTCGTCCGAGAGCGGGATCGATTTCGCGCTGCGCGGGAACACGCCGCCGCCCTGCGAGATTAGGCTCTTGTCGTAATCCTGCCAGCTCGAACGGGGCAGATTGAACAGCCGCTCGCGCTCCAGATAAGAGGCTTCCGGATCCGGATTGGGATCGATGAAGATGTCGCGGTGGTCGAACGCCGCCACGAGCTTGAGGGCCCGTGACAGAAGCATGCCGTTGCCGAACACATCCCCCGACATGTCGCCGACGCCCGCCACGGTCACGGGCGTCGTCTGGATGTCCACGTCGATCTCGCGGAAGTGGCGCTTCACCGCCTCCCAGGCGCCGCGGGCGGTGATGCCCATCTTCTTGTGATCGTAGCCCTGGCTGCCGCCGGACGCGAAGGCATCGCCGAGCCAATGGCCTTTCTCGATGGAGAGCGCATTGGCGATGTCCGAGAAGGTGGCCGTGCCCTTGTCGGCCGCGACCACGAGGTACGGATCGTCGCCGTCATGACGCACCGTATCGGCGGGAGGGACCACGCTGTCGCCGACGATGTTGTCGGTGAGCTGCAGCAGCGTGCGCACAAAGATGCGGTAGCTCTCGGTGCCTTCCGTGAGCCAGGCCTGCCGGTCGCTCGCCGGAGGCAGATGCTTGGGCACGAAGCCGCCCTTGGCGCCCACCGGCACGATCACGGCGTTCTTGACCTGCTGCGCCTTGACGAGGCCCAGCACCTCGGTGCGAAAATCCTGCGGCCGGTCGGACCAGCGCAGGCCTCCACGCGCCACCTTGCCGAAGCGCAGATGCACGCCCTCGACGCGGGGCGAATAGACGAAGATCTCGTAGAGGGGCCTGGGCAGCGGCAGGCCTTCCACCTTGGCGCATTCGAACTTGAACGCGATGGTCTGGCGCGGCAGGCCGTTGTCCTCAAGCTGGAAGAAATTGGTGCGGATCGCTGATTCGATCAGGTTGACGAAGCGGCGCAAGATCCGATCATCGTCGAGGCTCGTGACCTCCTTGAGTTGCTCCTCGATCCGCTCGCGGATCGCCGCCTCGGCGCCGGCGCGGTTCTTATCCTGGCGCGGGTCGAAGCGCGCGTAGAAGAGCTTCACCAGATCGGCCGCGATGGCGCCGTGGCGGGCAAGTGTCTCGGCGATGTAATCCTGCGCGTAGGTCACCTGGATCTGGCGCAGGTAACGGCCGAACGCGCGGACCATGGCCACATCGCGCCAGCCCAGGCCCGCTTCGATCACGAGGCGATTGAAGCCATCCGATTCCGCGAGACCCCGGAAGAGCGCGAGCAGTGCCGCCTCGATGAGTGCCTGGATCTCATCGATCTTGATGGTGCCTCCCGAGGCACGCTCCAGGGTCATGTCGTGAAGCCACACCCGACCCGTCGCGCTGAAGGCGACCCGGTAGGTCCTCTCGTTGACCACCCGGAAGCCGAGGTTCTCCAGAAGCGGCACCCGCTCCGACAGGGGCAGCGCCACATTGAGCGAGAACACCTTCAGGTTCACGCGGGTCTCATCGTCGCCTTCGCGGCGATAGAGGTCGACGGCGCGGGGACGGGCCTCCGAGAGCTGCTCCAGGAGAGCGATGTCCGCGATGGCCTGCTCGGCCCCGAACGCTTCGCGGTAGGCCGCGCTGAAGGCCTCGCCGTAGCGGGACGCCAGGGCACGGGCGCGGGCGCCGCCGACGCTGCCGTCGAGCGCGTCGCGCAGGGCATCGCTCCAGGTGCGCACGATGGCGGCAATGCCCTTCTCCAGGGTCTCGCGCGGCACGTCCGGCGTCTCGCCCTCGTCGCGCCCGATGATGTAATGGGTGCGCGCGAGCGGGCCTTCCGGGTAATCGGGATAGGAGGCTGAAACGCGCCCCTCGTAGATGCCCGCCAGGAACTGGCCGATGCGCTGGCGCGCCTGGGTGTCGTAACGGTCCTTGGGCACGAAGACGAGCACCGAGACGAAGCGGTCGAACTCGTCGACGCGGGCGAGCGCCCGCACCCGCGGACGCTCCGACAGGTTCATGATGTCGATAGCGAAGCGATAGAGCGTGTCCTCGTCGATCTGGAACAGCTCGTCGCGCGGATAACTTTCGAGCACGTTGAGGAGCGCGCGGCCCGCATAGCTCGCGGGATCGAAGCCCGCATGGGAAACGACCTTCGCCACCTTGAGGCGCAAGTATGGCACTTCGCCCGTTGTGTTGGTATAGGCGCTCGCCGTGAACAGGCCGACGATGCGCAATTCGCCGCGCAGATGACCGCTGTCGTCGAACAGCTTGACGCCCACATAATCGAGATGGGCGCGGCGATGGACGCGGGATTTCACGTTCGCCTTGGCGATGATCAGCGCCTGCGGGCGCGCCAGGAAGGCGCGGATTTCCGGCGTCATCGCCACCAGCTCGCGGCCGCGGCGCAGCACGCGCACGGAGGGATCGCGCAACAGGCCGAGACCCGAGCCCTCGACCGGATCGGCCGCCGTGTCCCCGGAGGGCAGGCGATATTCGCGCAATCCTAAGAAGGTGAAGTTGTCCCGAGCGATCCAGTCGAGGAACGCGATGGCTTCCTTCACATCGTCCTCCGGCAGCGGCGGAGGATTGAGGCGGTAATTGTGCACGATCTCGGCGATCCGGGCGCGCATGCCCGGCCAGTCGTGGACCGCTACGGACACGTCCCTGTGCACCAGGCGCATGGCTTCGATCAGGCGGGTGCGGGTTTCCGCGTCGTCGATGCGCGGCAGGTGGATATGGATGAAGCTTTCCCGCTTCACGCCGAGCCGCAGGGCGGCCGTGGCCTCGCCCACCAGGCGCACGAGAGCGCCGCTCGAGTCCCGTTCCACGGCCAGGATCGGGTGGGCCACGAGCAGCGGCTCGTAGCCCTGGTCCACGACCTCGGCGAGGGTCGAATCGAGCAGGAAAGGCATGTTGTCGTTGACGATCTCGAGCACCGACACGTCCTGGCGCCGGCCCTCGCGCTCGATCTGGAAATCGAAGAGGCGGATATCGGCGCCATCGCCGGTGCGCGAGGCCTTGAGGTGCTCGAAGGCTTCCGCAGCGAGATCCGCCAGGGTCTGCGGCGAATAGGAAGCCAAGTCCTCCGGCGGGACGCGCCCGTAGAGATCGCGCACGAAGGTTGGCGGAACGGCCTTGTGTCCGGATTCCAGCACGGCGACGGCGGAGGCCGTCAATTCGCTTCCGCTGGTCGGTGTATCCAGCTTCATGCGCGCATCCTCTTATGTGTATCGAGCCGTTTCCCTTGCAGGAAATCAGCTCTTCCCTCTGCTTGATCGCATTTGTGGCGGCGAACCGGGTCCGCTGCGCCGAAAATGCTCTAACCGCGGGAGCGTTGCCACAGTGCGACAGGTTGCGCAACAAAAGCATAAAGATCTGAACAAAGTAGGGTAAAGTTGCTGCACCGCACAGGCACTTTACGCTGCCTCGGCCTGTTCAGACGACAGATTTTCGTCACCCCACTCCTTCATGGCCATCAGCACGGGTTCCAGAGATCGACCGCGGCCGGAGAGCGTATATTCGACCCGGGGCGGCACCTGGGCGTAAACGGTCCTGACGATGAGGCCGTCCGCCTCCAGCTCGCGCAGCTGATGGGTGAGCATACGCTGCGTGATGGATGGGATGAGCCGGCGCAACTCGTTGAAACGCAAGGTTCCGCGCAGGAGCTTGTAGAGGACGATGATCTTCCACTTGCCGTCGATCAGGCTCATGGTCCGCTCCACGGAGCATCCCTGAACCCTCGGCACCTTCTGCGGCATCACGGTATCCTTTTCGACACTATGGGCTTTTTTTGTGCGTTCTTGCGGCATCTAAGACTATGCCCAACTATGCTCCCGTCAACAGGAGACATGCCATGCGCGCCGTCGGATACCAGCAATCCCTTCCCATCGATCAGGACGATTCCCTCATGGACGTCGAGCTGCCCAGCCCGGAGCCGGGCCCGCGCGACCTTCTCGTCGAGATCAAGGCAGTGTCCCTGAACCCGGTCGACACGAAGGTTCGCATGCGGGCGCAAGCAGAGCCGGGCGGCTACAAGGTTCTGGGCTTCGATGCGGCCGGGATCGTCCGAGGGGTGGGCAAGGACGTTTCCCTGTTCAAGGAAGGCGACCAGGTGTTCTATGCCGGCGCCATCACCCGCCAGGGCACCAACGCGGAATTCCATGTGGTGGACGAGCGGCTCGTGGGCACAAAGCCGAAATCCCTTGGATTTGAGGAAGCCGCAGCCCTGCCGCTCACCACGCTGACCGCCTGGGAAACCCTGTTCGACCGGCTCGATATCCGCCATCCCGTGAAGGGCGCGGCCAACGCCGTCCTAATCGTGGGCGGTGCCGGCGGCGTCGGCTCCATCGCGATTCAGCTCGCGCGCCGGCTCACCGATCTCACCGTCATCGCCACCGCGTCCCGGCCCGACACGCAGGCATGGGTCAAGGAGCTTGGCGCCCATCACGTGATCGATCACGGCAAGCCTCTCGCGGCTCAGGTGGAAGCGTTAGGGATCGGCGCGCCGGCCTTCGTGTTCTCGATCACCCACACGGACAATCATTTCGCCGAGATCGCCAAGACTATCGCACCGCAAGGCCGCTTTGCCTTGATCGACGATCCGAAGGGGCCGCTCGACATCATGCTCCTCAAGGGCAAGAGCGTGTCGATCCACTGGGAATCCATGTTCACCCGCTCCACCTTCCAGACCGCCGACATGGAGCGACAGCACGAGATCCTGAACGAAGCGTCGCGTCTCGTCGATGCGGGCACGATCAGGACCACCTTGGCCGAGGTCGTCGGGCCGATCAACGCCGCCAATCTCAAGCGCGCGCACGCTCTCATCGAGAGCAACCGCACCCGGGGCAAGCTCGTGCTGTCGGGATTTTGAAGGATCTTGAGCGTGCCGGAATCCGCCTCGCCGTTAAGCAATCGGTAACCGACAAAAAAAGAGGGCTTTGCGATCTGGACCATCGCAAAGCCCTTTAAACAAGAGAAAAGGCTGCCTTGAAGGGCAGCCCTGTGCCTCGAGGGTGGCCCGGCCCTTCGCGCGACTCAGAGGGCTGGGGGGCTGACGTGTCCAAGCCGTTCGATGAGCCGGGCCGTCGAGGCAACTTAAGTATTTACGGCATTTACTGCGGCTCCATCACGGCGCGAATGAGGCAGGAATAAGATTTGGAAAAGAACCCGTGATTCATTGTGTCGTCATGGGTTGATCCCTTAGCCGCCGAAGCCCATCATCAGAGCATGTCGACCGAAGCATCGGACATGAAAGTGGGTCCCGCCTTTGGGTCCGATGCTCATGTTTTCACTTGCGCATCGTCGGGCGTGGAGAACCGGGTCCGGTGCTCCGCACGATGCGCCAGCCATGGGAGGCTTCATGAGCGAAGGTGACATCGCAGAGCCGCTGCGCGGCGGCTCGATGCAGGGTTCAGCCCACATCGTTCCTTTCCCCGCCGCGCCGAAACAGGTTTCCTTCGATCGTGCCGAGCTGCAGGCCATTCTCAATCTCTACGGCCGCATGGTGGCCGCCGGCGAGTGGCGCGATTACGCCATCGACTTCCTGCCCGACAAGGCGGTCTTCTCCATCTTCCGACGCACCTCCGAAATGCCCCTCTACCGGATCGAGAAGGACCCGAAGCTCGCCAAGAAGCAGGGCGCCTATTCGGTCATCGTCTCGACGGGTCTGATCCTCAAGCGCGGACATGAACTCGCCCGCGTGCTGCGGGTGCTCGACAAGCCGAAGGTCGTGTCGGCTTAGAGCCGTCACCGCTCGGCAGTCCGGAACACCGCCCGGTTCATCGCGTTGCAGGAAGAATGCCGCTGAAGCCGGACCGGCTTCGACAGCGACGCGGCTCGATCACAGCAGCAGCGATGAGGACGCTCATGACGCGCGACCTGGCCGGCCTTTCCGTCGTGATCACCGGCGCCTCGAGCGGGATCGGCCGCGCTGCCGCCCTCACGTTTGCCCGGCGCGGCGCCCATGTGGCCCTCGCGGCCCGCCGGGCGGAGCTGGTCGAGGACCTGGCCCGCGAATGCCGGGATCTCGGCACACGGTCCATCGCGGTTCCCACGGACGTGACCGACGCGGCAGCCGTCGACGACCTGGCCCAGGCGGCCCGGCGGGCCTTCGGCACCATCGACGTCTGGATCAACAATGCCGGCACTGGCGTGTTCGGCCCCTACCAGGATGCGGACATCGCCCTGCACCGGCGCACGATCGAGGTGAACCTGCTCGGGTCCATGCACGGCGCCTATGCGGTCCTGCCGATCTTCCTCGGCCAGGGCCACGGCATCCTCATCAACAACATCTCCCTCGGCGGCTGGGCGCCGAGTCCCTTCGCGGCAGCCTACACAGCATCCAAGTTCGCCCTGCGGGGCTTCTCGGCGAGCCTGAGGCAGGAGTTGGGCGACCACCCCGACATCCATGTTTGCGGGGTGTTCCCGGCCATCATCGACACCCCGGGCCTCGACCACGGGGCGAACGTGTCGGACCGCCAGATCAATCCGGGACCGCTGATCTATGCGCCCGAGGACGTGGCCGAAACCTTCGTCTCGCTGGTGCGCCGCCCGCGCGACGAGGTGGCCGTGGGATGGCCCGCCCGCGCGGCGCAGGTCGCCTATGCCCTGGCTCCCGGCCCGACGGAGCACCTGGCCGGCGCCTTCATGCGCCGGGCCCTGGAGCGGGCTCGGCCCGCGCCGCGGACGGAAGGCGCCCTGTTGCAGCCCGTTCCCACGGGCCGGGGCGTGAGCGGCGGGTGGCGGGATCGCAAGGGCCTGCCCCGCTCGGCGCGGCAACCGAGCCGCATGGTTGGCGCCATCGCCCTGGCCGGCTTGGCGCTTCTGCTCGGCACGAAGGCTGCGGCGCGCGTTCGGCACTAGAGCATCGGCCCAAAAGTGGATTTGCACTTTTGGGATCCATCCGATGCTCTACTGCTTGATGTGCGCATCGGATGAGCCGGAAAACCGGGTCCACTTTTCCGTCCGATGCGCTAGCTTTCGATCGTCTCGGGCAGGGCGATCAGCCACAGGGTCGAGGCGAGGACGCCGAGGGCCCCGGTCCACAGGATCGGCCGGATGCCGATGTGGTCGGCGAGCAATCCCGCCAGCAGGGCGGCCACCAGTCCGAGCCCGGTGCTGAGAAGATGCACGACTCCACCCTCCCGCCCACGCAGGGCATCGGGCGTCACGGTTTGGCGCAGGGTCGTCAGATTGGTGTAGAACACCACATAGAGCCCGTCTCCGCACAGCTGCGCCACGCAGAGCAGCGCCACGGCCAGCCAGAGGGGTCCGTGCGCCAGCGGAATGAAGCTGATCACGAGCCCATACAGCACGAGCACGCCGATCAGCAGCGTGCGGACGGAAAAGCGCTTGCCGGCCCATGCGGCGAGCCGCGAACCGATGACCGCGCTGATGCCGCCAAGAGCAATCACGAAGCCGAGAATGCCCGGAGGAATGGCGAGATCGCGCACCGCATAAAGCACGTAGAGCGGCGCGAAGAACGACAGGAAGAACATGAGCGTCGAAAAGCAAAGCGTCAGCGGCCTTAAGACCGGATGCGCGAAGACGAAACGCAGCCCCTCGGCCGTCTCCCGCCACAGGTTCGGCGCGTGCTCGCCCGTCTCGAGCGGCTTTTCCGGCCGCCGGATCGAGCCGAGAAGAGCGGCAGACCAGAGATAGGACAGGGCGTCGAAGAGAATGGCGAAGGGCGCGGTGAGGAGCTGAATCGCCACGCCCGCCGCGGCGGGACCGACGACCTCCGCGACCGCATCGGTGGTGGCAAGCTTGGTATTGCCTTCGAGGAGTTGGTCCTGCGCGACCACGCTCGGCAGATAGGCGTTGTCGGCCGTCTGAAAGATCATGGAGAAGAGCGCCACGACGGTGGCCACTCCCATGATCTGGCCGATGGAAACGGCGTCGTGCCAGGCGGCAACCGGCAGGCTCATCAGGGCGGCCGCCCGGACGAGATCCGCCATGATGAGCACGCGCCGACGGCGGGTGCGGTCGATCCAAGCCCCGACGAACGGGCTCAGCAGAACCCCCGGCAGGGCGCTGAGCGCAATCAGCAATCCAAGATCCGTCGCAGTCGCGCCCAGGGACAGGGCCGCGATGATCGGCAAGCCTTCGCGCGTGAACCGTGTGCCGATGGCCGACAGGCTTTGGGCGGCCCACAGGCGCAGGAAATCCGGGTTGTCCCACAGGCCACCCCGGGGCCGGGTCAGGAAGCCAGCTTTCATGGAGACGCTATCTGATCGGCCGGGTCGGCGGTTCCAACATGCCGCGCCCGAGCGGGCGCTGCATCAGCACGGTGGAGAGCCAGCGCCCGTGCTTGTAGCCGATGCCCTTCAGGATCCCCACGGGCTCGAAGCCAAGGCTCTGGTGCAGGCCGATGGAGCCCTTTGATTCCTCGTCCCCGATGACAGCCACCATGAGCCGGAAATCCCGGGTCTCGCATGCCTCGATCAGGGCCGTGAGCAGCAGGCGTCCGACACCCTGCCCCTGCGCGGACGGGGCGACGTAGATCGAATCCTCCACGGTGGAACGATAGGCCGGCCGCGTCCGGTAGGCCCCCGCATAGGCATAGCCAAGGATGGTGCCGTCCTTCTCCGCCACGAGATAGGGATAGCCGCCCTCCAGAAGGGCGTTCCGGCGGCGCGCCATCTCCGGTTTGTCGGGCGGATCGAGCTCGAACGAGGCCGTGCCATGCGTCACCGCATGGGCATAGATCGCCGTGATGGCATCGAGATCGGATTCGGACGAGGGGCGGATGAAGATGCTCATGGAGGCTCTCTAAACCACATTGAAGCCCGGACGGAATGGCATTCCGGATTGGGAAGACTGTCTTTTCCTCTCGTTTTCGCCTTAGCATGGACATCATGAGAAAGGCACGCCCGTGAACGACCAAGGCCCAGGCGGGGTGCGACCGCCCACCGCTTCCAAGACCCAGACCATTGTGGTCTGGACTGCGATCCTGGCCTCCAGCATGGTCTTTGCCGACGGGGCCATCGTCACCGTGGCGATGCCGCGGATGCGCGAGAGCCTGCAGGCGTCGCTCGCCGAGATGCAGTGGGTCACCAACGCCTATGCGCTGACGCTCTCCGCCTTCCTGCTGCTGGGCGGCGCGGCCGGCGACGCCTATGGTCTCAGACGCATTTTCATGATCGGCATCGCCTGCTTCGGCCTGACCTCCCTGTGGTGCGGCCTGTCCGAATCGGCCGGGATGCTGATCGCGGCCCGGGCATTTCAGGGGATCGGCGGTGCCCTGCTGGTGCCGGGATCGCTCGCCCTGATCAGCGCCCATTTCCCGAAGGACGCGCGTGGCAAGGCCATCGGCACCTGGGCGGCGGCCTCGGGGATCGCCGCGGCGCTCGGGCCGATTCTCGGCGGCTGGCTGATCGATATCGGCCCCTGGCAGGCGATCTTCTGGATCAACGTCCCAATCGCCGCTCTGGCGCTCTGGCTATGCTGGCGACATGTGCCGGACAGCCCGGTCATGGGAGAGACCGCCATGGACTGGCTGGGCGGTGTTCTTGCCGTCGTGGCCCTTGGTCTCCTGGCCTATGGGCTGACGGCTTTAGGCGAGCGAGAGAGCCACAAGGGCGCGGCGACGCTGCTGACGCTCTCCGGCGGAGTGGCGCTAAGCCTCTTCGTCCTGCACGAGAAGCGCTCTGCCGCGCCGATGATGCCCCTCGACCTGTTTCGCGTCCCTGCGTTCGCCAACGTTAACGCCCTGACCCTTCTGCTCTATTTCGCTCTGAGCGGCGCCCTGTTCTTCCTGCCTACCGCGCTGATCGAGGCCCATGGCTATTCGGCCGCCCAGGCAGGCTCGGTGTTCCTGCCCTTCACCATCGTGATGGCCGTGCTCTCCCGGCTCGGCGGCGCGATGACCGATCGGTTCGGCACCCGGATGCTCCTCACAGCAGGCCCGCTCGTGACGGCCTTGAGCTTCGCGCTCCTGGCCCCGGCCATGTTTCACGGCGGCTATTGGCTCGCGATAGTGCCGGTCATGGCCATCATGGGGCTTGGCATGGGGATCACGGTCGCGCCGCTGTCGACGACCGTGATGAATGCCGTCCCGGACGAGCGGATCGGTGTTGCCTCCGGCATCAACAACGCGGTCTCCCGCGTCGCCGGGCTGATTGCCGTCGCCGGATTGGGCGTCGTGGTCACGTTCGGGTACCGGCAGGCGGCCCGATGGGCGAACCCGGAAAGGGCGGATCTCTTCGCGCAGGCGACCTTCGGGGCGCTCCCGCCCTCCTCCGCCTCGCCGCCCGAAGCCCTGCAGGCGCTCTACACGACGGCCATGATCGGCGGGTTCGGGGTCGTGGCTGTGATCTGTGCCGCTGCGGCTGCTGCAAGCGCGTATTTCGGCTACCGCTCGGCATTGAAGGGACAGGCCTAAGTCGATTGTCTTTCGGTCCTGGTGCAATGGACTCGCCGCCTCACCGATTTGGGCGTTAACTGCGGTCGCTGGGGCCGAACTCCGACGGACGAGGTGAGCCATGGCCATGTATCTTACACGCTTCAGCTACACGCCCGAGACATGGGCGCGCCTGATCCAAAATCCCGAGGATCGCCGCGCCGCGGCTCGTTCGTACATCGAGTCAGTAGGCGGAAAGCTGCACGGGTTCTGGTACGCTTTTGGCGAGCACGATGGCTGGAATTTATGGGAGGCACCGGACAACGTATCGATGGCATCTGTTGTGCTTGCTATCGGTGCGGGAGGCGCGCTTCGCTCGTGCGAGACGACTGTCCTCCTCAGCGTCGAGGAGCTGATGGAAGCCCTCGAGAAAGCGAAGTCGGTTCGGTATCGCCCACCGGGAGCCTAGAGGATCGTCAGACGTCGGCTCGTCAAAACAAAAGCCCCGGCCTTTCGGCCGGGGCTTCGCGATCACGCGATCCGCTCGTCCTTACTCGTTGCGGTTGCCCACGAGAGCGAGGAGGAACTGGAACATGTTGATGAAGTCCAGGTACAGCGTCAGGGCGCCGAACACGGAGGCCTTGCCGGCAGCCTCGGAATCGAAGTTGCCGTAGAGATACATCTCCTTCAGCTTCTGCGTGTCGTAGGCCGTCAGGCCTGCGAAGATCAGGACGCCGATCACGGAAATGCCGAACTGCAGGACGCTCGACGCGACGAAGATGTTCACGATCGAGGCCAGGATCAGGCCGACGAGACCCATGATCAGGAACGAGCCCATGCCCGACAGGCTGCGGTTCGTGGTGTAGCCCCACAGCGACAGCGAGCCGAAGGCCGCCGCCGTGATGAAGAACACCTGCACGACGCTCGCGCCGGTATAGCGGATGAGAAGCGTCGAGAGCGAAGCGCCCATCACCGCCGCGAAGGCGAAGAAGGTCGTGCGAGCGGACGCCGCCGACATCCGGTCCATCCGGAACGAGAAGAAGAAGATGAAGGCCAGCGGCGCCAGCGCCACGATCCACATCAGGGGCGAGCCGTACAGCGTCGCGCCGAACTGGGTCAGGCCGACGCCACCCATCCGGGCGACCGCCTGAGACGGATCGCTCGTGGTGGCGAGCATGTTGATGCCAAGGGCGACCAGGGCCGAGATGGCCAGGCCCAGGACCATGTTGTTGTAGACGCCGAGCATGAAGGCGCGCAGGCCCTGGTCGACCTGAGCCGCCGTCCGGGCAAAGCCGGTGCCATAGGCGTTTTGGTTTTGCTCATACGGTTGCATCGGAGTCCTTTCTCGCGGTGTCCCGTGTGTTCCCTCGAAAGGCTGGAATCAGCCCTCGGCCGCCGTGTTTCCGGCGACACCGGAAATATGAGAGGGCTGCGCTCATTCCGCAAGGGGGAGAGCCAAGCTTCAAACCTTCGTGAAGAAAGAAAAATGAGGAGCAGCGGCGATGCCGCTCCTCATTCCATTTCAGTCGCTTCTTTATAGCGGCGCGCGAGGATAGAACGTTAAAGGTTTCTTAAGTAGAGGGCCGGCTTTTGACTTAAGATCCGCCAGGTTCCCACAAGGCCTAGACCGACGCTCACGAGAACCGCCAGCGCTGAGGCCAAGACGGCCCCCGACAGGTCCAAAGTAAAGCTTAGGTTCATCACGCGGGTGATGATGAAATAGGCCGCGAGCGTTCCTGCCATCAGTCCGAACACGGCCGTGGCGGCGCCCAGCAATCCGTATTCGAGGGCATAGGCCGAGAGCAGCCGGGCTCGGGTGGCGCCGAGCGTTTTCAGCACCACCGCATCGTAGAGCCGCGCCCGGTGGCCGGCGGCCAGGGCGCCGGCGAGAACCAGGAGGCTCGCGATCAGCGCGATGGAGCTGGCGCCGCGGATCGCCATGACGAGCTGCGAGACCACGTCGTTCACCGCCTCCAGGGCATCCTTCACCCGCACGCTCGTGACCATGGGATAGGCCTGGGCGGAGCTTCTCAGGATGCGGGCGTCGAGCGCCGCATCCGAGCCGTTCGGGAAGGTGACGGTGGCGAGATGCGTATGCGGCGCGCCGGCAAAGGCATTGGGCGAAAACACCATGACGAAGTTGATGCCCATCGAGCGCCATTCCACCTCGCGCAGGTTGCCGATCGTGGCGCTGATGTTGCGGCCGAGCACGTTGACGGTGATCTCGTCGCCGATCTTGAGCCCGAGACCCTCGGCGATCTTGCGGTCGAAGGAGACCAGCGGCCGACCGCGGTAGCCCTCAGGCCACCATTCGCCCTGCACCACCTTCGAGCCTTCCGGCGGCTTGGCCGCATAGGTGATGCCGCGGTCGCCCTCCAGCACCCAGGACACGTCCTCGGGCGCCTTGACTTCGGCCACCGGCCGCCCGCCGAGCGTCACCAGACGTCCACGCATCATCGGCACGCGCTCGATCTGGGCTTCGGAAGCTTGACTCTTCAGGAAGCCCTCGAACGAATCCGCCTGCTGGTTGGGAATGTCGAGGAAGAAGAAGCTCGGCGCGCGCTCCGGCAGGCTCTGGGTGAGCTGGCGGGTGAGATTGGTGTCGATGAGCGCGAGCGTGACCAAGAGCGTGATGCCAAGGCCGAGCGACAGCACCAGCGAGGGCGTGAGCGCACCCGGCCGGTGGATGTTCGCGAGCGCCAGCCGCGGCGCCGTCCGGCGGGGACGCGGCAGGCGGCGGGCAAGCGCCATGATCCCGAGCGCCACGAGACGCAGGAGCAGGAACGAGCCTGCGGCGGCACCCACGAACATGAGGGCGATGCGGCGGTCATAGGCCGCCAGCAGCGACAATCCGACCAGCGCCGCAACCGTGAGCGCCAGCGCCGCCAGGTAGCGCTTGCGCGGCCAGCGCCGCTCCGGATCGACCTGGTCCCGGAAGAGGCCGGATACCGGCACGTCATGGGCCCGGCCCAAGGGCGCAAGCGCGAAAACCAGAGCCGTGAGGACGCCGTAGAGCAGCGCGATGCCGAGTTCGCTCCAGGCCAGGGTCGGCTGGATCGGGATCGGCAGGAGATGGCCGAAGAGACCTGTCACGACGAAGGGCAGGACGGCGCCAAAGGCCAGGCCGATCCCAATGCCGACGAGGGCGATCAGCATCACCTGCGTGAGATAGAGCAGCACCACCTGCCCGCCGGGAGCGCCGAGGCTCTTGAGGGTGGCGATGGAGGCGCGCTTGCGGTCGACGAAGCCGCGCACCGCATTGGCGACACCGACGCCGCCGACGAGGAGCGCGGTCAGGCCGACCAGCGTGAGGAACTGGGTGAAGCGCTCGATGTTGCGGGCAAAGCGCGGATCCGCGTTGAGGCGCGTGCGGATGTTCCAGCCTGCCTCCGGCAAGACGCGGTTCGCCTCCGCCTCGATCTGCGTCAACGCCTCCTCGGTCGATCGCTCGGCCGGCAGGGTGAGCCGATAGGTCCAGCGCACGAGGCTGCCGGGCTGCACCAGGCCCGTCGCCTTCAAGGTATCCTGCGACAGCAGGAGGCGCGGCCCGAACCCGATGCCGTCGGCGATCTTGTCGGGTTCCGAGACGAGGCGGGCCCGCAATTCCACGTTGGCCGCGCCCACCGTGACGCGATCGCCCACCTTCAGGTCGAGACGGGCGAGGAGCGCCGGATCGACGGCGGCCCCGAAGGCACCGTCGCGCTCGGCGAACAGGTCGGCCGGCGGCAACTGCGGATCGGTTTCAAGCATGCCGACCGTGGGATAGCCTCCGTCGACCGCCTTCATCTCCACGAGTCCGGAGCCCTTCTCGCCGGCCAATGCCATGGCCCGCATGGTAGCGATGACGTTGACCCGGCCCTTCGATTCGAGGAAGGCCCGCTCGGGTGCCCCCGCCTCGCGCTGGAGCAGAGAGAAGGCCATGTCGCCGCCGAGGATCCGCCGGCCCTCGCGGGAGATGCCTTCGGTCAGCGAGCGGGACAGGGACGAGACGCTGGCGATCGCCGCCACGCCGAGCGCAATGCAGGCGAGAAAGATGCCGAAGCCCCTCAAGCCCCCGCGCAACTCGCGAAAGGCAAGGCGCAGCAGGAGAGGCAGACGCGACGCGAATCCGGGACGTCGCTGCGGCGTGGCGGGAAGGGAGCCGTGCATGGTCGTCTCCTTACGCCACGGTCGGGGCCGGTGCGGCCTCCACCTGCCCGGAACGTAGACGAACCATACGGTCGCAGAGGCGGGCGAGATTGAGATCGTGGGTCACGAGCACGAGGGTGGCGCCGCGGTCGCGTTTGAGGGCGAAGAGCAGGTCGATGATGGACCCGCCCGTGTTCTCGTCGAGATTGCCGGTGGGCTCGTCGGCCACGAGGATTGCCGGATTGGGCACGATGGCGCGGGCGATCGCCACGCGCTGCTGCTCGCCGCCCGAAAGCTGCGCCGGATAATGATGCAGGCGATGGCCGAGGCCAACGGCCTGCAGCTCCGCCTCGGCCCGCTCGAAGGCCTCGTCGTCGCCCGCGAGTTCCAGCGGAAGGGCCACGTTCTCCAGCGCCGTCATGGTGGGAACGAGGTGGAAGGACTGGAACACGATGCCGATCCGCCGGCCGCGAAACCGGGCGAGCGCATCCTCGTCGAGGCCCGCCAGATCGGTGCCGTCGACGATCACCTTGCCCGAATCGGGACGCTCCAGGCCGGCCATGGTCATGAGCAGGGTCGACTTGCCCGAGCCCGAGGGACCGATCAGGCCCACCGCCTCGCCCCTGTCGACGTTCAAGGAAATGCCCTTGAGGATATGCACCCGTGCGGCCCCGCGCCCGAGGCTCAAATCGACATCGTGCAGCGCGATGGCCTTGTCCTGCATGCCCATTCACCCGATCTGTTGGAAATTCCGACGTTACCCGGTTCTAGTCCGGTAGAGATGGGAAGCCTATCGATGAAGCGCCAATCCGGCCCATTCATGACGATCATTTTTGCGTGTGCGGCGGCCCTTGCCGCCATGGTCGCTCCCCTGCCTTCCGCCCAGGCGCAGGGCCGGACGATCCGCCTCGTGGCGCTGGGCGACAGCCTGAGCGCCGGCTACAACCTGCCGCAGGAGGCGGCTTTCCCGGTGGTGCTGGAGCGGGCGCTCAAGGCCAAGGGCTACAAGGTGGAGGTGGCCAATGCCGGCGTGTCAGGCGACACCACCTCGGGCGGCCTCGACCGGCTCGACTGGTCCGTGCCAGACGGCACCGACGGGGTGATCCTGGAACTCGGCGCCAACGACATGCTGCGCGGGCTCGACCCGGCCGGAACCCGCAAGAACCTCGAGTCCATCGTCGAGCGGCTGAAGAGTCGCAACATCCCGGTGATGCTGGCCGGCATGTATGCCTCGCGCAATCTCGGGGCGGATTACGTGCAGAAATTCGACAGCATCTATCCGGACATTGCGAAGAAGCACGACCTTGTGCTCTATCCCTTCTTCCTGGACGGAGTCGTGGGCGAACGATCCCTCAACCTGCCCGACGGGATGCACCCGACGGCCAAGGGCGTGGAGATCATCGTCGAGCGCATTCTGCCCAGCGTCGAGAGCTTTCTCGCCCGTCTTTCTCAGCGCTGACCGTCGTCGGCGCCTCATTCTCGCCTGAACGCGGCGGATCATGTCCCCGCGAGGAGCTTACCTCATGGAATACCGCCGCCTCGGCCGCACGGATCTCAACGTCAGCCTCATCTGCCTCGGCACCATGACCTGGGGCCAGCAGAACACGGAGGCCGACGGCCACGCGCAGATGGATTACGCCCTCGATCAGGGCGTCAACTTCTTCGACACGGCCGAACTCTATTCGATTCCGCCCCGGCCTGAGACTCAAGGGGCCACCGAGCGGATCATCGGCTCCTGGTTCAAGGCGCGAGGTTCGCGCGACAAGGTGATCCTCGCCACGAAGGTGATCGGCCGCTCCGACAGCACCTGGTACCGGGACGACGGCTCCAAGGGCGAGCTGTCGCGGGCCCAGATCGAGGAGGCCGTGAACAAGAGCCTCAAGCGGCTCCAGACCGACTATATCGATCTCTATCAGATCCACTGGCCCGACCGGCCCATGCCCTGGGGCTCGAACCCGACGATCTACCGTCATCAGGAGGGCGAATCCCATCCGATCGGCGAGACGGTCGAGATCATGACCGACCTGGTGAAGGCCGGAAAGATCCGCCATTTCGGCCTCTCCAACGAGAGCGCCTGGGGCACCATGACCTTCCTCAAGCACGCGGATGCCAAGGGCCAGGCCCGGGTGCAGTCGGTGCAGAACGCGTACAATCTCCTCAACCGCACCTACGAGGTGGCACTGGCGGAGGTCAGCATGCGCGAGAATGTCAGCCTGCTCGCCTATTCACCGCTGGCGCAGGGCTATCTGACCGGCAAGTATCTCGACGGCGCCCGCCCGCCAGGGGCCCGCACCACCCTGTTCAACCGCGGCCAGCGCTACGAGAACCCCACCGCCGAGGCGGCGATCCGCAAATACATCGCGCTTGCCAAGGAATTCGGCCTCGATCCGGCCCAGATGGCGCTGGCCTTCGTCAATTCCCGCCCGTTCGTCGGGTCGAACATCATCGGCGCGACCTCCATGGAGCAGCTGAAGACGGATGTCGCTTCGATCCATGTGACGATCACGCCGGAACTGGAGGAGCGCATCGACGCGATCCACGTCGAACACTGCAATCCCTGCCCATAGCCCTCCCCTTTCCCGTCATGGCCGGCCCCGTGCCGGCCATGACGATCACGAGGGGAGATTCTCACCGGAACAAACCCCTCTCGCCAGTCGTCTGACTCGACACCAGCAGCCTCGGGAGGTGCCGCATGCCCCGTCTTTTCACCGGCATCGAGATCCCGGCCGAGATCGGCCTGGCCCTTGCGAGCTTTCGCGGCGGACTTCCCGGGGCGCGCTGGATTGATCCCGAGAACTATCATCTCACCCTGCGCTTCATCGGCGATATTGACGACCGCATGGCGGACGACGTCACGTCGATCCTCGGCGAGAGGCGCCAACGCGCGCCGCTGAACCTGACCATCGACGGGCTCGACACCTTTGGCGGCGGGAAACCCCGGGCGGTCTTCGCCCGTACCGCCGGCAACGGCGAATTGAACGAGCTGCAGGCGGAGCAGGAACGTCTCCTGCGCCAGGTCGGCCTGCCCCCGGAGACGCGCAAGTTCACCCCGCATGTGACCCTGGCGCGCCTGCGCAACGTCTCGCCCGTCGATGTGGCGGATTACATCGCGACCCGCGGACACTTCCCGAAGCTGACGTTCACGGCCGACCGTTTCGTCCTGTATTCCTCCCGGAACTCGGTCGGCGGCGGGCCCTACATCGTCGAGGCGGCCTATCCCTTGAGCTAGCTCGACGCACGCGTGCAAGGCTGTTACAGCAGCCTCATGACTTCGCTCGTCTTCATCACCCATCCCGAAGTGGTCATCGATCCCGACCAGCCCATTCCCGAATGGCCTTTGAACACCGTGGGCCGCGCCCGCATGGAGCGTTTCGCCGGAGTGCTCGCGGACCGGGACGTCTCCGCCGTCTATGCCAGCACCGAACGAAAGGCCATGGATGGCGCCGCCATCGTGGCCGAGCGCCTCGGCCTCTCCTATGCGACCGACGAGGATCTGGGCGAGAACGACCGCTCCGCCACGGGCTACATCGCGCCGCCGGAATTCTGGGACGTGGTGCGGGAATTCTTCGGTCGCCCGCACGAGAGCATCCGCGGCTGGGAGCGCGCCGTGGACGCGCAGGCGCGCATCGTGAACGCCATCGGTCGCATCCTGCGCGAGGACGAGACCGCCGGCGACATTATCGTCGTCTCGCACGGTGCGGTCGGATGCCTGTTGACCGCGCATCTGCAGAAGGTCGCGATCGGCCAGGAAAGCCGCCCATCCCACCCCGGCGGCGGCTGCTTCATCGTCATCGACCGCGATTCCTTCACGCTGACGCAGGACTGGCGCACCATCGAGGATGGGTTTGCGGCTTGAGAATAACGGCGCCGTGTTTCGCGCTTGCATCCGCTCAACCTTGAGACTAGCGCTGCGCTCCAAAACCCAGGACCGATCCGAGCCCATGACCCGCACCCGCATTGCGCAAACAGCGCCCGGCATCGCCCTGTGCACGGCGATCGCGCTTGCGGCCATGGGACTGCAATGGGCGGAAGACCAGTGGACCGGGCGACCCTGGCTCGAGGCACTCGTCATCGCCATCCTGCTCGGCACCCTGGTGAGGACCCTCTGGACGCCTGACCGGCGTTGGGTTCCCGGCATCGGGTTTTCCGCCAAGACCTTGCTCGAGATCGCCGTGATGCTTCTGGGCGCCTCGATCAGTTTTCAGGCCGTCATCGAGGCGGGCTTCGGCCTCATCGTCGGCATTGCCGTCGTGGTGGCGCTCGCCATTGCGGCGAGCTACGGGCTCGGCCGCTGGCTCGGGCTGCCGAAGCGCATGGCGATGCTGGTCGCCTGCGGCAACTCGATCTGCGGCAACTCGGCGATTGCCGCCGTGGCGCCGGTCATCGGCGCCAAGCCCGAGGACGTGGCCTCCTCCATCGCGTTCACGGCCATTCTCGGGGTGATCGTCGTGCTCGCACTCCCCCTGCTGGTGCCGCTCCTCGGCCTGTCGTTGACGCAATACGGCGTGCTGGCAGGCCTCACCGTCTACGCGGTGCCGCAGGTGCTGGCAGCCACCGTGCCGGTGAGCCTCGTCAGCACGCAGCTCGGCACCCTGGTGAAGCTCGTGCGCGTGCTGATGCTCGGCCCGGTGGTGATCGGCCTGTCGCTCGTCGCGGGACGCAGCACGAAGGATGCGAAGCCGAGCCTGGCCTGGAACCGGCTCGTGCCCTGGTTCATCATCGGGTTCTTGGGCCTGGCCCTGCTGCGCTCTCTCGGCCTCATCCCGGATATGGTTCTGCGCGTGATCGCTCCCGTCGCGACCCTGCTCACCGTCATCTCCATGGCGGCCCTGGGCCTTGGGGTGGATTTCAGGGTTCTCGGCCGCGTCGGCGCCCGTGTGACGCTGGCCGTGACGCTCTCGCTCCTGGTGCTGATCGCGATCAGCCTGGGCCTGATCCGGCTGCTCGGCATCGCGTGAGGGCTTGAAACCTCGGAACTGTGCTTCATGACTAAGGCGAGCCTGCCGTGACGATGAAGTGCGCCCATGCCCCGCCTGACCGAATCCGAGCGTTCCGAACTCCTGCCCGCCCTCGACGGCTGGGCGCTGGTCGAAGGTCGCGACGCCATCCACAAGCGTTTCGTGTTCGACGATTTCAACGCGGCCTTCGGCTGGATGACCCGCGTTGCCCTCGCCGCCGAGGCCATGAACCACCATCCGGAATGGGTCAACACCTACAACAAGGTCGAGGTGACGCTGGCCACCCATGATGCCAAGGGCCTGACGCGCCGCGACGTCGAGCTGGCGCAGCGCATGGACCAGATGGCCGCAGGATTGGTGAAGCGCTAGACCATGACCGATCAACGCATCCGTACGGGCGGCTGTGCCTGCGGGCAACTGACTTTCGAGGCCCGGGGCGAGCCGAAGCGCGTGGGGCTCTGCCATTGCATGACCTGCCGCAAAATCAGCGGCGCGCCCTTCAACGCCTATGTGATCTTCGCCACCGATCAGGTGACGATCTCGGGCGAATTCCGAGGCTGGTCCGCGACGCCCGAGAGCGAGCGCTGCTTCTGCGTCGTGTGCGGCTCGCAGGTCTTCGACCGGGATTCCGACACCGAGATCGAGATCAAGCTCGGCGCCTTCGACGAGACCGACCTCTTCACGCCGACCTATGAAGCCTGGGCCAAGCGCCGGGAGCACTGGCTCCGCACCTCGGATCTCGAAAGCTTTTCCGAGAACCGGGGCGAAGTGTCCTGAGAGTTGGGAAAAGGGTTCACCAGCCTTGCATTGACGTCTCTCGACGTCATGGCCGGGCTTGTCACGGCCATCCCGATCGGACAAGCGCCGCGCTCTACCGAAGCGGGATCACCGGCACAAAGCCGGTGATGACGAAATGATGCGGGCGCGATCAATCAACGGCCCATGCGATGTGAATCGTCTATTTCGGCTGCATGCGCAGCGCGCCGTCGAGGCGGATGCCTTCGCCGTTGAGCATGTCGTTCTCGATGATGGCCTTTACCAGCGCGGCATATTCCTCCGGGCGTCCGAGGCGCGAGGGGAACGGCACGTTGGCTTCGAGGGCCTTGCGGTAATCCTCTGCGATCCCTTCGAAGAGCGGCGTGTGGAACAGGCCCGGCATGATCGTCATCACCCGGATGCCGAATCCGGACAGGTCACGGGCGACGGGGAGCGTCAGCCCCAGCACCCCACCCTTGGAGGCGGCATAGGCGGCCTGCCCGATCTGGCCGTCATGCGCGGCCACGGACGAGGTGTTGACGATGACCCCGCGTCCGCCGTCCGGCGTCACCGGGTCGAGCCCGGCCATGGCGGTGGCACATTTCGCGATCATGGCATAGGTGCCGATCAGGTTGATCTCAACCGCACGGCGGAAGCTTGCCAGGTCGTGGGGGATCAGTTCCCCGGTCTCGCGCTTCTTCGCAACCGTGCGCTTGCCCGGCGCGATTCCAGCACAATTAACGAGGACCCGTTCGATGCCGTTGGCCGCACGGGCCGCGGCAAGCGCCGAATCGATGGAGGCCTCGTCGGTGACATCGGCCTTGCAGAAGACGGCCCCGATCTCCCGGGCAACCTCCTCGCCGCGCTCGGCGTTCATGTCCAGGATGGCGACTTTCGCGCCGGTGGCGGCCAGCATTCGGGCCGTGGCCTCGCCGAGGCCCGACGCACCCCCGGTGACGATTGCTGCCATCAATTTGTCGAGCTTCATCGCTTTTCTCCTCCGATCGGAGACGTCTTAAGCTATCCTCGACGCTTCGGGAACGCACACGATGGAAGGAACCGGTTGAATGAGTGAACCCTTCATGAAGCCTTTCTCCAAGGCCGAGATGGAGGCCATCCGCCAGGAGACCCGAGACGAGGAAGGCCTGAAGCGAAGGTTCTGGGACAAGCTGAAGCGTGTGGCAGGCAAGATTCCCTTTGCCGAGGACCTCGTGGCCGCCTTCTTCTGCGCCACGGACCCCGCAACGCCAAGCCGTGTGAAGCTCATCCTCCTAGGAGCGATCGCCTATTTCGTGTTCCCTACGGACGCCATCACCGATCTCCTGCCCCTGTTCGGCTTCGCCGATGACGCAGCGGTCCTGGCGGCCGCGATCACGCAGGTCGCCGGTTCCATAACGGAAGAGCACAAGGAGCGGGCTCGCAAGGCTTTGAAGGACACGGTCGAGCGGACCTGATATCTTGGTGTTAGGATTCCATTCAGAACAAAGAATATTGACTTATTGCAATGTTATTATAGTTAACGTAAAGATGAGTCGTTCGCAACAAAGTCATTTCCTTCCTCCGGCTTTTAAAGACGAACAAGCATTGCAGAACCACCTCGGGCCGCCCTTCCGGCGGCCCTTTTTCTTGGGCGGCGCGGATGGATCCGGTTGGCCAGACCCACCGCCACGTTTCGACGCATCGCCAATCCGCCGTCGCAGCCTTAACGGAGATGGTGAAGAGTTCTTAACCATCCACCTGTATGGTCCGCCCCATGATTACTGCATCTCTCCAGCGCGGCATCGCCGCGGGCATCCTTTCCGCCGTCGTCGTCATCGGAACCGGACCTGCAGCCCTGGCTCAGTCCCAGCGTTCGACGCAGCAATCGACCCGTCCTGCCGCCCCCAAGCCGGCGCCGGTGGCCAAGCCTGCAACAACCACCCGGTCCAACGCGGCCAAGCCCGCGGCAGCAGGGGCTGCGGCTGGAGCGGCGGCGGCGACGGCCGTCAGGCCGGCTCAGGCAGCGACCGGTCCCGGAGGCGCTTCGCTTCTCACGTCCTATGGCGACTGGGGCGTTTACACGGCCCAGACCGGTCGCTCGAAGATCTGCTATGCCCTCAGCCAGCCGAAAGACCGGTTGCCGAAGAACGTGAACCGCGATCCGGCCTATCTCTTCGTGTCCTTCCGCCCGGCGGAGAACGTCAAGAACGAGGTCGCCCTGGTGCTCGGCTTCACGGCAAAGGAGAACGGCCCGGCGGAAGCCGCGGTCGGCAATGCCTCCTATGCCCTGATCACCAAGGCGGCGAACGCCTGGCTCAAGAACCCCGCCGAGGAGGGGCAAGCCATTGCCACCATGGCGCGAAGCGGAACCGTGACGGTGAAGATGCAATCGGCCCGCGGCTCGAGCCTGACGGACCGCTACTCCCTGAACGGCTTCGGCAAAGCTCTGGAGCACGCCCGCAAGGAATGCGCTTCTTAAAACCCTCCGCCGTTGAAAATTAGTGCCTCAATGAGCATGTTCCGGGTCTTGCGCCCGGAATTTTGCGTTTGAAGGCTCACGGTTTCGGCGCAATCGTGTTATAGGCACGCCGACTCCCAACAACGAGGCTTGAGATTTCCCATGGCGACGGTGCTCGACATCGCCAAGCGTAACCCCAATGCGGTCCCGGTGGCCGTGAGCGATGCCGCGCGCGCGGCCGGGTTCATCGAAAAGACCGCGGAACTGAACGTGGCGGCGGGAGCCGCCCCCGGCGGCGCCTCCCTCGTCGGCCTCACCCGCGACCAGCTCAAGGACTCGCTTGCCGCCATCGGCGTGCCGGAGCGCGAGCTCAAGATGCGCGTCGCCCAGCTCTGGCACTGGATCTATTTCCGCGGGGCCAAGGACTTCGCCGAGATGACCAACGTGGGCAAGGACCTGCGCGCCAGGCTGGCCCAGGCCTATACGCTCGCCCGCCCCCAGGTGGTCTCCGAGCAGGTCTCGAAGGACGGCACCCGCAAGTGGCTCATCCGCATGCCCTCCACGGGCCCGCTCGACAAGGGCGCGGAGATCGAGTGCGTTTACATCCCGGAAGTCGACCGCGGCACCCTGTGCGTGTCGAGCCAGGTCGGCTGCACGCTCACCTGCTCCTTCTGCCACACGGGCACGCAACGTCTCGTGCGCAACCTGACCTCGGCCGAGATCGTGGCGCAGCTCATCGTCGCCCGCGACTCCATCGGCGACTGGCCGGACGCGGTCCCGCCGGAAGGCGCCTTCGTGCCCGCCGACGGCGGACGCTTCGTGTCCAACATCGTGTTCATGGGCATGGGCGAGCCCCTCTACAACATCGGTGACGTGATCGCCGCCATCGACGTCATGTCGGACGGCGAGGGCCTGACCCTGTCGCGCCGCCGCATCACGGTCTCCACCTCCGGCGTCGTGCCGCAAATGGAGCGTTTGGGCTCTGAGGCCAACACCATGCTGGCGATCTCGCTTCATGCGGTGCGCGACGAGTTGCGCGACGAGCTGGTGCCGATCAACCGCAAATACGACATCAAGCAGCTGCTTGATGCCTGCCGGGCCTATCCGGGTCTGTCGAACGCCCGCCGCATTACGTTCGAATACGTGATGCTCAAGGGCGTGAACGATTCGGATGCCGACGCCCGCGAGCTCGTGCGACTCCTGAAGGGCATTCCGGCGAAGATCAACCTGATCCCGTTCAATCCCTGGCCCGGCTCCAAATACGAGTGCTCGGACTGGGAGCGGATCGAGCGCTTCTCCGAGATCGTCTACCGCGCGGGCTACGCCTCGCCGGTGCGCACGCCGCGTGGCCGCGACATCCTCGCCGCCTGCGGGCAGCTCAAGAGTGAGACGGAAAAGCTGCGCGCCCGCGCCCGCATGATGGCCGAACAGGGCATCGGGGCCGAGGGCGTCTATGCGTTGGGGGACGAGGAGTAGACTCGCGGGCATCCCCGATCTTCGAAATCAACGGTGAGAGTTGTTTCCGCTGGCGTGGAAACAACTCTTTTCTTTGGTTCAATGAAGACTCTCTAAGCGTTGTCCCGCGCCGCCTGCGCGCGCTTGCCCGCCTGCGAGACGCGCCCGACATCCATCGGATTGACGATCCGCTCGCGGCGGCTGCTCGCATTCTTGCGCATGCCCTTGCGCGGCGTCTTGCCTGAATCCGGCCGCGCCGTCGTCTCCGCTCCCTGGCGCAAGGCGAAGGCCCGGTGGGCGTTGGCGCGAAGCTCCTCCGCCTTCCGGCGCGTGCGCTCGCTGTTGATCCGGGTCAGCGCCTCGGCCAGGACGCCTGCCTTCTGGCGGTTGCCGGCATCCTGCTTCTCGAAGGTCGTGGCCTGCCGGCCCTTGCCGCGAACGTCGCGGCGCTGGCGATGGGCGATGTCCCGCGCCCGGTCGCGCCGCTCCCGCAGGCGCTGCGTCAGGTCCTTGAGCGCCGAATCCTCCAGCTTGCCCAGCACCGGATATCGGGTCTGCTCGACGAGGGTGTATTCCTCGTCGCTCATGAGCCGCCGCTCGTCCAACCTCGACGTCGCCATGACGTCCTCCTCTCGTAGGAATGCCCGCCGCCCGGTGCCTTAACTAGCGCATTGTCAGGCGCGGAAAACCGGGCCGTTCCGATGGGCCACTGGCGAGGCGAGGCGAATTTTGCCACTATGCACCGGCATGATCCGCTGGCTTCTCCTCATCCCTTTCGCGCTTCTCATCGCCATCGGCGCGAGCGGCACGTTCTTTCTCATCGCCTCCATCGTGGATCCGGTCATGGCGATGCTGACCGGCGACACCCTCTTCGTCGGATTCTGGTCGTTCGTGGATGCGGTATTTGCCGCAGAGGATCCCGGCCCCATCGTAGAGGATGCGTTTTTGGCCGTCGGCCGGATCATCTTCACCCTGCTGGTCTTCCCCCCGCTGATGATCGCCGTCGTCAGCGAGGTGCTGGGAATGCGCAGCCTCCTTTGGCACACGCTCGCCACCGGCGTGCTGACGGCCGCCGTGCCGTTCATCCTGCGCGGGTCGGCGCGGATCGCCTCGCCGGCGGAGCTGCATGTCAGCCTCGTGCTCGGCCTCACCGGCGCAATCGCCGGCCTCGTCTATTGGGCGATCATCGGCGGTCGGGAGCCGAGGCGGCCCGAGCCTATCGGGCCGATGTCGTCAGGATCTTGATGGCGAAGACCGAGAACAGTCCCGCGAAGGAATAATCGATCCCACGCATGAACTTCGGGTGGCCGCGCAGGAGCCCGATCACCTTGTCGGCGCCCAGGATCATCAGCGCACCCATGGGGGTCGTGAGCGCGATGAAGTAGAGCCCAAGGAACAGGAGCTTGTCGGCCGCGTGGGGATCCGCCGCATCGACGAATTGCGGCAGGAAGGTCACGAAGAACAGCACGACCTTCGGGTTCGTGAGGTTGATCCCCACCCCCATGAAGAAGGTCTTCCAGAACGGAATCTCCGCCCGTCCTTCCTCTTTCACGTGCAAGGCCGAGCCGTGGCGCACCGCGTCGAAGGCCATCCACAGCAGATAGAGTGCGCCGACGATTTTCAGCACCGTAAATGCCGTAACGGAAGCTGCCAGCAGCGCCGAGAGGCCAAGGGCCGCCAGCAGCGTATGCACGCCGCATCCCGCCATGGCGCCGAGCATCGAGGCCATGCCGGCCTTGCGCCCGCCGGCCATGGTTTTCGCCAGGAACAGGCTCATGTCCGGACCCGGCGTGATGAAGAGCAGGATCGCGGCGAGCGTGTAGGTGAGCAGGGTGCTGACGTCCGGCAGGAAGGTCATGGATCGACTCGATTGGCTGAGACGGCGGGATCATGCCTCAATCCGGTGTGCACGGCCACCCGAAAGCGGCTTGTTGACAGACCGCCCCTGCCCCATGTGTTGATCCCAGCAAAGGTTCGAGGAACCGAATCGCGAGAAGGACAGACATGACGGCCCTGCTTTTACCGAACCGGATCCGCGTCGCTCTCACCGGCATGCTTCTGGCGTTCGGGCTGTCCGCTTGCGGCATCAACAACGTTCCGACCCTGGAAGAACAGGCCAAGGCCGCCTGGAGCGAGGTGCAGAACCAGTACCAGCGCCGGGCCGACCTCATCCCCAACCTCGTCGAGACGGTGAAGGGCTTCGCCCAGCAGGAGCGGGAGGTGCTGACCCAGGTGACGGAGGCTCGAGCCCGCGCCACGCAGGTTCAGGTGGATGCCTCCACGGTCACCGACCCGGAGAAGTTCCGCCAGTTCCAGGAGGCGCAGAACCAGCTCTCCGGGGCTCTCGGCCGGCTGCTCGCCACCGTGGAACGCTATCCGGAGCTGAAGTCGAACGCCAACTTCCTCGCCCTGCAGTCGCAGCTCGAAGGCACGGAGAACCGCATCGCCGTGGCGCGGCGCGACTACATCGCGGCCGTGCAGGCCTACAACACGGAACTGCGCACCATTCCCGGCCGATGGATCGCCTCCATCGTCTATCCGGACGCCAAGCCCATGGAGACCTTCACCGCCACGGCCGGCTCCGAGCGTCCGCCCGAGGTGAAATTCTGACGAGCTTCGCCCGATGAAGGGCGGCCCTTCCTTCCTGCCCGTTTCCGCTCGGCAGGTATTCATGGTGGCGCTGGCCGCCATGCTCTTCCTTGGTCTCAGCCCTGCCTCCGCCCAGACCTTTCCGCAACTGACGGGACGGGTGGTCGATGCAGCTGATCTTCTCAAACCCGAGGAGCGGGCGGCCCTTGAGGCGAAACTCAAGGCCCACGAGGACAAGACCACCGATCAGGTGGTGGTCGCGACCGTGCGCTCGCTGGAAGGCTATCCGATCGAGGACTATGCGAACCGTCTCTTCCGCCATTGGCAACTCGGCCAGAAGGACAAGGACAACGGGGCGCTCCTCCTCGTGGCCCCGCAGGACCGCAAGGTGCGCATCGAGGTGGGCTACGGACTGGAGGGCGCGCTGACCGATGCGCTCTCGAAAGTCATCATCACCACGGCCGTCGCGCCCCAGTTCCAGAAGGGCAATTTCGCCGGCGGCATCGATGCAGGCGTCGATGCCATGCTGTCGATTCTGACCGGCGACGCCGAGGAATGGCACCGCCGGGCTGAAGTGCGCGAGGACAACACCACGAGCATCGATCCCGTCATCGCCTTCGTGATCCTCCTGATCCTGTTCTTCCTGATCTCGCGGATGATGGGCGCCGGCCGTGCCCGGGGGGTCAGGCGAGGTCGCCGCGGCCCCTGGATCGTCACCACCGGCGGCTGGCCGGGCGGAGGCGGTTGGTCCGGGGGCGGTGGAAGTTGGTCCGGCGGGGGCGGCTTCTCGGGAGGCGGCGGCTCGTCGGGAGGCGGCGGGGCTTCGGGGAGCTGGTAGATGATTTCAGCCGACGATCAGGCACGCCTTGCCCATGCGATCAGCGACGTGGAGGACGACACCTCCGGCGAGGTCGTGCTCGTGATCGCCGAGCGGGCGGCTTATTACCGGGGGGTTCCGCTGCTCTGGGCGCTCCTTGCGGCGCTGGTCACGCCGTGGCCGCTGATCTGGCTGACATCGATCAGCACGTCGCGGATCTTCCTGATCCAGCTCGGGGTCGCGCTCGCCCTGAGCCTCCTCCTGTCGTGGCCGAAGCTGCGCTATGCGCTGGTGCCGCGCTCCATCAAGCGGGCGCGAGGTCATGAGGCCGCCTCCCGCGAGTTCCTGCGCCGGGGGCTCACCCGCACCCGCGAGAAGACGGGCGTGCTGATCTATCTGGCGCTCGCCGAGCATCATGCCGAGATCCTCGCCGATACGGGGATCACGGACCGGGTCCATGCGGGCGTCTGGGCCGATATCGTCGCGGACCTGACCGGCGCTATCCGGGACGGGCGCATGACCGACGGCCTCATCGAGGCCATCCGGCGCACGGGCGCGATCCTGGCGGAACACGCGCCGCCCCGCCTCGACGACGTGGACGAGCTGCCGAACAAAGTTGTCATCTTGCCCTGATCAGAGCCCCGGGCCCTTCGCGGCCCCCAGGATGATGCCCGGTCGTGCGGCATCGGTGCTCTGCAGCAGCACCACATAGCCGTCTCCGCCGCTGCGCGCGGTCTCGAGCGGCACCTCGAAACGCGCCGAGCCGCCGAGCCATTCGCCGATGCGTGTCAGCCCGCGCACCACATTGGCATAGGTGATCGTCTTGCCCCGGTTCTCGCCGCGCTCGATCGGCACCGTCTTCGCCTTCAGGACCGGTAGCACCCACAATTCGGCGGCACGCTGCGTGGTGTCCGGGGTCTCCTCGACGGCAATCGTCACGGTGCCGTTTTGCTCGTCGAGAGTGACGTTCACCGGCAGGGTCTTGCGGCCCTTCGTGGTATATTGGATCGCCTTCTCGATCTGCTCCCGGTCGGAACCGATGCAGGACTTCTTGCCGTTGACGATCATCTGCGGCGTGAAGACCTGCCGGTCCTTGCGGGAATGGGCATAGGCCTTCTGGCGCTCGGTGAAGGCCACATGGGCGAGCGTGTCCTTCCAGCCGAGATAATCCCAGTAATTGACCGGCAGGGACAGGGCGATGATGTCGGGCTGGCGGGAATACTCGACCAGGAGTTCATCGGCCGGCGGGCAGGAGGAGCAGCCCTGGCTCGTGAACAGCTCGACGACCGCGCGCGGCGGATCCGCCAGAGCAGGCTGAAGGTGCGCGGCCAGACCGAGGGCCGCCAAAGTCAGTGTCAAACGGGACGCCATGGTGCGGCTATCGAACACGAAACCAACCTCAAGGGGAACTCACGTTACCTTGAACGGTTGCCGGAACCCGCCAGCGGCGGTGCATCCACAGCCACTGTTCGGGATATTCCCGCACCCACTCCTCCACCACGGATGTCATGGCCTGCATGGCGCCCTGCACGTTGACCTGGCCGTCTGGATCGCGCGGCAGGTCGAGGGGCGGCGTGAGCTGGAGGCGGAAACGGTGCCCTGGAAGCCTGATCACCCGCACCCCGTGCACCGGACAATCGAACCGGCGGGCGAATTTGCCCAGGATCGGGTTCACCAGGGCCGGGCGGCCCATGAAGTTCACGATCACCCCGCGGGTGAAATGCTGGTCGATGAGCATGCCGAGATGACCGCCCTTCTCTAGCGCTCCCTGCATGGCGAAGGCCGCGCCCTGGCGGGCCGCTTCCAGGTTGCCCATGGTCTCGCTGCGGATCTCGTGCAGGACGCGGGCGATGGCCGGATCGTTGGGCGCGCGGAACACCGCCGTGGTGTCGAGCCCGAAGCGCGCGGCGCAGATCGCCGGCAGCTCCCAATTGGCCAGATGGGCGGAGAAGATGAGCCCGGGCTTGCCGTCGTCGCGAAGGGCCAGAAAGTGATTGATCCCGTCGACCTCGGTGCGGCCGGGCACCGTGCTGTCCGGGTCGAAGTCGAACAGGCGCCCGAGATGGGGATACTCGCCGGCCGTGCGGCCGAGATTGTCCCAGGCGGCCATCGCCAGGGCCTTCACCTCGGCCTCCGGCTTCTCCGGATAGGCCGCACGGATATTGGCGAGCGCCGTCCTGTGCGCCTTCAGCAGCGGCCCGAAGGTGCGCGTGAGCGCGGCGCCCACCGCACCGGAGCGCTCGGGGCCTAATGCCCGCGAGAGGGCGAACACGCCGCGCACGACGCCGACCATGACCGTCTCCGTGAGGCGCGAGACAAGGCTGCGGGGGCGGTGGGGCTGCTGCACGTCGATTCAATCCTGGCGTGGGGGGCCGGTTCGAGGGCCGGCCTAGACAACAAAAGGCCCCGCGTCTTTCCGCGGGGAGCCGGTTTCGTCAAGATCTGTGGTTGCGCGGCCCTTTGTACCAGAGGCCGTGGGGCGATCAGAACGTCACGATCACCTTGCCGAACACCTTGCGGCCCTCGAGCCGCTCCAGGCCTTTCTGGAATTCGTCCAGCGGGAAGACGGCGTCGATGACCGGCGTCATGCCGCCGGCCATCTTGTCGAGGGACTGAGCGATGTTCTCGATCCGGCAGCCGAAGGAGCCGAAGATGCGGTATTGCTGCTGGAACAGCTGCATCAGGTTCATGGTCGTGGACACGCCCGAGGTCGAGCCGCAGGTGACGAGGCGCCCGCCGCGCTTGAGACAGAGCAAGCTGCCGTTCCAGGTTTCGGCGCCCACATGCTCGAACACCACGTCGACGCCCTTGCGCTTGGTCAGGCGGCGCACCTCGCCCTCGAAGCGCTCGGTGCGGTAATTGACGACGTGATCGGCCCCCAAGGCCTTCGCCTTCTCGCCCTTCTCGTCGTCGCCCACCGTGGTGTAGACGGTGCAGCCGATGGCCTTGGCCATCTTGATCGCCGCTGTCCCGATGCCTGAGCCGCCCGCATGGACGAGGATCGACTCGCCCGGCTCCAGCTTGGCGTTGTCGAAGAGCATGTGCTGCACGGTGCCGAAGCCGATGGGCGCGCAAGCGGCCTGCTCGAAGGACACGCCCTTCGGCACCGGAATCACGAGCCGCTCCGGCCGGTTGATCAGCTCGCGGGCGAAGCCGTCGATATGGAAGCCCATGATGCCGGCGACGTTCTCGCACAGATTGTCCCAGCCCCTTTGGCAGGCCTTGCAGTGGCCGCAGGTCTCGGCGCCGTACATGGTCACCGGATCGCCCGCCTTGAAGCGCGTCACGCCCTCGCCCACCGCCGAGATCTCGCCCGAAGCCTCGACGCCCACGGCCTGGGGCATCTTGCGCTTGGCGAAGGCCATGCCGCGAAAACCCCAGACATCCAGGAAGTTCAGGGCCAACGCCCTGACCCGCACCTGCACCTCGCCGGGAGCCGGCGGCGGGGGCGGCTCGATCTCGGTGATGCGAAGATCACGGTCGCCGAACAACTGAAGGGAGCGCATTCCTGAAGATCCTTTTCATCGTCATCCCCGGGCTTGGCCCGGGGATCCACGTCTTTGCAGCGGTGAGTTGAAGACGTGGATGGCCGGGACAAGCCCGGCCATGACGCGGAGAAATCGTTTGCGGCGGATTAAAGCCCTGTGAGCCGGATAGCAAGTTTCCTGCGGACATGGCTCATCCTGGACGCCGCAGGCGTCCAGGATGACGCCTTTGCACTTACCGATGCACGCCCAGCATCGAGGTGAGCCCGCCGTCGATGGGGAGCACCGCGCCGGTGATGTAGGCGGCGGGCTCGCTCAGGAGGAAGGCGGCGAGACCCGCGATCTCCTCCGGCTTCGCGAAGCGCCCGGCCGGGATCTGCTTTTCCATGTTCTCGCGATAGGCCGCGTAGGGGGCCATCATGTCCGTATCGATGAAGCCCGGGGCAATCACGTTGACGGTAACGCCGCGCTTAGCGGTCTCGACGGAAAGTGTGCGGCAATAGGAGATCAGTGCCCCCTTGGAAGCCGCGTAAGCCGCGTTGCCCGGATTGCCCTGGAGCGCCGCCACCGACCCGATGGCGACGATACGCCCGGCCTTGGCGCGGATCATGCCGCGCATGATCGCCTTGGCGATGCGGGTCAGCGACCAGAAGTTCACCTGCATGGCGGCTTCGGCCTTGTCCTGCTGCATCATGGCGGCAAGCGCATCGTAGGGCTGGCCGGCATTGTGGATGAGCCCGAAGAAGCCCTCGCCCTCGACAGCCTCGCAGAAGGCTTCCAGGGCCGCCTTGTCGGCAAGATCCACTTCGTGCGCCCTGATGGTGCGGCCGGGATTGGCCTGCATCAGCTCGTCGGTCAGCGCCTTGGCGGCATCGCCCGAGGAACGGTAGGTGAAATCGACATCGTGGCCGGCTGCCACGAGCGCCTGTACGATGGCGGCGCCGACGCCCTTGCCTCCGCCGGTCACCAGAACCCGGGTCATGGTCTAAGCCCCCTTCGGCTCGGCCCCGAAGACGAGGCAGGTGTTCTGGCCGCCGAAACCGAAGGAGTTCGAGAGCACGTAATTCACCGTCGCGTCGCGGGCGACGTTCGGCACCACGTCGAGGGGAATAGCCGGATCGGGCACCTGGTAGTTGATGGTGGGCGGGATGCGGCCCGTGCCGATGGTCATGAGCGACATCACCGCCTCCACGGCGCCGGCGGCCGTGAGGGTGTGGCCGATCATCGACTTGTTGGAGGAGATCGGAAGACGGGCCATGCGCTCGCCGAACACGGCAGTGCAGCTCATGGCTTCCATCTTGTCGTTCTCCGGCGTCGAGGTGCCGTGGGCGTTGATGTAGTCGATGGCCTCCGGCAAGACGCCCGCATCCTCGAGCGCCTGGCGGATCGCCGTGATGGCCGGCATACCGTCGGGCGAGGAGCGGGTGCGGTGGAAGCCGTCGCCCTTCTCGCCGCAGCCGAGCACGTAGCCCAGGATCGTGGCGCCCCGCGCCTTGGCGCTTTCCGCGTCCTCGAGCACCAGGGCGGCGCCGCCCTCGCCCATGACGAAGCCGTCGCGGTTCTTGGAGAAGGGTTTCGACGCCCCTTCCGGGGTCTCGTTCTGGGTCGAGAGGGCCGAGAGCAGGGAGAACCGGATGAGGGATTCCGGGTTCACCGACCCGTCGGTGCCGATGCAGAGCGCCGCCTGCGTCTCGCCGCGGCGGATCGCCTCGACGCCGAGCTGGATCGCCGTGGCGCCGGACGAGCAGGCGGTGGACAGCGAGATCGGCGAGCCCCTGGTGCCGAAGCGGTCGGCCACCCTGTCGGCCACGGTGCCGAAGATGAAGAGATCATGCCAGGGCTTGAACTCGCCTGAGGCCGCGGCCTTCAGAAGATCCTTGTAGGTGATGTCCCCGTCCTGGCCCGAGGCCTTGGCCAGCGCCTCGCGCTGCGGCCATTCCATCTCGACCGGCGGCACCGCGATGAACAGCGCCCCGGGGAAATCCTCTTGAGCGAGCCCCGACTGGCCGACCGCCTCCTCGGCCGCCAGCATGGCGAGCCGCTCGGACAGCATGGGGGCGCAGAAGGGCTCCACGTCGACCGAATCGATGGTGCCGGCAATCGTGGTGCGCAGGCCTTCCGTGGGGAAGCGGTTGATCCGGTGAATGCCGGATTTGCCGGCGGTCAGAGCGGCCCAGGTGTCGTCCTTGCCCTGGCCGAGGGACGTGACCACCCCCATGCCGGTGACGGCGACGAGCGGGCGGCCCTGTTTATCGCGAAACGCCATGGCCTTCTCCTCAAGCCTTGGTGAGCCGGATGGCGCCTTCGCCGCGCCAATGGCCAATGGAGGTGACGAGCGCCTCGCCTGCCTTTCCGTCGGCGATCAGCCCTGCGGCGAGCGCCACGCCCGTGGCCGCCTGGGCTTCCATCGTATGGCCGACGAGATCGCCGGTGGCGTGAACGGCCGCGCCGGGTGCAATGTCCTTCAGCCCCGCCTGCTCTTCCTCCGTGATGCCCTTGATGCCGGTGGCGCCCGAGATCACCACGTCGGGTTTGGCGTTGAGCTGCCTCGACAGGGCGTGGAGCGCGCCTTCGACGCTGCCGGCCTTGCGGCGGGAGCGATCGGAGGCAACAGCCGCGACGGCAGCCAACGGCGTCGCGCCGCGGGAGGCCGCGTGCTCGCGGGATTCCAGCACCAGGAAGCAGGCGCCCGATCCGAGGATCATGCCGCCGCCCTCCGCAGGGCGCTCCCAAACCGGACGGTACGGCTTCTTCCAGAGGAAGCCGCCCATCTCGTAGATGAGGAGCACGTCGGCCCGCTCCGCATTGTAGGCGCCGCCGACGAGGAAGATCTCGTCCTGGCCCGAGGCGATGCGTTCGCGGGCGATGCGGATGGCATCGACGCCGCTCGATTCCTCGCCCATGAAGGTCCGCGACGCGCCGGTGACGCCGTGGACGATGGAAATGTTGCCGGCGAGCAGATTGGAGAGCTGCGCGAGAAACAGGGTCGGGCGCAGGTCGCCCATCAGACGCTCATTGAGGAAGACGCCCGGGTTGTCGGCCTTCGCCAAGCCGGTGAGGATCTGCCCGTCGACCGCGTAATCCCGCTCGCCGCCGCCGGCGGAGACGATGAGCTGCATGCGCCCTTTCAGGGTCGCATCCTCCTTGGCGCCTGCCGCATCGAGGGCGAGGCCCGCGGCATAGCAGCCGAGCTTCTGCCACGCTTCCATCTGGCGCTGGTCGGACTTCTTCGGGATTTGCCGGTCCCATTCCAGAGGGCCGACGGGATGAACCGGGAAGGGTTCGAAAGTGACCGGATCCGTGTTCGGAGCGGTGCCGCCGGCAAGCGCCGCCAGATGCGCCTCCAGGCCCTCTCCGGCGCTGGAGACGAGGCCGATTCCCGTAATCACGACATCCCGCATCAAACCGTCTCCTCCAGGAGGCCGATGCGCTTGGCTTGAGCCCGCATCAGGCCGTCCATGCCTTCCGGGAAGGGCATGATCCGGAAGCGCAGCTCCGCGTCGCAGATCGGCTTGCCCTCGGCCGCGATCTTGGCCTTGGTCACCGCATAGCCCGAGCCCTCATGTTCCAGCGTTGCCGTGACCGCGAGCACCGTACCCGGTCCGACGAAGGTGCGAAAGCGCGCCTTGTCGACGCCCATCAGGAACGGCATGTGGGAAAAACCCATGAGGCCGAGCACCAGATAGCCGGAAGCCTGGGCCATGGTTTCGGTCAGGAGGACGCCGGGCACGAGGGGATGACCGGGGAAATGCCCCTCGAAAACCGGGCTTTCCATGGGCACGATGGAGGACGCCTCGATCCGCTTGGTCTCGCGGTCGAGGCTCGTCACCCGATCGATCATTTCAAAATATTCGAGGCGCATTTTCTTGCAGAACCTGTTTCCCCTCCCCTTGTGGGGAGGGCCAGGGTGGGGGTGCTGGCGCCAATCTATTATAGGCTATCGCTCACACCCCCACCTCCAACTCCTCCCCACAAGGGGGAGGAGGGTTGCGTCGCGCCTATCACTCCCGGCGGATAGCCTCGATCCTCGAGTCGACCCGCCGGGTCCTATTATTCAATCAGGCCTGCTTGGCGGCCACGAGAGCATCGATGCGCGCCACGAGGTTCTTCAGGACGAAGTATTCCTCAGCGGGAGCCTTGCCCTCGTTCACTTCCTGCGTCCACTGCTCCAGCGGCAGCTTGATCCCGAAGGCCTTGTCGATGGCAAAGGCGATATCGAGGAAGGCGAGGGAGTCGATGCCGAGATCCTCGATGGCATGGCTCTCGGGGGTGATCTGCTCGCGCGGGATATCGGCGGTCTCTGAAATGATGCCGGCGACGGTCTCGAAGGTGGACGACATGACGCCGCTCTCCTGAACTGCTTGTTGGTCTCAACGATCCAGCGCCGGCAAGCTCTCGAGGCCCGGTGTCCAGCCGCTCGTTTCGTCAAAGAGGGTTGTTTCGAACGGCACCCCTTACACGAGAGGCCGCAAGGCGGCAACCGATTGGTTGCATCCCAAGGGGTCCTGCCTTGGCCGAAACTTTGGAATTGTGCTTGCGGCAACTACTTAAAGGGCAAGAGATTGATTAATCGGCTGCCATCGTCGATAAGGGCCGCCTTCGGTCGCAACCCGAATTATCTTACATTGATGACAGATTGCTTGGATCGACGTGCTGAACAGGTTCCTCAAGCCTGAAATCCGCTATGCCCGCCGCATGGCCCGCATCGCGCGCTGGGACCGGCCCGTCGAGGGCCTGTTCGGGCGCTTGCGCGCCTGGGCCCATATGCTGGTCGCCGATCATGGGGTCTTCCGGCTCTTCTACCTGAACAAGCACCGGGTGACCGACCGCCTGTGGCGCTCGGCCCAGCCCGCCCCGCATCAGATTGCCGCCCTGAAAAGCGAGGGCGTGCGCACCATCATCAACCTGCGCGGCGGCCGGGAGCACGGCTCTTGGCAGCTCCAGAAGGAGGCCTGCGAGCGGCTCGGCCTCCAATTGGAGGAGTTCGTCGTCCGCTCCCGCGGGGCGCCCGACCGGGAGACGCTGCTGTCCGCCAAGGACTTCTTCGACAGGATCGAGTACCCGGCCGTCCTGCACTGCAAGTCGGGCGCGGATCGGGCGGGCTTCGTCGCAGCCCTCTATCTCATCGTCTTCGAGGGCAAGTCCATCGACGAGGCCCAGCGCCAGCTCTCCATGCGCTACGGTCATTTCCGCTTCTCGAAGACGGGTATCCTCGACGAGTTCTTCGACCTCTACCGCCGCGAGGGCGAGGCCAAGGGCATTCCGTTCCTGACCTGGATCGAAACCCGATACGATGCCGAGGCCCTGGAGCGGAACTTCCGCCCGAGCTTCTGGTCGAGCCTCCTCGTCGACAGGATCATGCGCCGGGAATAGGCCGGATCCTTAAGGCTCCACGGCCACCAGATTGTGCTCTCCGTCGTCGGAGAGCTGCAGGCGATGCAGGCGGGCATAAGTGCCCCTCTTCGTCATCAAGGCGTCGTGCGATCCTGTCTCGGCGATGCGTCCGTTCTCCATCACCACGATCTTGTCCGCATTGCGCACGGTCGACAGCCGGTGGGCGATGACCAGGGTGGTGCGGCCCTTCATGAGGCGACGGATGGCATCCTGCACCAGACGCTCCGATTCCGAATCGAGGGCACTGGTCGCCTCGTCGAGGAGCAGGATCGGGGCATCCTTCAGGAAGGCGCGGGCGAGCGAGATGCGCTGGCGTTCGCCACCCGACAGGCGCCCGCCCCCGGGACCGACCAATGTGTCGTAGCCCTCCGGCTGCTTCAGGATGAAATCATGGGCCGCGGCGGCCTTGGCGGCCGCAACGACGTCCTCCTCCGACGCATCCGGGCGGCCGAAGGCGATGTTGGCCCGGATGGTGTCGTCGAACAGGATCACATCCTGGCTGACCACCGCGACGGCCCAGCGCAGGCTGGCCAGGCTCACGTCCCGCACGTCCTGCCCGTCGATCAGGACGGCGCCCTGGTTGACGTCGTAGAGGCGCGGCACGAGGGACAGGAGGGTGGATTTGCCGGAGCCCGAGCGGCCGACCAAGGCCGTGGTCTGACCGGCTTCCGCCACCAGATCGACGTGGTGGAGGGCTGCGGCCTCGCCATCATAGGAGAAGCTGAGGTTCGAGAATCGGATCTCCCCGCCTTCGAGCACGAGCGGCTTCGCTCCAGGCTTGTCCTGGATCCGGGGCGCCTCGTCCATGACGGTGAAGGTGCGGTGGAGGGCCGATGCCGCCTCCTGAACGATGGCGTTGAGGTTGCCGAGCGCCCGAATCGGCTGTGCCGCCATGACAAGGGCAGTGACGAAGCCGGTGAAGTCGCCGACCGTGCTGCTGCCGGAGAGAATCCGGTGGCCGATCAGCATGAGCACGATGGCCACGGCAAGGCCGCCGCCGGTCTCGAGAATGGGGTCCATCCGCCCGCGGGCATTGGCGGCCTTCATCTTGAGGTCGCGCACATCGTCGAAGGTTCTGGCGGCCTTGGCCTTGAGATAGCGCTCGAGCCCGTAGGTCTTGGCGATTCGCGTCCCCGCCAGGCTCTCGGTGATGAGGCTCGCCATCAGCCCCGTCTGTTCCTGGGTCGAGATGGCGACTTGGCGCAGCCTGCGGCCGATCTTGTTGACAGGATAGGCGAAGAAGGGCGCGATGACGGCCGCCACCAAGGTCAGGACCGGATCGATCCAGAGCATCGCCGCAACGAGCGCGACGAGAGTCGTGATCTCGCGCAGGAACACCGTCGACAGACGGGTCAGCGCCTCCCGGATGAAGGCGAAATCCGTGGTGAAGCGCTGGGTCAGGGCGGCCGGGCTCTCCCGCCCGATCTGGGCGAGATCGGCCTCGATCAGGTGGCCGTAGAGCGCCGTCTGCATGTCGGCCTCGATCCGCGTCACGACCTTGTTGGTGAGGATCGTCAGGGCGAGCAGCGAAAAGCCCTTCACGGAGGTCACGGCGATCACGAAGAGCGGCGCCAGCATGATGGCGTGCGCGTCCTTGGCATCGAAGGCATCGAAGGCGGCCTTGATCAGCACCGGATAGAGCCCCGTCGCACCCGAGACCAGGCCCACGAGCAGGAGCACCACGGCGAGTGTCTTGGCGTGCGGACGCATCCAATCGCCCCACAGGCGGCGGACCAGGGGAAGGGTATCGCCTTGGAGAAGGCTTTTGCGGGCCATGCTCTGCCTTAACATGCTCGTGCCGAAGGGCTCGCGGTTAGCACGTCAAGCCCACCGGCGGCAAATCCTGGACAGGGTCGGGCCTCGGCCAGCGCCGCTTTGCCGCTTTCGGGCAGGCGCATCCCTTCTCTCGACACCGGCCTGATTCCATGGCTGCATGACCAAATCGTCAGAGAGGAAACGCCATGACGCTCGAGACCTGGCTCGCCTTCACGGCCGCCTCCGCCGTGCTGCTCGTCATCCCGGGCCCGACCATCCTGCTGGTCGTGTCCTACGCCCTCGGACAGGGTTGGCGGACTGCCCTGCCCATGGCCATCGGCGTCGCCCTGGGCGATTTCACCGCCATGACCCTGTCGCTCCTGGGCCTTGGCGCCCTGCTCGCCGCATCCGCCACCCTGTTCACGGTTCTCAAGTGGATGGGCGCCGCCTACCTGGTCTGGCTCGGCCTCAAGCTCTGGCGGGCCGGCGGAGCCCTCGATGCCAAGCCGCGCACGGATGCGGCGTCCGCGCTCAAGATGCTGGGCCATGCCTGGCTCGTGACGGCGCTCAATCCGAAGGGCCTGACCTTCTTCATCGCCTTCCTGCCGCAGTTCATAGACCCAAAACTCGCCCTTCTGCCTCAGGTGAGCGTCTTCGCCGCAACCTTCCTGATCCTCGCTTTCGCGAACGTCCTCACCTACGCCCTCATCGCCTCACGGGCGCGCCGCGTCGTGCAGAGCCCGCGGACGATGCGTGTGATCAACCGGACCGGCGGCAGCCTCTTGATCGGCGCCGGCGTTGCGACGGTGGCGTTGAGAGCGGGGCAGGCCTAAGGCTCCGCTCTCCTCACACGGCCTTCAGGTGCCGGATCGGGCGACCGGGTGCGATCATCTCGGCGGCGGCGATGATGCCCTGAGCGTCGATGCCGAAATGGCGGTAGAGGTCCTTGATCGTGCCGGTCTGGCCGAAATGCTCGACGCCCAGGGAGCGCGTCCGGTGGCCCAGGACCGACCCCATCCAGGCCAGCGTCGCCGGGTGGCCGTCGATCACCGTCACCAGGCCGCAATGGGGCGGCACGTCGGCCAGCAGGCGCTCCACATGGGACCGGGCATGGACGAGGCCGCGCTCCCGGGCGCGCTGGGCCGCCGTCCAGCCGGCATTGAGCCGGTCGGCGGACGTGATGGCGAGCAGCCCGATGTCGCGCCGATCCTCGGCCATGAGCCCCACGGCCTCGATGGCCTCCGGGGCGACCGCGCCCGTATAGGCCACGACCACCTGGGCGTTGGGGCCGGGCTTTCGCAGCCAATAGGCGCCGGCCATGACGTTGTCGGCGAGATGCGGCGTCATCTCGCGCTGGGGCTGCTCCAGGCTGCGGGTGGACAGGCGCAGGTAGACCGAGCCTCCGGTCTCGTCGCGCAGCCAGGTCGTTTCGTCCGCTTCGCCCTCGCCGTTGCGCTGCATGTAGTCGAAGGCCCAGCGCATGATCACGGCGAGCTCGTCCACGAAGGCGGGCTCGAAGGAGGCGAGCCCATCCTGCGCCATGCCGACCAGAGGCGTGCCGATGGATTGATGCGCGCCGCCTTCCGGTGCCAGCGTCACGCCCGAGGGCGTGGCGACGATCATGAAGCGGGCATCCTGGTAGCAGGCATAGTTCAGGGCATCGGCGCCGCGATAGATGAACGGATCGTAGAGAGTGCCGATGGGCAGGATCCGCTCGCCGAACAGCGAGTGCGAAAGCCCGAGCGCCGAGAGCACGATGAACAGGTTCATCTCGGCGATGCCGAGCTCGATATGCTGACCGGACGGGGAGAATTCCCAGTTGTAGGTCGAGGGGATCCGCTCCTTCTTGAAGGTGTCGACGAGGCTCTCGCGGGCATAGAGCCCGCGCCGGTTCACCCAGGCGCCGAGATTGGTCGAGACCGTCACGTCCGGGGCCGTCGTGACGACGCGCGAGGCGAGCGCATGGTCGGATCGGGCGAGCTCATTGAGGATGAAGCCGAAACCCTGCTGGGTCGACATGGCCGGATTGGCCGGGAAGGCGAGTTTTTCCGGTACCGGCACCTGCGGGGCCGTGTAGCGCCGGGTGCCCTTCTGGACGAACGGAACCTCGTTGAGGAAACGCTCGATCTCCGCCTGCGAGGTCTCGAGGCCCTCGAACTTGTCCCATTCATGGCCCGGACGCACGCCTTGCGTCTTCTGCCAGGCCTCCATCTGGGAGGGCGTGAGCATGCCGGAATGGTTGTCCTTGTGACCCGCGAGCGGCAGTCCGAAACCCTTGATCGTATAGGCCAGGAAGCAGACCGGCCGGTCGTGCCGGCGGGCCTTCTCGAAGGCGTCGAGCAGGCTCGGCAGATCGTGTCCGCCGAGGTTGGACATGAGCTGCGCCAGCTCCTCGTCCGAGCGCTTCTCGATGAGGCGGGTGACCGGCCCCTGATCGCCGAGATCGTCCAGGAGGCGCTTGCGCCAGGCAGCCCCGCCCTGGAACGTCAAGGCCGAGTAGAGCTGGTTGGGGCAGGAATCGATCCAGTCCCGCAGGCGTTCGCCGCCAGGCTCCCTGAACGCCTCCTGCATCAGGGAGCCGTGCTTGAGGATCACCACGTCCCAGCCGAAATTGCGGAACAGCGCCTCGAAGCGCTCCCACAAACCCTCCCGGATGACCGCATCGAGGCTCTGGCGGTTGTAGTCGATGATCCACCACGTGTTGCGGATGCCGTGCTTCCAGCCCTCCAACAGGGCCTCGAAGATGTTGCCTTCGTCCATCTCCGCATCTCCCACCAGCGAGATCATGCGGCCTTCGGGCAGGTCCTTGGCCCAGCCATGAGCCTTCACGTAATCCTGCACCAGGCTGGCAAAGAGGGTCTGCGCGACACCGAGGCCCACCGATCCGGTGGAGAAATCCACATCGTCGATGTCCTTGGTGCGGGACGGATAGGATTGCGCGCCCTTGTAGCCCCGGAAATTCTCCAGCTTCTCGCGCGTCTGGCGGCCGAAGAGATACTGGATGGCGTGGTAGATCGGGCTGGCATGGGGCTTCACCGCCACCCGATCCTCCGGCCGCAGCACGGAGAAGTAGAGCGCCGTCAGGATCGTCGAGAGGGAGGCCGAGGAGGCCTGGTGCCCGCCGATCTTCATGCCGTCCTCGTTGGCGCGCAGGTGATTGGCGTTGTGGATGGTCCAGGTGGAGAGCCAGAGCACCTTGCGCTCGAGTTCCTTCAAGATGCTCAGGTGCCGCGCGTCCGCCATGTGGTCTCTCCCGGTTAGGCCGAGATATACGCCCGAAGCCTCCGGGAGGCGAGGCCCAAGCCGGCGGCATCGGATTGGCTTTTGGGAGGGGCCCGAAAAACGAAAAGCCCGCCGGGAGCGGGCCTTCGTGAAACTCTCTCGGTCGAGAGAAATTGGAGCGGGCGAAGGGATTCGAACCCTCGACCCCAACCTTGGCAAGGTTGTGCTCTACCCCTGAGCTACACCCGCGCTCCGCGACGCCGGGACGTCGTTGCGAGGCCGTTGATGTGCCCCAAAACGCAGCGCATTGCAAGAGGGTCCCTCGGATCTTTTCCGGCGTACCCTTGAGCCTGCTTCATCCGGTCGCTAGAACGCGGGCCGACACGGAGATTGCAAGCTTGGCCCATCTGTCCCCGCAGGAACTCCTGGAGCGTATGTCCGCCCTCGGCATCAGGACCGAGACGGTGGCGCACGAGCCCGTCTTCACGGTGGCGGAATCCCAGCACGTCAAGGAGCAGATTCCAGGCGCCCATTCCAAGAACCTGTTCGTGAAGGACAAGAAGGGCCGCTTCTTCCTGATCTCCGCCAAGCACGACACCGCCATCGACCTCAAGCGGGCGCACGAGGCCATCGGCGCCTCCGGTCGCCTCTCCTTCGGGTCCGCCGAGCAGTTGCGCGCGCTCCTCGGCGTCGAACCCGGGTCGGTCACCGCCTTCGCCGTGGTGAACGATACGGCAGGCAAGGTCACGATGGTGCTCGACGCCAATCTCATGGAGCATGAACGGGTGAATTTCCATCCCCTGGTCAATTCCATGACCACCGGGGTGTCGCGGGAGGATCTGGTGACGTTCCTGCGGGCCACAGGCCACGATCCGCTGATTCTGCGCCTGCCGGAACCGCCCGTGGAATTGCCAGATGACGCTTGAGCTCCCATTTATGGAGCGTTCTTCTCACGACATCCCACCCTTCGAGGATCGCATGCTGTCCGACACTCCCCTTCCCTCCGACGATCTCGTGAAGGACACCACCACGGCGAGCTTCCGCCAGGACGTGCTCGCCGAATCCATGCAGCAGCCCGTGCTCGTGGATTTCTGGGCACCCTGGTGCGGTCCGTGCAAGCAGCTCACGCCGATCCTCGAGAAGGCGGTACGCGCCGCCGGCGGCAAGGTGAAGCTCGTGAAGATGAACATCGACGAGCACCCGCAGATCGCGGGCCAGCTCGGCGTGCAGTCGATTCCCGCCGTCTTCGCTTTCCAGCGCGGTCAGCCGGTGGACGGCTTCATGGGTGCCCTTCCGGAAAGCCAGATCAAGAGCTTCATCGAGCGCCTCGTCGGGCCGCTCGGCCCGAGCGCGGCCGAGGAGATCCTGGCCGAGGCCGACCGTCTGGTTGCCGAGGGCGATATCGGGGGCGCAGCTGAGCTCTACTCGGCCGTCCTTGCCCAGGATCCGGAGAACGTCGCGGCGCTGGCCGCGCTCGTGAAGCTGCATGTGGAGGTGAGCGACCTTGAAGGTGCCAAGCGCTTCCTCGCCATGGCACCGCAGGAAAAAGCCAACGATCCGGCCATCGCCGGCGCGCGGGTGGCGATCGAACTCGCCGAGCAGGCGGGCTCTCTCGGCGATCTGGCAGACCTCCAGCGCCGGGTCGAGGCCGACCCCATGGACCATCAGGCGCGCTTCGATCTGGCCGTGGGCCTGAACGCCCGCGGGCGGCGCGAAGAAGCTGCCAATCACCTCCTTGAAATCGTCCGCCGCGACCGCAATTGGAACGATGACGGCGCACGCAAGCAGCTCGTCCAGTTCTTCGAGGCCTGGGGCCCGATGGACCCGATGACGCTGGCAGGACGGCGGAGGCTCTCCTCGCTCCTGTTCTCTTGACGCTGTCCAACGCGGTTTAGGAGATCGGGATGGGAATGAACGCGGTATACCGAGGGCCGGAGGATTGCCCGTCGGTCATCCCCGTATTCCCGTTGCCGGGCGCCCTGCTCCTGCCGCGCGGGCAGATGCCCCTCAACATCTTCGAGCCGCGCTATCTGGCAATGGTCGACGAGGCGCTGAGGACGGACCGCATCATCGGCATGGTGCAGCCCGACGCGGACAACGATCCCCTCGCAAGCGTGCCGAAACTCTACCGGGTCGGCTGTGCCGGGCGCATCACGCAGCTCGCCGAAACCGGCGACGGGCGGTATCTCATCACGCTCATCGGGATCGCACGCTTCCGCATCCAGGAGGAGCTGCCGCCGATTGATCTTTTCCGCCGGTGCCGGGTGACGTTCGAGCCGTTCGCCAACGACTTCACTGCCCGCGCCGGCGAGAACGACGTCGACCGCGCCGGCGTGGTGAAGGCCCTGCGCGACTTCGTCAATGCGGTGCATGTGAAGGTCGACTGGCGGGGCATCGAGGAGGCTCCCAACGAAGCTCTCGTCAATGCCCTGTGCATGATGAGCCCCTTCGGGGTGCGCGAGAAGCAGGCACTGCTCGAGGCGCCGAACCTGAAAAGCCGGGCGGAAGTGCTCATCGCGCTCACCGAGATCGAGCTCGCCCGCGGCGGCGCCGGCTCCGACTCGACCCTGCAATAGGCAATTTTATCTTAGGAATGATCACGATGGTTCCGGACACTCCTCAAGCCGAGACGCTCCAGCCTGTCGAGGCGACGCGGATCGATCCCAAGCTCCTGGAGCTTCTGGTCTGCCCGCTCACCAAGGAAACCCTCGAATACGACGCGGCCAGGCAGGAGCTGATCAGCCGCCGCGCCAAGCTCGCCTATCCGATCCGCGACGGCATTCCGATCATGCTGCCGGAAGAGGCGCGGCAATTGACGGATTGAGGGAAAGGCCAGGTCTCTCCCGTCCTGCCGGGCTCTGCTCCGCAGCCGCGGAACGACAGTGAGGTTACGCGTCCGCCTTAATCGCCTCCGCCAGCGCCAATGTCCGCTTGGCCATCTCGGCATGCAGCCGCTCGACCATGCGGCCGTTGAGGCTGATGGCGCCCTTGCCGGCATTCTCCGGCTGCTCGAAGGCTGCCACGATGGCCCGCGCGCTCTCGATCTCGTCCGGCGACGGCGCGAAGATCTCGTTGGCGGCCGCGATCTGATCGGGATGGATCAGCGTCTTGCCGTCGAAGCCGCAATCGCGGCCCTGCTCGCATTCGGCGCGCAAGCCGCTTGTGTCGGACAGGCTGTTGTAGACCCCATCGAGGATGTGGATGCCATGCGCCCGTGCGGCGGCAAGCGCCGTCATCAGCCAGGGCAGCATTGCCGCACGCCCCGGCAGCAGGCGGGCGCCGGTGTCCTTGGCGAGGTCGTTCGTGCCCATGACGAAGCAGGCAAGCCGCGTGTCCACGTCGTGCGCCGCGCTCGCGATGGATTCCGCCCGAAGGATCGCGAACGGCGTCTCGATCATCGCCCAGATCTTGGTGCGCTCCGCGGCTCCGAGCCTGCGCAGACGCAGGCCCACCCCGGCGAGCGTTTCGGCCGAGGACACCTTCGGCACGAGGACCGCGTCCGGCGCCGCCGCGACGGCGGCCGCAAGATCCGCCTCGCCCCAGGGTGTGTCGAGCGCATTGATGCGAATCACCAGCTCCCGCCGGCCGTATCCTCCGGCCTGCACGGCGGCGCAGACCTGTTCGCGCGCCTGCGCCTTCGCATCAGGCGCGACTGCGTCCTCCAGGTCGAATATCACCACGTCGGCGGCCAGCGTCTTGGCCTTTTCGATCGCGCGGGCGTTCGAACCGGGCATGTAGAGGGCGCTGCGGCGCGGGCGAATCGGGACCATGGTTTTCCTCATGCGGCTGATGGGTTGTAATGCTCCCGCAAGCGTCGGCAAAGGAGAAGCCGAGGGATGTGGGTGGCGGGAGTCGATGGCTGCCGGGCCGGGTGGATCGCGGTGCTCATGCGCGTGGACGATCCGGATGCCTCTCGCATCATGACGGTGGCGCGTTTCGAGGCCGTCGCGGATGCGCCCGAGCAGCCTGCGGTGATCGCCGTGGATATGCCCATAGGCCTCCCGGAGCGGACCGAAGGCTCGGGACGCCGGCCGGAGCAGCTGATCCGTCCCCTGCTCGGCGAACGGCAATCCTCCGTCTTCGCCATTCCGTCGCGCCGCGCCGTGGGGGCCATCGACTACGCCGACGCCTGCGTGATTGCCGCCGCGACCTCCGATCCCCCGCGAAAGGTGTCCCGGCAGGGTTTTGGCATCTTCCCGAAGATCCGCGAGATCGACGCGCTGCTGCGCGCCCGGCCCGACCTGGTGCCACGCGTTTACGAGGTTCATCCCGAACTCGCCTTCTGGGCCCTGAACGGCCGGGAAGCACTCGACCAGCCGAAGAAGGTGAAGGGCACGCCCTACGGACCCGGCATGGCGCTTCGTCGCGAGCTTCTCGGCCGGTCCGGGGATCTTCCCGATGGCTTGATCCAGGCGCCGCCGCCCCGCGGGGCGGCGGCGGACGACCTGCTCGATGCGCTGGCGGGGTTGACCGTGGCGCTGGATCTGGCGAGAGGTGGGGGACAATCCTTTCCCGATCCGCCCGGCCGTGACGCACACGGCCTTCCGGTCGCCATCTGGACGCTTCGCAGGTAGCTCATGATCATCACCCGCGCCGACATCGAAGCAGCCCATGCCCGCATCGCCCCCCATATCCGCCGCACGCCGGTCCTGAACGTGGAAAACGCCTTCGGCCATGACGGGCCGGTGAGCCTGAAGCTGGAATTCCTGCAGCATGCGGGCTCGTTCAAGACCCGGGGGGCCTTCAACACCCTCCTGTCGAAGGAGGTTCCGGCCGCGGGCGTTGCGGCGGCGTCCGGCGGCAATCACGGGGCGGCGGTCGCCTATGCGGCCAAGCAGCTCGGCGTGACGGCGCGAATCTTCGTGCCGGAGATCTCGAGCCCCGCCAAGATCGCCGTCATCCGCTCGCACGGGGCCGAGGTGGTGATCGGCGGCGCGCGCTATGCGGACGCCCAAGCGGCCTGCGATCTTCATGTGGCCGAGAGCGGCGCCCTGCGGGTCCATCCTTTCGCGGCCGAGAGCACCGTGATGGGCCAGGGCACGGCGGCCCTCGAATGGGAGCAGGACGCTCCCGCCCTCGACACCGTCCTCGTCGCGGTGGGCGGCGGCGGCCTCATCAGCGGCGTGGCGAGCTGGTGGGCCGGCCGCGTGAAGGTGGTGGGCGTCGAGCCGGAAGGATCCCGCGCGCTGCATGCGGCCCTCGAAGCCGGACGGCCCGTCGACGTGGAGGTGGATTCGGTGGCGGCCGATTCGCTCGGCGCGAAGAACACCGGCGACCTCGTCTTTTCGGTTTGCCGAGAAACCGTCGATCACGTGGCCCTCGTCACGGACCCCGCGATCCGCGATGCGCAACGGCTGCTCTGGCGCGACTACCGGATCGCCTCCGAGCCCGGCGGCGCCGCGGCACTGGCGGCGCTGGTTTCGGGCGCCTATAAACCCCGCTCAGGCGAGCGCGTCGGCGTGCTGCTTTGCGGCGCCAATGTCGAACTCGCCAAATTGGCCGAGATCACCCATCCGTAATGGAAGGACGCCCATGTTCCCGCAACGTCTGACCGAAGGCTACCGCGCATTCCTCGACGACCGCTTCCCGCGCGAGAAGAACCGCTTTGAAACGCTCGCCGAGAAGGGCCAGTCGCCGGAGGTGATGGTGATCGGCTGCTGCGACAGCCGCGTCTCGCCGGAGGTGATCTTCGACGCAAACCCGGGCGAATTGTTCGTGGTGCGCAACGTGGCGAACCTGGTGCCGCCCTTCGAGACCGGCGGCGACTATCACGGCACCTCGGCGGCACTCGAATTCGCCGTGCAGGCGCTGCGGGTAAAACATATCGTGGTGCTGGGCCATGCCCGCTGCGGCGGCATCCGCGCCTTCGCGGACGACACGGCGCCTCTCTCGCCGGGCGATTTCATCGGCCGCTGGATGAACCTGATCAAGCCCGCGGGCGAGCGCCTGGGGCCGCCTGCCGGCAACCTGGACGAGTACCTGCCGCGCCTCGAACTCGCGGCGATCGAGAACAGCCTCAAGAACCTGATGACGTTTCCTTGCGTGCGCATTCTGGTTGAGCGCGGCAAGCTGCAGTTGCATGGGGCCTATTTCGGCGTCGCGACAGGTGTCTTGCTGGTGCGCGATCCGGACACGGGTGAGTTCAAGCCGGCGGTCGAGGACGTGCCGGAGAGGGTTTCGATGTTCAGCGCCCGCAGCGTCGACTAGCCGTTGGTGCTCCTGGAATCCCGGGAGCTTAACCATTCGGTTTATTCCTAGACTGTTTAGAGATTGACGGCCCCTGGACATGTAATAACATGTCTTAAATTTCAGGGGGCCGGCATGTCTACTTTATTCGTTTCAGGCGCACGCACCACTCAAGTCGAGCTTGATGGGACCACCGAGAGGCTTCATGTCACGGAGGGTGGATCGATCACGACTGCCAACAACCCGGCAGTCTCGGGCGGGCTTGAGGGCTTGGAAGTCATCGTCGACGGCGCGATCCGCTCGCAGTTGATCGGTATTGATTTCTACGCCGCTCATGGTGCCATCACCGTCGGAAGCACCGGCACCGTCAGAGGGAGCAATACTGGCATCTACCTGGGAGACGATGCCAATGTGGTGGTCAACAACGGTCAGATCTCGGCATCTCCGCATTTGGCGGACAGCTCCGCCCTCTGGCTCGATGGTTCCGACAACCACATCTTCAACAAGGGGATTTTGTCAGGCTTCTATGGTATTCGCGGGAGCGGCATCCAAGGGGACGGCAATCTCAACCACATCGTTAACACTGGACAGATTGAAGCGGGCGACACTGGCATTCTCCTGAATACGGCGATCACTCTCGTCCCCTCCACCATAGCGTCCCCCAATATTCCCTACGGCGTGTTCAACAGCGGCCAGATCATCGCCGGGGTGACGGGAATCTTCGTCCAGCTATCCGGCAATGTCACCAACAGCGGCCTCATTCAGGCCGGGACTACCGGCATCAGCTTCGGTTTTGGTGACACCTTCCTGAACAACACTGGCACGATCGCGGCGCAGACCGCCGTCTCGGGCTCCGGCGATCGGGACACCCTGCTCAATCAAGGTACAATTCAGGGCGACATCCTCCTCAACGAGGGCAACGATGTCTACGATGGGCGCACCGGAACGGTGACCGATATCGTGGATCTGGGAGCGGGTGACGACGTCGCCTATGGCGGCAGCGGCACCGAGACCCTCGTGGGCGGAGCCGACCAGGATTCTCTCTTCGGCCATGGCGGCGACGACAGTCTCATCGGTGGCAACGGTCTCGACTACCTCGACGGCGGCGCAGGCGCCGATCAGTTGGTTGGTGGCGCAGGCGACGACACCTACGTGGTCGACGATAAGGATGACGCCGTCACCGAAGCTGCGAACCAAGGCTCCGATCTCGTCCGCGCCTCGATCTCCTACATACTCGGCATGAATGTCGAGAATCTTGCGCTGATCGGCGCCTCCGACGTCGACGGCACGGGCAACGAACTGGCCAACAGGATCACCGGCAATGCCGGCCACAACGTGCTCGACGGCGGCGCGGGGGCCGATAATCTCGCGGGCGGGCTCGGCAACGACACCTATGTGGTGGACGATCAGACCGATGTCGTGACGGAAGCGGCCGACGAAGGCACCGACACGGTGCGCGCTTCCGTCGCGCACAGGCTCACGGCGAACGTGGAGAACCTCGTTCTCACCGGCGCGGGCGATATCGACGGCACCGGCAACGAGCTGGGAAATACCATCACGGGCAATGCCGGCAGCAACCGGCTCGACGGCGGCGCGGGGGCGGACGTTCTCGCCGGCGGCGAGGGCCACGACACCTATGTCGTCGATCATGAAAGCGACCTGGTGACGGAGCGGGCTGGCGAAGGCACCGATACGGTGCGGGCCTCCGTGTCCTATGCGCTCGGCGCGCATGTGGAAGATCTCGTCCTCACAGGCGCCGAGGACATCAGGGGGATCGGCAACGATCTCGCGAACACGATCACCGGCAATGACGGCCACAACATCCTCGACGGCGGCGCCGGCGCGGATGCTCTCGCCGGTGGCGAGGGCAACGACACCTATATCGTCGACGATGCAAACGACGTCGTCACCGAAGCCATCGACGAGGGTACCGACACCGTGCGCGCCTCGGTGTCCTACACCCTTGCTGGCAACGTCGAGAATCTCGTCCTCACGGGCAGCGGCGACAAGGACGGCACGGGCAACGATCTTGGCAACACCCTCATCGGCAATGACGGCAGCAACCGCATCGTGGGCGGTGGCGGGAACGACGTGCTCGATGGCGGCGCCGGTCAGGACACGGCGATGTTCTCCGGCCTGCTCGCCGACTACACCATCGAGCGCAACCCGGACGGAACCCTCGAGGTCACGGACGAGACGGCTGGCCGTGACGGGATCGACACGCTGAAGAACATCGAGTTCCTGCAGTTCCAGGACGGCACGATCACGCTGCCGACGCGCGCCCCCGGAGCACCCGCGGTGCAAGGGACCGTGAGCCCGATCAACGAGAACGCCGCGCCCTTCACCTATGTGGCGAGCGTGCAGTCGCCTGGGCTTGCCGCCGGAGACGTGACCTATTCGCTCACGGCGAATCCCGGCGGCAAGTTCACCATCGATCCCACCACCGGGGTCATCTCCCTCGTCGGCGCCGTGAACTACGAGGCCGGCGCCGCGGATCCCGATCTGCAGACCGAGATGGTTGGAACGCTGGTGCGCAAGTTCTATCTTCTGCGCGTCAAGGCCACCGAGACCGTCACGGGCTGGTCCTCCGCCGACGCCCCGGTGAAGGTCTATGTGAACGACGTGAACGAGGCGGCGACAGGCCTCTCCTTCACGGACGGATCGACCAAGGCTGCCATCAGTGAGGCCGCCGCCGATGGCACAATCATCGGTAATCTACAGGCCTTCGATCCGGAAGGCGATGCGGATCTGATCTACGCCTTCGACACCACCGGCGCCGGCGGTACCAGCGGCGCCGGCAATGCGGGCGGGCGGTTCAAGATCGAGAACGGTCATCTGAAGGTGGCGGCGCTCACCGACATCACCAAGACGGAAACCTATACGATCACCCTGAAGGTCACGGACAAAAACGGCGGCCCCGGCGCGGTCTCGGCCTACAAGGATTTCCAGATCACGGTGAATCCAGGGGCCGGTAATACCGTTCCGACAGCTCCTCAGGTCCAAGGGGACACGGCGGAGCTGACCGAAAACGGCGGTGAGGTGGAAACGGTCGCGACGATCCTCTCCAACGACGACAATTTCGGCGGCACGACAATCCAGTACGAAATCGCCCACAATCCCGGCGGCCTGTTCTCCATCGATCAGGAGACCGGTGTGATTTCCTTCACGGGAGGTGCCAATTACGAAGCGTCGAACATCGAGCTTCAGACGGAGAATGCCGGAACGCCGCAAGAGAAGAAATACTTCAACGTGGTGGTGCGCGCCCGGGAGAGCGGGGAGAACGGTCAGGTCTCCGGCAACACGACCGTGAAGGTCTATCTCACGGACGTGAACGAGGCGCAGACGGGTGCAGTCTATGCAATCAACGCCGTGTCAAAGGACGCGCAGGCCGGCACCACATTGGCAAGCCTGCAGAGCGTGATCGACCCGGACACGCGGCAGGCCTACCGCAGCTACTCCTATGCCCTCGTGAACGCCGATGGCAGCGCCTATACGGGCAGCGAGTTCTCGGTCGATGCCAGCGGCAACGTGAAGGTGGGCGCAGGCGGGCTGCGCGACGTGTCCGACCCCACCGTCGTTCCGGTCTTCGTCAAGATCACGGATCAGGGCAATGCAGCCTTCACCGTCACCGAGCGGGTGGAACTGACGATCAGGCCGGTCAATCACGGGCCGACCGACATCACCCTGACGAACAAGAGCATCCGCGAGCTGTCGGCGGTGGGCGATTTCGTGGGCAGCCTGGGCGCCGACGACGAGGATACCGGCGAGACCTTCACCTACGAACTCGTCGACACCGCGGGCGGCCGCTTCAAGATCGTCAACGGCCGCGACCTCGTGGTGGACAACGGGTTCCTGCTCGATTGGGAGCAGGCGGCCGCGCACAATATCAGGGTGCGGGTGACCGACAGCGCCGGGGCTTCGTTCGTCAAGGACATCACCATCGGGCTGGTCGACTGGAATCCGGAATTCACCGCCGGCTCAAGTGCCAGTGACGTGTTCTACGGCGGTGCGCTGGCCGACACGCTCTCGGGCGGTCTCGGCAACGACCGTCTGGTCGGTGGAGCGGGCGCCGACATCCTCAAGGGCGATGGAGACGGCGACACCCTCTCGGGCGGTGCCGGCAAGGACAAGCTCTACGGCAGCACCAGCGCCACCAAGGGCCTGAAGGATGCCGACGTCTTCCTGTTCGACACCGACCTGAAGAACAAGAAGGCGGAAGCGAACAAGCACAAGGACATCGTCTACGGCTTCGAGCACAAGAAGGATGCCATCTGGCTCGACGGCGACGTGTTCAAAACGAAGGCGTTCACGAGCCTGGACAAGAAGGGCAACGATCTGAACGCCCAGAAGATCGGCAAGGCTTTCGTCGCCTCGGGCAGCGCCAAGGACGGGAACGACTACATCATCATCAAGAAGATCGGAACCAAGAAGGCGCAGATCCTCTTCGATGCCGACGGCAGCGGCCGCAAGGCCGCCGTCGAAATCGCGACGGTCAACTACGAACCCAGCGCCAAGAAGATGGGCGGGGCCCTCGATCATACCGATTTCTTCATCATCTGATCGAAGACACCGCCGATGTGAAAAGAGCCGCTGTCGCATCCGACAGCGGCTCTTGGCTTTCATGCGCCGAAGACCGGACGCTTTAGGTCTTGCCGGCGGTCAGGCCGCCTGCTTCTTCGGCTTCAGCAGGCCGCGATTGGCCATGGCTTCGGCGATCTGCACCGCATTGAGCGCCGCGCCCTTGCGCAGGTTGTCGGACACGCACCAGAAGGACAGGCCGTTCTCCACCGTGATGTCCTCGCGGATGCGGGAGATGTAGGTGGCGTCCTCGCCGGCTGCCTCGTGGGGCGTGATGTAGCCGCCGGGCTCGCGCTTATCGACCACCATGATGCCGGGCGCGGCCCGCAGGATGTCGCGCGCCTCGTCGGCCGTGATCGGCTTCTCGAACTCCACGTTCACCGCCTCCGAGTGGCTGATGAAGACCGGCACGCGCACACAGGTGGCCGTGAGCTTGATCTTCGGGTCGAGAATCTTCTTGGTCTCGGCCGTCATCTTCCACTCTTCCTTCGTGTACCCGTCCTCCATGAACACGTCGATGTGGGGGATCAGGTTGAAGGCGATGCGCTTGGGGAACTTCTTCTCCTGCACGTCCTGGAGCGAGTAGAGCGCCTTGGTCTGGCGGTCGAGCTCGTCCATGCCGTCCTTGCCGGCTCCGGAGACCGACTGGTAGGTGGCCACCACGACGCGCTTGATGGTGGCGGCGTCGTGGAGGGGCTTGAGGGCCACGACAAGCTGGGCCGTGGAGCAGTTCGGATTGGCGATGATGCCCTTCTTCATGTCGCGGAGCGCCTCGGCGTTCACCTCCGGCACCACCAGGGGCACCTCCGGGTCGTAGCGCCAAGCGGAGGAATTATCGATGACCACTGCGCCCTGCGCAGCGATCTTGGGCGACCATTCCTTGGAAACCTCGCCGCCGGCCGACATGAGGCAGATATCGACATCGGAGAAGTCGTAAGTATCGAGGGTCTTGGTCTTGAGCGTCCGGTCGCCGAAGGAGACTTCCGATCCCTGGCTGCGGCGGGAGGCCAGCGCCACCACCTCGTCGGCCGGGAAGGCCCGCTCAGCGAGGATGCTCAGCATCTCGCGGCCCACATTGCCGGTCGCACCGACGACGGCGATCTTGAAACCCATTGATCTTCTCCTGTTGTGACTCTCCCCGGAAGTATGAAAACCCTATTCGGGTGCTGCCTCTCGCCCCGACGGGAGAGAGGACCGGGGACGACGAGGCTTATTCGACCGTGGTTTTCACGGTCGTCGTGGCGGTTTTCGTTTTGCTCGTCGTCAGGGTGAGCATCGCCATTGCCATCGTCCATCCAAAAGCCTGCTCGAGGCTTCGATACGCCGTCAGCAACACACCAAAGTCACGCTTTCGTCAAGCGTTTCCTTGGAGACGCCACGCGCTCATTCGTCCGCCAGCACATCGGTCGAGAGGTTGAACCGGTAGAACACCTTGTCCATCCGCTCGGCTCCGAGGCGCTCGTAGAACGCCTGTGCCCCCGCGTTGGTGCCATCGGTCGTGAGGTCGATTCGGGTGAGGCCCAGGCTCCGGGCATGCTCGGCGAGCCAGCGCATGAGCGCGAGGCCCACCGCCCGCCCCCGCGAGTCGCTCTCGACGAAAAGCTCCTTGATGAAGAGCAGGCCCGTCAGTTTGAAACCGGGCCGCAGCACGGCGAAGCAGCCAAGGCCGACGGCGCGGCCGTCCTGGAAGGCCAGAGCATAGCGCGTGCCTTCCGCCTCCCGCATGGAGCGCTCGACCATGGCCAGGGTCGGCCCGAGAGGCTGGGCGACGTCCGGGCCGGCATAGTGGAGGTCCACGGCCCGGACGAGGGCAGCGACATCGGCGGCATCCTCCGGTGTGGCAAGGCGGACGACGATCTGGGGCATGGGGGCGCTCGGTCGGTTAAGCTTTGATTTACCTTGCTTAGCAAAAGCTTTCGAATCCTGGCCAGTGTCACGGTAGAACATGTTGATGACGGGATCAGCAGGGTTGATCGGTTAAAGCAATGCCGCAGGCGGTTTCTGCCGAATGGGACGAGGACGACGTCGCCGAGTGGGTCGACGACCTCCCGGCTCGTCGGCTGCGTCGAAAGCCCCTGCCCTGGCTGCGCATGATCCTGATCTCGACCTGCAGCATCGCGGGCCTCGTCTATTTTGCCCTCGAGCAGGAGCAGAGCACCCGGCCGGCGGTGCGCCAGGGAGCGGTGCCGTCCTCGGTTCTGGTCGCCCCGGCACCGGCCTGGAAGGCACTGCCGTCACCGTCCGTCTATATGCTGGCGAGCCCATCCGGCTCCGTAACGTCGGAAGCGCGCGAGCACGCCAACGGAGCCCGGGAAGACACCTTGACCCTCGGGCGCTTCGGCGACTTCCGGTACGCACAGCTTGCTCTCCTCCAGGGACCGGCCGAGCCTGCCGGGAGCTTCTATGTCGAGACGGTCCGGCGGGCGGCGCGCTCGGGCCTTGCGGTTGCGCATCAGGGCCAGAGCGAGACAGTCGCGACGAAATTCGGCGCCGTGGAAGCCGCCTCCATGACCCTGGCGAACAAGGGCGAGCAGGCCTGCAAGGCCTTCCGATTCTTCGATCCGACCGCCGAGTTCAGCTTCCAGGGGTGGCTCTGCGGCTCCGCCGCTCCCGACGCGGCGCAGCTCGCCTGCTTCCTCGACGGCCTTGCCCTGTCAGGCAGCGCCCATCCGTCCCTGAAGGCGATCTTCGCCCAGGCCGAGCGCAACCGCACGGATTCCTGCGCGCCGAGCGCCCGCTCCGTCTTGGTGACGGTCAGACCTCCGGCCCGACCGTAACCGCCACCCGGTGCATGACGTTGCAGCCGTAGCCGTTCGGGTTCCAGTTGACCGCCCGGAACGGCTGGGCACGGCCTCGTGAATCCGTTGCCCGGGCGAAGATCTCGTAATAGCCGTCGCTCGGCACCGGTAGGAGCACGTGCCAGCGCACCCAGTCGTAGCGGTTGCGCGGCGCCGCCAAGGCAGCCTCCTGCCAGGTCGCACCGCCGTCCAGGGAGACCTCGACCCGCGCGATCGTGTCGTCTCCGGCCCAGGCGGCGCCCCGGACCGCGATGGAGCGCGTGCCTTCAGGATAGCGGCTGCCGTCGGCGGGCGCGGTGACGATGCTGCGCACGGGCATCGACTCGAGGATCCGGGTCTCGACGCCCTTCCCGTCGGAGCCAGGCGGCAGCGGACGGACGGGCAGCCGGTAGGACAGGCCGGTCATGCCGGGCCCGTCGTGCTCCCGGTCGCGGATCCAGATCCGCGTGAGCCATTTCTGGCTCAAGGAACCGGGCCAGCCCGGCACGACGAGCCGCAAGGGGCCGCCATGGATGAACGGCAGCGGCTCGCCGTTCATGGCCCAGACGAGCAGGGTGTGCTCCTCGAGGGCCTTGGCGACCGGCATGCCGCGGGACATGGCCTGCCGCCCATGGCTTCCCTGCTTGTCCGGATCGGCGCCGAAATGACCGGTGAAGAGCGCCGTGTCCTTCAGACCGGCCGCGCGCAGGACGTCGCCCAGCGCGACGCCGGTCCATTCCGCGCAGCCGACGCCGCCATGAGTCCAGGGGTTGCCCTCCGCTTCAGGCTCGAAGAAGGAGCGGCCGTTGCCGCCGCATTCGAGCACCATGCGGAAAGTCTTGCGCGGGAAGCGGCTCTTCAGCTCCGCGAGCGTCAGCCGGAGCGGACGCTCGACCTCGCCGTCGAGGGTGAAGGTCCAGGTCTCGGCGTCTTCCGCTGGCCGGGGCAGCAATCCGTTGTTGCGGATGAAGAAGCGCGTCACCGGCGTGGTCTCGTCGTCGAGACACTCTTCCGGCGTCTCGGCCACCAGAGGAGTGTCGCTCAGCAGGCTCAAGCCCTCCTTGTCCGAGGGATCGAATCCGGCCTTCCTGTCCTGCATCGGCTGCTGTCCTTCTCACCGCGTGCGGAATGTCACGCTTCGACGGAACCATTTTAAGGGGGCCGCCTTGTTTTCACATCATCGCACATGATGATCGCGCGCAGCACAAGGGCTGGGCGCCGTTCTTGGAGGTTAACCCATGCGCCGCTTCGCATTGTTGGGTCTGGCATCTTTGGCTGCGCTCGCATCCGTCTCGGTGGTGGCGGACGCGCAGGCCCAGGATCGCCCCCTCGTCCTCAGAGTCCAGCCCCGCAGCTTCCTCGATCCAGGCCCGGTGGCGCCGGTCGGCTCGATGAACCGTTATGTCACGGCGCCGATGATCTCCTCCGTGGCGAACCCGCCTTGGGGCTTCCAGCGCGACCGCTTCGGCGAGGGATCGCTCCCCGACCCGATCGGCGGGCCCTTCGTCGGTGCGCGCAATCCATTCCCCATGTTCGGCGTTCCGGACGTCGACGCAACAGGCTCGATCCGCTAAATTGCCCTTGGAACGGAAAGCCCCGGGCATGGCCCGGGGTTTTTGCCGTTACGACTGGGCTTCCAATTCCTTGACGATGGCGTCGCCCACGTCCTGCGTGCCGACTGCGTTCATGCCGGGGCCGGCGATGTCCTTGGTGCGGGTGCCGGAAGCGAGCACGTTGGCGATGGCCTTCTCCAGGAGATCCGCCTCGTCGAGGAGGCCGAAGGAATAGCGCAGGGCCATGCCGAAGGAGCCGATCATGGCGATGGGGTTCGCAAGGCCCTTGCCGGCGATGTCCGGCGCGGAACCGTGCACGGGCTCGTAGAGCGCCTTGCGCCGGCCGGTGGCCGGATCCTCGGCGCCGAGGGATGCGGACGGGAGCATGCCGAGCGAGCCAGTGAGCATGGCGGCGATGTCCGATAGGATGTCGCCGAACAGGTTGTCGGTGACGATCACGTCGAACTGCTTCGGCCACCGCACGAGCTGCATGGCGCAGTTGTCGGCAAGCACATGCTCGAGCTCCACGTCGGAGAACTCCGCCTTGTGGATCCGGGTGACGACCTGGCGCCAGAACACGCCGGTCTTCATCACGTTCATCTTTTCGGCCGAGGAGACCTTGTTGCGGCGCTTTCTGGCGAGATCGAAGGCGACCCGCGCGATGCGCTCCACCTCGTGCGTGTGATAGAGCTGCGTGTCGATGGCGCGCTGGGAGCCATCCTCCAGGGTCACGATCTCCTTCGGCTCGCCGAAATAGACGCCGCCGGTAAGCTCGCGCACGATCATGATGTCGAGGCCCTCCACCACCTCGCGCTTGAGCGAGGAGGCATCGGCCAGGGCCGGGTAGCAGATCGCCGGGCGCAGATTGGCGAAGAGGCCGAGATCCTTGCGCAGGCGCAGCAGGCCCGCCTCCGGGCGCATGGCGTAGGGCACGCTGTCCCATTTCGGCCCGCCGACCGCGCCGAAGAGCACCGCATCGGCCTGTTGAGCGCGATCCATGGCGGCTTCCGAGATCGCCGCGCCGTGGGCGTCATAGGCCGAGCCGCCGACGAGGTCCGTCTCGGTCTCGAAGCCCAGCCCACGCTTGCGGAACCAGCCCACGATCTTCTCGACTTCGCGCATGACCTCCGGGCCGATGCCGTCGCCGGGGAGAAGGAGAAGCTTGTGCGTTGCCATGGGATGATCCCTGTTCTGTCGTGATCGGATGCACGGCCCTTAAAGGACCGAATACGCGCCTTGGCAAGCTCTTGTCGTGTTGGCCGTTAGGCGGAGACCGTTCAGCCGCTCTCCACCCGACGATCCCTCGGAGTCCTGACCACGGTCACCGAGCAGGGCGCTTCCGCAACCACTCGCGACGAGACGCTGCCCAAATAACGGCGCAGCGCGGACGAGGCGCGGGCCCCGATCACGATATGGTCGACATTGTTGCGGCGGGCGTAATCGACGAGTGCCGCAGCCGGATCGGGCGCCTCCAGCACGCTGTAGGTGATCCGCTCCTTGGGGATGTCGAGCGAGGCGCCCCAATGCCGGAGCTGGACAAGGCGCTGGACGTGGAGGCTCCTGCCCTCCTCGTCCTCCAGGATGTCGACGGCGATGCGCGAGGTCTTCAGGACGTTTACGCAGGCAATGCGCGCCTCCCCCTCGATGGAGAGAATGCGGCCGATCATCATGCGAAGCGCGTCAGTGAGGTCCTCGCTTCCCGGCGACAGATCGACGGCCGCCAGCACGATGGGCGCCCGGGACAGTTGTCCGGCAATGTTGGGCGTCTCGAGGGGTTGCGCCTTGCGGGCCTTGAGCCAGCGCCGGAAGGTCTTCACCCCGCTGTCGCGCTCCAGGCGTTCGGCCCGCCCGGTGAGCCGGACCTGGTCCGGGTTCTCCAGGTCGAGGGCGAGCTGGGCCGCCGTGGCGTAGCGGTCGTCCGGATCGACCTCCAGGCAGCGCAGGATGATCTCCTGCAGCCAGGGCGGACAATCGGGATTGAGCGCCCGCGGCGGCACCGGATCGCGCCACAGACGGCGGCGGATCTGGCCGCCGCGCGGATTGCCGAAGGGGCGCTCGCCCGCGACGAAGAAATACAGCATCACGCCCAGCGCGAAGAGATCGCTGCGCGGATCGGCCCGGTCCTGCAGCACCTGCTCCGGCGCCATGTAGGGGGTGGTTCCGAACGGCTCGCGAAACTCCTCGGCCAGAAGATCGGGCAGGCGCTCGTGCCGGGCGAAGCCGTAATCGATGAGGACCGCCTCGCCGGTCTCGCGGATCATCACGTTGCTCGGCTTGATGTCGAGATGTATGACGTGCTGGAGATGCAGGTCGTGCAGAGCATGCGCCACCTTCGCGCCGATCGCCGCGACCTCGGGCCAGGGCAGAGGCACCTTGTCGAGCCGCCCCTTCAACGATTCCCCGGGGATCCGCTCCATGACGATGTAGGGCATGGGATCGAGTGGGCCCGTCGCGACGAAGCGAGGGACATGCGGGCCCGTCAGGCGTGGCATGATCATCTGCTCGGTCTCGAAGCACACGATGGGCAGCGGATCGTCGCTGTCGATCAGCATCGGGATCTTCATGATCAGCGGCGTCGGATCGCCTTCACGAGCGACCGACCAGAGCTGCGCCATGCCGCCGGTGCCCAGATTCTCCTGAAGCACGAAGTCGTCGATCATCATGCCCGGATTCAGGCGCCAGCGCATCCGTCAGCGGCCCTGCTCGAGGCGCTGGGCCAGCTTTTCCGGCAGACCCGCCTCGCGCACCTTCCGGGCGGCTGTGGCCGTGTCATAGGGCACGCGCAGATAGCGCAGGCTCTGGCGCACGGTGTCGAACACGGCGTAGTTCGCCGCCGCGACCCCGTCCCGCGGCTGGCCGACGGCGCCGATCACCGCAAGCCAGGTGCGCGTGGGCAGAAGAGGGATTTCGTTGTTGGCCACCGGCGTGAAGGTGCCGACCTTGGCGGTGGTGCTCATGTGGTAGAGCATGGGCACGTGCACATGGCCGCAGAAAGTGATGTGCGCCTCCACGCGGCTGAAATGCCGGATCGCCTCCATGGGACCTGCCATGTAGTCCCAGGTGCGGGGGGCATAGCCATTGGCATGAACGTAGAGGACGCTCCCCTCCTCATGGGTGAGGGGGAGGTCCGCCAGAAACCGCCGCTGTTCCATGCCGAGCTGGTTGCGGGTCCAGCGGATCGCCTCCTGGGCCACGCTGTTCATGTCCTCGTCGGAGCCGTCGATCGCCGCGTCGTGGTTGCCGAGCAACGCCACGGCGCCCTGATCCACGAGCCCCCGAACCGTATCGACCACCCAGGCCGGATCGGCGCCGTAGCCCACATAATCGCCGAGAAAGATCAGGCGATCCACGTGAAGCAGGCGCGCATGGGCGAGGCAGGCCGACAGGGCCTCCCGGTTGCCGTGGATGTCGGTCAGAAGGGCGATGAGCATGGAGCCAGTACAACTCCAAACGCATGGCCACTGCAACTGGTCGATGGATGCCGGGTTTAACCCCGCAGCGCTTCCAGCACCTTGCCGCCGGGCCGGCCGCGTGGCTCGAGACCGATGCGGCGCTCCACGTCCTTGATGGCCTCGCGGGTCTTGGCGCCGATCTTGCCGTCCGGCTCGCCCACATCGTAGCCGCGGGCGGTCAGGAGCTGCTGCAGCTCGCGGCGCTGGGCGCGGGAGAGCGGCGGATCGTCGGTGGGCCAGGCGGTCTGGATGCCGGGCAGGCCCTTCAGCCGGTCCCCGAGCAGCGCGATGGCCAGGCCGTAGGATTCGGCCGCATTGTAGGAATAGACCGCGTCGAAGTTCTTGGTGACAAGGAAGGCCGGGCCGTTGATGCCGGCCGGGATGATGATGCCGGCGGCATAATTGCCCGAGAGCGGACGCCCGTCGACGCGGCGCACGCCCATGGCGGCCCAGGTGGCGAGGGGCTTCTTGTTCTTGCGCCCGGCGAGGCCGGCATTGAAGTTTTCCGGCAGGCGCACCTCGTAACCCCAGGGTAGGCCGTTCACCCAGCCGGCTTTTTTGAGGAAATTGGCCGTCGAGTGAACCGCATCGGGCACGGAGTTCATGATGTCGCGGCGACCATCCCCGTCGCCGTCGACGGCAAGCCGCTGAAAGGTGGACGGCATGAACTGGGTATGGCCGAAGGCGCCGGCCCAGGAGCCCCGCAGATTGGCCGGATTGATGTCTCCGTCCTCCACAATCTTCAGGGTCGCCATCAGCTCGCCCTTGAAATAATCGTTGCGGCGCGGCGCATAGCAGACCAGCGTCGACAGGGACTGGATCAGCGGCCGCCCGCCGATGTCCTTGCCGAAATTGGATTCCACGCCCCAGACGCCTGCGATCGCGTGGCGATCGACGCCGAAGCGCGCCTCGGCGGAGGCGAGCGCCTGGCCCCATTGGCGCATGGCCGCGCGGCCGTCCTGCACCCGCTCCTCGTCGACGAGCGCCGAGAGATAGTCCCAGATCGCCGTCTTGAACTCGGGCTGGTTGTTCATGAGGTCGAGGATGGTCAGATCCGGCGCGATGCCGCGGGTCGCGACGTCGAAGGCCTGGCCGGAAATGCCCTTGGCGGCCGCCTGGCTGCGCAGCCCGGCGAGGCATGAGCCGAAATTGGCCTGAGCCGAGGCCGGCGTGGCCACGGCAAGAGCGGCGAGAACGAAGAGAGTGGGGGCAAGAAGGTTCTTCATGCCCGGCAGATTGCAGGGAATTTGGTTAATCTTGTGGAAACGGGGCAGAAGCCCGATCAGGCCGGGCCGTGGTCGGGATCGGGAAGATCCGTCTGGATCCAGCGGTCGCTGACATGAATGTCGGTGGTTTCCAGCCGCCCAGGACCGAGATTGACGAACTTGTGCGGAATGCCGGCCGGCCCGAAGACAACCTGCCCCGCCTCGCATTCGAAGCGCTCGTCGCCGACCGTGAAGAGCGCCCGTCCCTCACGGATGATGAAAATCTCGTCATAGGGGTGGACATGCCATTTCGGCCCGACGCCGACCTGTTCCGTGGCATAGAAGAGCACGGTCGCACCGGTGCCCAGCCTGTGCCCCTCGATATGGCCCTTCCAGAACAGATCGGGATGGGTCGCCCAATCGGCACGGTTGAGAACCTGCGGCTTGCCCTGTGTCATCGCACCCTCGTGTCATTCCCGGCCGGAGCGAAGCGGAGGGAAAGGGAATCCATAACGCTGCGCTTGACCGTAGATCCCCTTCCCGGTCCTGCGGACCGCCGGGGATGACACTGCAGCATTCAGGCCCAGGCGCGCTCCGAGAGCTTCTTCTCGAAGCTGTCGATGGCGGCGCCTTTCTCCATGGTCAGGCCGATGCCGTCGAGACCGTTGAGCATGCAGTGCTTCTTGAACGGGTCGATGTCGAAGGTGACCGTTCCGCCATCAGGGCCGCGGATCTCTTGGCGTTCCAGGTCGACCGTCAGGGTCGCGTTGGCGCCGCGCTCCGCGTCATCGAAGAGCTTCTCCAGGTCCTCCGGCGAGACCTTGATCGGCAGGATGCCGTTCTGGAAGCAGTTGTTGTAGAAGATGTCGGCGAAGCTCGTGGAGATCACGCAGCGGATGCCGAAGTCGAGCAGCGCCCAGGGGGCGTGCTCACGGGACGAGCCGCAGCCGAAATTATCGCCCGCCACTAGGATCTTGGCGTTCCGGTAGGCCGGCTGGTTGAGGACGAAATCCGGGTTCTCCGATCCGTCCTCGCGGTAGCGCATCTCGGAGAACAGGCCCGTGCCGAGCCCCGTGCGCTTGATCGTCTTCAGGTACTGCTTGGGGATGATCATATCGGTGTCGATATTGATGATCCGCAGCGGTGCCGCGACGCTTTCCAGCACGGTGAACTTGTCCATTGTCCTCACATCCCCGAAGGCGGCCGCCGGGCCGCTGTCTGGTGCCTCATATCAAAGGCTGGGGACCAGGGCTAGGCCAACGATGGTCGCGGCGAGGATAGCCTCAACGCCAGAGATTGGTCTCAACGCCAGAGATTGGTCTTGGCAAGATCGTAGACTTCGTCGGCGCGCCCGCTCAGCACGGCCTTGACCATGTAGAGGGTGAAACCCTTTGCCATGTCGAGTGTCACCGAGGGCGGCATGGCAAGCTCCGTCCGGTTCACCACCGCGTCGACCAGGACGGGCCCGTCATGGGCGAAAGCGGCGGCGATCCCCTCCTCCACTTCGGCCGGATCTTCCAGCCTGATGCCGCGAATGCCCGCGGCTTCCGCCATGGCGGCGAAGTTCGGATTCTGGAGTTCCGTGCCGAAATCGAGGAAGCCGGTGGATTTCTGCTCGAGCTCGACGAAGCCCAGCGTACCGTTGTTGAACACCACGATCTTCACGGGAAGGCGGTTCTGCGCCAGGGTGAGGAGGTCGCCCATCAGCATGGCAAAGCCGCCGTCACCCGACAGCGAGATCACCTGCCGGTCGGGGAAGGCCGCTTGAGCCCCGATTCCCTGGGCCATCGCATTCGCCATCGAGCCGTGCCAGAACGACCCGAGGAGGCGGCGCTTGCCGTTCATGGCGAGATAGCGCGCCGCCCAGACGACCGGCAGGCCGACGTCGCAGGTGAACACGGCGTCCTCCGCCGCCCGGTCGCTGATCGCCTTGGCGACCTGCTGCGGATGGATCGGCCGTCGGCCCGGCGTCCCAACGGCGAGTTCGTCCAGCGACCGGCGCGCCTTAGCATAATGCTCCCGCGCTCGAGCGAGGTGCTTGCCGTCGCTCTTCCGGCCGAGAAGCGGCAGCAGGGCTGCCAACGTGGCGCGGACATCGCCCACGACCCCGACATCGACCGAGACGCGGCGGCCGATATTCTCCCCCCGAATGTCAACCTGGGCGACGCGCGTATCGGCTCCGTCGGGATAGAACTGGCGATAGGGAAGATCCGTGCCGAGCATCAGCAGGACATCGCAGTCGACCATGGCGTAGTACCCGGACGAGAAGCCGATCAGCCCGGTCATGCCGACATCGTAGGGGTTGTCCCACTCCACGTGCTCCTTGCCGCGCATGGCATGCACCATGGGCGCCTGCAGGCACTCGCCCAAGGCCAGCAGTTCGTCATGGGCTCCCGCACAGCCTGCCCCGCACAGGATGGTGACGCGATCACCGGCATTGAGCAGGGCGGCGAGACGATGGAGATCGTCCAGTGCCGGAGTGACGACGGGTGCCGAGGACAGAATCCCTTCGAGCTTGGCTGCCGGCGCGGCGGCAGGCAGCAGGGCCACGTCGCCGGGGATCACCAACACCGACACGCCGCGCTTGGCCCTCGCCTCTCGGATGGCGATCTCGAGAGTGCGCGGCATCTGATGGGCGCTCGAGACCAGCTCGCAGTAATGGCTGCATTCCCGGAACAGATTTTCCGGGTGGGTCTCCTGGAAGTAGCCGCTGCCGATCTCCGGCGACGGGATGTGGGCCGCGATGGCCAAAACCGGCACACGCGAGCGGTGACAGTCGAACAGGCCGTTGATGAGATGCAGGTTGCCCGGGCCGCAGCTCCCCGCGCAGACGGCGAGATCCCCCGTCAGATGCGCCTCGGCGCCGGCCGCGAAGGCCGCGACCTCTTCGTGCCGGACGTGGATCCACTCGATCCCGCCGTGGCGGCGGATCGCGTCCGTCAATCCGTTGAGGCTGTCGCCCACGATGCCGTAAACCCGTTTGACGCCTGCCGCAGCCAGGATCTCGACAAACTGCTCAGCCACCGTCTGTGCCATGAAGCCTCTCCTGAACGGGGACAGCCCACGGTTCCCGGGCGGGCCGGATTACCATGGGACCAGGCTTATGTGGCGCAGCTTCGGGCTGATGGTAGCCTGCAAGGCTTACCCCGCCGACGCCTCGATAGCTTCCATGTCCTCGTCGGAGAGGCCGAAATGGTGGCCGATCTCGTGGACCAGCACGTGGGTGACGATGTGGCCCAAGCTTTCCTCGTGCTCGGCCCAGTAATCGAGGATCGGGCGGCGGTAGAGCCAGACCATGTTGGGGAACTGGCCGGTCTGCATCATGCCGCCCCCTTGCGCGAGGCCGACGCCGCGGAAAAGGCCCAGCAGATCGAAGGGCGTCTCGCAGCCCATCTCGTTCATCGTCTCGTCGTCGGGGAAATCCTCGACCCGGATCACGACGCCTTCACACAGCCGACGAAACTCCTCCGGCAGGCGGGCATAGGCGTCTTGGGCCAGCGCTTCCAGATCGTCGAGGGAGGGCGCCTGGAGATCGGCTAAATTCGTCATGACGTCAGAGAATCTTCAGCTGGACCAGAAGCCAGATGGCCAGGATGACGACGCCGATGAGCGACAGGACGCGGCCGATGCGGCGGCCCCAGAGCTCGATCGGATCCGTGCCGCGGCCTTCGGCCTCGCCGATGGCGTCCCTGGCTCCGAAATGATCGCCGGCCCGTTGCCCCATGCGGGCGAGCGCGGACGAGCCGAGGGTTTCCGAATCGCGCCGGACGCGCTCCAGCGCCTCGCGAGCCTCCCGCTCCTGGTCGCTCATGCATCCCTCCTCAAAACCTTTACCGTTGCTTTACCATGGCGATCGGATCGCCTCTTCGCAACGGAACGCCTGGCGCGCTTGGCCGTTAACAGGCCCGGAACAACAAAACCTCACGAGGCAACAATGCGTAAAGTGTTTGGTATCCTGGCTGTGGCCGGGCTGGTGGTTTTCGGTGCCGGTGCGGCCTCGGCCCAGGGTGTCGACGTGCGGATCGGTCCGTCGGGCGTTCGCGTGGAGCAGGAGCGGCATCATGGGCCCCGCTACCGCGAGCGCGTGATTGAGCGCCGCGTGGTGCGTCCGGCCCGCACCCGCACCGTATGCCGCACGGTGATGGAAGAGCGCGTCCGCCCGAGCGGCGTGGTCGTCCGCCGTCCGGTGGAGCGCTGCCGCGAGGTCGTGGCCGGCCGCCGGGTCTATGTGGACTAAGCGTCAGGCCCCCCATGAAAAAGGCCGCGGCTCCTGCGAGCTGCGGCCTTTTCGTTTGTTGGGCGGTTCGGATCAGAAGGTGCGGATGTCCACGAACCGGCCCGCGATCGCCGCCGCCGCCGCCATGGCGGGCGACACGAGGTGGGTGCGGCCCTTGAAGCCCTGGCGGCCCTCGAAGTTGCGGTTCGACGTGGAGGCGCAGCGCTCGTGGGGCGCGAGGCGGTCGGCGTTCATGGCCAGGCACATGGAGCAGCCGGGCTCGCGCCAGTCGAAGCCGGCCGCCTTAAAGATCTTGTCCAGCCCTTCCGCCTCGGCCTGCATCTTCACGATGCCGGAGCCGGGCACGATCATGGCGCTGACGCTCTCGGCCACGCGCCGGCCCTCGACCACCTTCGCCACGGCGCGCAGGTCCTCGATGCGGCCGTTGGTGCACGAGCCGATGAAGACGCGGTCCAGGGCGATGTCGGTGATCTTCGTTCCCGGCGTGAGACCCATGTACTCCAGGGCCCGCCACTTGGAGCGGCGCTTGTTCTCGTCCTGGATGTCGTCCGGGTTCGGCACCACGCCGGCCACCGAGACCACGTCCTCAGGGCTCGTGCCCCAGGTGACGATGGGCGGCAGATTGGCGGCATCGAGCCGGATCTCGGTGTCGAAGAAGGCGCCCTCGTCCGTGCGCAAGGAATCCCAGTAGCGCACGGCAGCCTCCCAGGCCTCGCCCTTGGGGGCCTTGGGACGGTCCTTCAGGTAGGCGTAGGTCTTCTCGTCGGGCGCCACCATGCCGGCCCGGGCACCGCCCTCGATCGACATGTTGCAGATCGTCATCCGGCCTTCCATCGACAGGGAGCGGATCGCCTCGCCCGCATATTCGATCACGTGGCCGGTGCCGCCGGCGGTGCCGATCTCGCCGATGATGGCCAGGATGATGTCCTTCGCCGTGACGCCGGCGGGCAGCTGCCCGTCCACGGTCACGCGCATGTTCTTGGCCTTCTTCTGGATCAGCGTCTGGGTGGCGAGCACATGCTCCACCTCCGAGGTGCCGATGCCGTGGGCCAGCGACCCGAAGGCGCCGTGGGTGGAGGTGTGGCTGTCGCCGCACACGATGGTCATGCCGGGCAGCGTGAAGCCCTGCTCGGGGCCCACCACGTGGACGATGCCCTGGCGGGTGTCGAGCTCGTTGTAGTACTCGACGCCGAAATCCTTGGCGTTCTGGGCGAGCGCCGCCACCTGGGTGGCGGCCTCGGGATCCTCGATGCCGTGCGAGCGGTCGGAGGTCGGCACGTTGTGGTCGACGACGGCCAGAGTCTTTTGCGGCTGGCGCACCTTCCGGCCGGTCATGCGCAGGCCCTCGAAGGCTTGGGGACTGGTCACTTCATGGACGAGGTGGCGGTCGATGTAGAGAAGGCACGTCCCGTCATCCTGCTGATCGACGACGTGATCGTCCCAGATCTTGTCATAGAGGGTGCGGGGCTTGGCCATGGTCTCTTCTTCCAACGGTCGAAATTGAGGGTTTGACGTGTTTAGCGGCCTCGCGCCCGGACGGGAAGATGTCCTGAGCGCACACCGCCTTGAAACGATCGCATAGCAGACGGCGCCCGTCGCGCAATTATATTTTCGTCGCGACCGTTTACGGCAGAGCCTGCCCGGTTAGCAAAAAGGCGCGGACTGAGCCGCGCCTTCGAATTCTGGAGATAGAGGCGAGAGCCTTACTCGGCCGCAGCCGGGGTCTCGGTCTTCTTCTCGGCGCGCTCGGCGATACGAGCCGACTTACCGCGACGGTCGCGCAGGTAGTAGAGCTTGGCGCGGCGGACGGCGCCACGGCGCACGACCTTGATGGACTCGACCAGCGGCGAGTAGAGCGGGAACACGCGCTCGACACCTTCGCCGTAGGAGATCTTGCGGACCGTGAAGCTCTCGTGGAGGCCGCCGCCGGAACGGGCGATGCAGACGCCCTCATAGGCCTGGACGCGGGTCCGCTCGCCTTCCTTCACCTTCACGTTGACGATCACGGTGTCGCCGGGCTGGAAGTCGGGAATGGTCTTGGCGAGCTTGGCAATCTGCTCCTGCTCGAGCTGCTGAATGAGGTTCATCGTGATACTCCTGCCGTTGCGTGGCCCTGAGCGATCTCAAAACCCGCGGGATTTCGGCGTCCTGTTTTAAGTTGAGGCCGGGCCTATACAGGAGATCGGGAGAGTTGTCGAGCCTCTCGCATCATCGGTCCATGATCTCATGCCACCCTCCCTCGCCATCACCGACCTTGTGCCGGTGATCCCGATCATGGAAGGCACGGCGCTCTTCCGATCGGGATGGCCGGGACAAGCCCGGCCATGACGTGATGGAAAGACCTGAGCACGGAAGGCTCATCCAGATCCAGCAGGCTCCACCCCGGCGAACAGGTATCGCTCGAACCAGGTTGGAAATGCTTTCGCCAACGCTCTTGGCCCCTCGACGACGATCCCCCTCCGCTGCGCTTCGGCAAAGCTCACGTCACCCCGCCACCAGGCGACCAGCGCCGGCAGATGGGCCCGAACGCGGAGCGGCTCCGGAAAGCCCGGATTCCGCGTGCAGAGCGAGACCTCGGCCTCCTTCATGAGCAGGAAGCGCGGCTGTCGCTGACCCTCGATCTCGAAGCGGACGACGAGGGGCTCGGGCGGCAGAGCCTCGGTGCGGACGCGACGCTGCATGTCGACGAGCAGGGGTTCGGGGTCGAGATCCTCCGCCTCGGCCCGCCGCGGCAGCCAGCGCTGCCCCCAGGTGCCGAGAGCGCTCACGACATCCATCAGATCCCGGCCTGCCTCGGTGAGGGCGTATTCCGGCCCGTGTTCGCCCTCGATGCGCGTGACGGCTCCCACACGCACCAGGTCCTGCAGCCGCTCCGACAGCATGGTGCGTGAGATCCGCGGAATGCCGCGGCGGATATCGTTGAAGCGCCGGCTGCCGCACAGGAGCTCGCGCACGACGAGAAGGGTCCAGCGGCCGCCGATGGTCTCATGGGCGCGCGCCACGGAACAGAACTGACCGTAATCTGCCATGAACAAAGCGCTACCACGGTCCGGTGCGCGACAGAAGTCCGGATTCCGGACCTGACAGGCGGACCGCTCCGGCCTATCGAGGCTGGGAGTTTTTCGGACGCCACCTATGACCGCGCAGCCCCGCACCATCCTCGACCGTATCGGCAACACGTCTCTCATCGCCCTGCGTCGCCTCCGACCCGCCCATGGTGCCCGCATTCTGCTGAAGCTGGAGAACGAAAATCCCACCGGCAGCATGAAGGACAGGATGGCGCTCGCCATGATCGAAGCGGCGGAGGCGGACGGGCGTCTCAGGCCCGGTGGCTCCGTTGTCGAATATACCGGCGGCAGCACCGGCGTGTCCCTGTCGCTGGTCTGCGCGGTGAAGGGCTATCCGCTCGACATCGTGACGTCGGATGCCTTCGCCCAGGAAAAGCTCGATCACATGCGGCTTCTCGGGGCGAGCCTGCACATCGTGGAAAGCGACAGCGGGCGCATGACCGAGCGGCTGACGAAGGACATGATCGAGCGGGCCCGCATCATCGCCGAAGCGAAGGGGTCGTTCTGGACCGACCAGATGAAGAACCGGGACCAGATCGCCGCTTATCATGGGATGGCCGATGAGATCTGGCGGCAGACGGAGGGCCGCATCGACGGTTTCGTGCAGAGCGTGGGAACGGCAGCGTCCTTGCGCGGCATCTCGGAGCGCCTTCGACACCATCACGATGCGATCAGGATCGTCGCCGTGGAGCCTGCGGAATCCCCGGTCCTGTCGGGCGGACTCTCGGGCGCGCACAAGATCGACGGGATCGGCGCCGGCTATGTGGTGCCGCTCTGGCAGGAGATCATCGCCGACGGCATCGAGCGGGTGTCGACGGAAGAAGCCACCGTCATGGCGTTCCGGCTCGCACACGAGGAAGGCCTGTTTGCCGGCACGTCGACGGGCGCCAACGTGATCGCGGCGCTGCGTCTCGCCGAAGAGCTGGGGCCGGACGCCACAATCGTCACGGTCATGTGCGATACGGGAATGAAATATCTGAAGTCTTTCGGGGCAAGGCTTGCGGCGAATGCTTGAAGAGCGCGTGTGTCACACGCGCTCCAGGAACTCGACGACGATGCCGTCGGGATCCCTGCAGAACGCCACCTTGCGGATCAGCTCGGCATTCGCCGCCCTGCGCGGCGGGACGGTGAATTCCACGCCGGCCGCACGAAGCTTGTCGTAAACCGCCTCGACGTCGTCGACCCGGAAGGTGATGTGGCGGATGCCGGCCTCGGTGACGGGCACCTCGCGCGCGGGCGTCTGGATCGGTGCGGCCGGCTCGACGATCTCGAGCATGACGCCGCCGGTTTCGAGAAAGGCGATGCGCCCGCCCTCGTCCGTGCGCTTGACCAGGATCTCCTTCAGGCCGAGCAGCCCGCCATAGAACGCGATGGTTCTGTCGAGATTGCTGCTGGTCATCCCCACATGCTCGAAACCCTGCACCATCGACGCTTCTCCTTGGCTTGCTTTGGAAATTCTAGCGCACGGCAGCGATGAGCAGGAACATCGGACGCTCGCGTTCTTCCGCCCATTCCGGGTGAGCGGCGATCTGCTCGTCCGTGGGAGCCCACTCTTCCACATGGGCGATCGTGAAGCCGAGGCGGATGAGAAGATTGAGAGTGGTTCCAAGCGTGCGATGCTGCTTGATGACGCCTTCCGCAAGCCAATTCGTCCGGCGCGAGCCTTCCTTCTGATAGGAGTTCACCGGCCAGGCCTTGCGCCCGTCCGAACCGTGGGACCAGCCGGCAGGGATCGGCGCCGTGACGATCGGATGCTCGACCGAGAAGACGAATGTCGAACCCGGGACGAGAGCACGATGCACCTCGGCGAGAAGGCCGGGGAGATTCTCGATGTAGTGCAGGGCAAGCGAGCTGTAGGCGAAATCGAATTGCTCAGGGCCGAGATCGAGCCGTTCGAGATCGGCCCGGCGATAGGTGATGCCGGGATCGGACGTCATGTCCGCCGCTCGCGCCAGCATGCGCTCCGAGACATCGAGGCCGAGCACCCGCTTTGCACCTTGCTCGCGCGCGAAGCGGCAGAACCAGCCATAGCCGCAGCCCAGATCCACCACGCGGCGGCCGCTCAGATCCGGCATAAGCGCCCGCAGCGAGGGCCATTCCGGAGCCGCAGATAGACCATCTCTCGAACGTGGAAGGCGGCTGTAATTCTCGAAGAAATCCGGATCGTCGTAGATGTTCTGCGTTGCCATGCGAGACCCCCGGATGGTCCGTTCCTACTTCAACAGATCCGGCCGCCGCTCCCGCGTGATCCGCTCCGATTCCTCGCGGCGCCAGCGCTCGATCACGGCATGGTTGCCGGAGAGCAGCACATCCGGAATGGGCCGCCCCTCCCATTCGCGTGGCCGCGTGTAATGCGGGTATTCGAGGCGGTTCGATTCGAAGCTCTCCTCGGTGCCGGAGGCCTCCTTGCCCATGACGCCGGGCAGGAGCCGCACGCAGGCGTCGAGCACGATCATCGCGGCCATCTCGCCGCCGGAGAGCACGTAATCGCCGATGGACACTTCGGTTAACCCGCGCGCCTCGATCACCCGCTCGTCCACGCCCTCGAACCGGCCGCAGACGATGACGGCGCCGGGACCGGCCGCGAGCTCGCGCACGAAGGATTGCGTCAGCGGCCTGCCGCGCGGACTCATGAGGAGCTTCGGGCGCGGATCGTCGGCCGGAACAGTGGCGTCGATGGCGGCGGCCAGCACGTCGCAGCGGATCACCATGCCGGGACCGCCGCCGGCCGGCGTGTCGTCCACGGTCCGGTGCCGGCCGAGGCCATGGTCACGGATGTTTTTCGCGTTCAGGGACCACACTCCACGCGCCAGCGCGTCGCCCGACAGGGACATGCCGAGCGGGCCAGGAAACATGTCGGGATACAGGGTCAGGATGGTGGCGGAAAAACTCACGCCTCGTCCTCAGGCTCGGGAGCGGATGTCGCCTGTTCGAACAGGTCGTCCGGCGGCACGGCTACGATGCGCTTGCCCGCGATGTCCACGTTCGGCACGAAGGCCTTGGTGAAGGGCAGGAACGCGGTCGGGCCCTTTTGCGCAGGGGCGATCTCCAAAAGGTCGCCGCCGCCGTAATTGGGCACGTCGACCACGGTGCCGATGGTCTCGCCCGCTTCGGTCTGGACGGTGAGGCCGATCAGGTCGGCGAGCAGGAATTCGTCGTCCTCGTCGGGCGGCGGAAGCTTGTCGCGCTCGACGTAAAGCTGCACGCGGTTGAGCGCCTCGGACGCTTCGCGCGTGGTTACGCCATCGACGATGGCGATGAGAAGATCGGGCGCGCCGCCGGGGGCCTGACGGATGGTCTTGAGAGAATAGGTTTTGCCGTTGGATGCGATCAGCGGCCGGTAATCGGCGATCGCCTGCGGGTCGCCGGTATGGGATTTGAGCCGCACTTCGCCTTTCAGGCCATGAGCACGGCCGAACTCGCCCACCAGGACCAACCCTCCCCCCTGTGCGGGGGAGGGTGGCGAGCAGAGCGAGCCGGGAGAGGGGGCGTTCTTCGATTGAGCGCGGCCCCTCTCCCGACCCTCGCTAACGCGAGGGCCACCCTCTCCCGCATAGGGGAGAGGGCGAAGGTCCTGCTTGTTCGAACGCCCCCGCTTCATCGGTAAGCTTACGCGGCCTCGCCTTCGCCGGCGGCAGCCGCCGCGGCCTTGGCGTCGGCGCGCTCCTGGGCCTTCTTGCCCGGGACGGCCTTCTGCGGGTTGTTGCGGGCCGTACGCTTCAGGAGGCCGGCGGCATCGAGGAAGCGCAGGACGCGGTCGGTCGGCTGGGCGCCCTTGGCGAGCCACGCCTGGATCTTCTCGGTCTCGAGAACGACGCGGCCGGCATCGTCCTTCGGCTTCATCGGGTCGTAGGTGCCGACCTTCTCGATGAAGCGGCCGTCACGCGGGGAGCGCGAGTCGGCCACGACGATGCGGTAATAGGGACGCTTCTTCGCACCACCACGGGTGAGACGGATCTTCAGGGACATGGGATACTCCTTTTAGTGTCCTGTGATCAAACCTTGTGCCGCTCCGCTGCAATGCGGGAACGACATTGAATTCATTTCTTCTTGCCGAACGGGAAGCCGCCGACGCCCGGGAGCCCCGGGATCTTGCCGCCCAGACCGGGCAGGCCCGGGACGCCCTTCGGCATGGGGGGCAGAGCACCGCCCGCACCGCCGGGGAAGTCGGGCAGCTTGCCGCCCATCTGCTTCTGCAGGGCCTCGATCTGCTCCGGCGTCGGCTGGGGCATTCCCCCCATACCTCCGCCGCCGATACCGAACATTTTTCCGAGCGCGCCGGCCATGCCCTTGCCCTTGCCGCCGCCCATCATCTTCATGACGTCGGCCATCTGGCGGTGCATCTTGAGCAGCTTGTTGATCTCCTCGACCTTCGCGCCGGCACCGGCCGCGATGCGCTTCTTGCGCGAGGCCTTCAGAATGTCCGGGTTGCGGCGCTCGGCCGGGGTCATGGAATCGATGATGGCGCGCTGACGCTTGATGATCCTGTCGTCGAGATTGGCGTTCTCGAGCTGCGACTTCATCTTGGCGACGCCCGGCAGCATGCCCATCATGCCGGAGAGGCCGCCGATCTTCTCCATCTGGGCGAGCTGGTCGCGCAGATCTTCCAGGTCGAACTTGCCTTTGCGCATCTTCTCGGCCATGCGCTGGGCCTGCGCCTGGTCGAAATTCTCGGCGGCCTTCTCGACGAGTGAGACGATGTCGCCCATGCCGAGGATGCGGTTGGCGACACGGCTCGGGTGGAATTCCTCCAGCGCATCGACCTTTTCGCCGGTGCCGATGAGCTTGATCGGCTTTCCGGTGACCGCGCGCATGGACAGAGCCGCGCCGCCGCGGGCATCGCCGTCCATGCGGGTCAGCACGATGCCGGTGACGCCGAGGCGCTGGTCGAAGGCGCGCGCGGTATTGACCGCGTCCTGACCGGTGAGCGCGTCGGCGACAAGCAGAACCTCATGCGGGCCGGTGGCGGCGCGCACCTCCGCGGCCTCCACCATGAGCGCCTCGTCCACCGTGACGCGACCGGCGGTGTCGAGCATCACCACGTCGTAACCGCCGAGGCGCGCCGCTTCCATGGCACGCCGGGCGATCTGCACGGCCGACTGGCCGGCCACGATGGGGAGCGTGTCGACGCCCACCTGCTTGCCGAGCACCGCGAGCTGCTCCATGGCGGCGGGCCTGCGGGTGTCCAGGGAGGCCATGAGCACGCGGCGGTTCTCGCGATCCTTCAGGCGCCGGGCGATCTTGGCCGTGGTGGTCGTCTTGCCCGAACCCTGGAGGCCGACCATGAGGATGCCGACAGGCGGGACCGCATTGAGGTCGATGATCTCGGCGTCCGAGCCCAGCATCTCCACGAGCTGGTCGTGGACGATCTTGACCACCTGCTGGCCGGGGGAGACCGACTTGACCACCTCGGCGCCGACCGCGCGGGCGCGCACCTTGTCCGTGAAGGAGCGCACCACCTCGAGGGCAACGTCGGCCTCGAGCAGGGCGCGGCGGACCTCGCGCAGGGCCGCGTTGACATCCTCCTCGGTGAGCGCGCCGCGGCGCGTCAGCCCGTTGAGGATAGTGGAAAGCTTGTCGGAAAGGCCTTCGAACATGATCACTCAATTCCTTTTGCGATGAGAGGTACATCGCTCTTCGCAAGGGCCTTTTCAAAGTGGTCGATCGCCGCCTTGAACTTGTCGCGGCAGCCGGGATTGCAGAAACCGACCACCTCGCCGCGATAGAGGGTGAGCGAATCCGCCGCGATCGGCTTCCCCGACCACGGGCAGGTCTCGTTCACCGCATCCTCGATGCGCAATGTGTCGTCCGACATCGTCCACCCCTCCAGAGGCGAAACCCAAATGAAAGCGCGCCCGAGGGCGCATCGCGCTGTCGGACGTTGACCTCCAGCCTCTCGGGCTGGTCGGCGGCTCAAAAGGGCTCGCTCTACAGATTTGCGGCCAGCACGTAAGGGGAAAAGGCGGCGAAGTCAAGAAAAAGGCCGGAGATGGAGAGTCTTTTGGCTTCCACCGCCGTCTGCTCGGATGAAGCGAGGGCCCCTTGCCGATCCGCCGCGGCATCCCCACGCTTAAAGCTTCGCCGAGGACCTCTGTTTCCATGAACCGCCGCACCCTCCTCAAGGCCCTGGGCCTGCCTGTCGTTGCCGCCACCGGCGCCCTGGGCTGGATGACCGCCGCTCGCTCGAAGAACCGCTACTATGAGGGGCCGGTCACGGATCACTTCGACGGCGTGCGGTTCTTCTCGCCGGGTCAGCCGCAGGACAAGGGGTTCCTGGAGCTCGCCCGCTGGCAGCTCGGCGGCGGGCGCAAGGACTGGCCGGAGAGCTTCCCGAGCCCGTTCCAGGACAAGCCTCCGGCCGAGGTGCAGGGCCTGCGCTCGGCGCTGATCGGACACGCCTCCTTCCTGATCCAGGTGGCAGGGCTCAACATCCTCACCGATCCGGTCTTCTCCGACCGGGCAAGCCCGGTCTCCTTTGCCGGTCCCAAGCGGGTCAATCCGCCGGGCATTGCTTATCAAGACCTGCCCCCGATCCATGCGGTGCTGATCACGCACAACCACTACGACCATCTCGACACGGAGACCCTCGGCCGTCTCTGGCAGCAGCATCGTCCGAAGGTCATCGCGCCGCTCGGCAACGACGCGGTGATCCGGGCCGAGCACCCGGAAATCCCGGTCGAGACGCGCGACTGGGGCGGCACGATCGATCTCGGCAACGGCGTCACGGCCCATCTGGAGCCCGCCTACCACTGGTCGGCGCGGGGCATCAACGACCGGCGCATGGCGCTCTGGTGCGCCTACGTGCTCACGACGCCGGCGGGCACGATCTACCACATCGGCGACACGGGCTTCGGCGACGGCAAGATCTTCCATGCCGTGCGCGAGCGCTTCGGCAAACCGCGCCTCGCGCACCTGCCCATCGGGGCCTATGAGCCGCGCTGGTTCATGGAGCCGCAGCACATGAACCCGGAGGATGCCGTGAAGGTGTTGCGGATCATCGAGGCCGAGCAGGCGCTCGGGCACCATTGGGGCACGTTCCGGCTCACCAACGAGGGCGTCGAGGAGCCGCCGCAGGAACTGGCGACGGCGGTGAAGGCAGCCGGGCTTCCGGAAGAGCGGTTCAGGCCTTTGCGGCCGGGAGAGGCGTGGACGCCGTCAGAGCAAGGATAGGCTCCTCCAAGGCATCGGGCGTGTCCACGAGGCGGTCGATTCCGGCCGCCAGCAGCTCCTCCCGAGAGCCGTAGCCCCAGGTGATTCCGATCGACGCCATGCCATTGGCCTTGGCCCCGATGGCATCGTGCTTCCGGTCGCCGATCATGACGGCGCGTACCGGGTCGAAGCGCTCCTGGTCAAGGATGTGCCGGATGAGATCGCGCTTGTCGGCGTTGCGGTTGTCAGGTTCCGAGCCGTAGATCTCGATGAAGAAGCGCGACAGGTCGAAATGGTCGATGATCCGTCGCGCGAACACCTGAAGCTTCGAGGTCGCGACGAAGAGACGGACGCCCCGCTCCTGAAGCGTCCGGAGCAGGAGCGGAATGCCCGCATAGACCTCGTTCTCGAACAGACCGACATCGCTGTAGCGCTCGCGATAGAAACGCACGGCATCCTGCGCCTGTTCGGCTCCGCCCAGAAGCTCCGTGAAGCTGGCGATCAGCGGCGGGCCGATCATCCAGGTGAGGTCGTCCGCGTCCGGAACAGGACGTCCCAGTTTGTCTAAGGCATATTGGACCGAGCGGGTGATGCCTGTTTTCGGATCGGTCAGGGTCCCGTCGAGGTCGAAGAGCGCGATCATCGGAGGCGACTATTCCTTGGGCTGAACGTAGATGTTCACCTCGAAATTGGTGTCCTGCGAATCCGTGAAGTCGCTCACGTATTCCTCGATGAAGGCGTCCTTGGCGACGATCTCCTTGATGTCGAGATAGGCGGTGATCGTCTCGTAGGTGCCGTCGATCTCGTCGTAGGCGTCCTTGTGCACGAAGCGGAAGGACTTGCCCTCCGGCGTCTTGCCGTACTTGATCTCGGGCGTGAGCTCGGTCTTACCCTCCGGCGCCTGGGCGATCGGCACCATGGCCTCGTACTTGAACCCGTTGTCGTCGGTGTCGACGAAGATCGTCAGCGGCCGGCCCGTGGGTGCAATGCCGGCCTTCTTCAGTTCGCCCTCGATCTTGGCGAAGGCGTCTTTCAGGTTGGTGAAGGCCTCGTCCCAGGTGCTGATGCCTGAGAGCACCACGGCGGGCTTGGCTGCCAAAACCCCTTCCTCCACGCCGGTCGGATCGCTCGGGTTCGGGAACAGGGTCGTGCGGCCGGCCTGCTGGGCGGGCGCGGGAGTGGCGGCTGGTGCTGGCTGAGCGGGTGCCTGGGGTTCGGCGGGAGCCGGGCTCGGCGTGGATTGCGCCTGCGGTGCAGGTTGAGGCGCCGCCGGAGGGTTGGCCGCCGGGGGCGTCTGCGCGAGGGCGACGCTCGAGCAGAGGGCAAGAACGAGTAGAAGACCTGAAGAGCGCAGCCGCATGAGAAGGACGCCTCACCCGCGAATCACGAAGGGATATGGTGCTGCACCATAGGGGGGTTTTGTTGCACCGGCGAGGCCGTCCGACAGCTTCTGTGGAGGACGGATTGCTGCAGGCGATCCATTCACAGGATGCACAAAAAATCCTCTGGCCGGGAGCTGACACCCTCTCGGAACGGCAGGTTCTTGGCCTATGCTCGGCCTCCCCACCGTCTCCCGTTGAGGTTGCCCCCGGAATGGAAGATTTCTTGGTCTTTGCGCTGATCGGCTTCGGAGCCCAGCTCGTCGACGGGGCGCTGGGCATGGCGTTCGGGGTGCTCTCGACCACGAGCCTGCTGGCCTTCGGGGTGCCGCCCGCGACGGCCAGCGCCGTGACCCACGTGACGGAGATCTTCACCACCGCGGCCTCGGGCACCTCGCACCTGATCCACCGCAACGTGAACTGGCGGCTCGTGGCCCGTCTGGCGCCGGCCGGCATGCTGGGGGGAGCCGTCGGGGCGTTCATCCTGTCCAACATCGACGCGAAGACGATCCAGCCCCTTGTCTCCGCCTATCTCATGGGGATCGGCCTGTATATCGCCTTCAAGGCGTTCCGCCCGCTCTGGCCGCGGGAGGTGCGGGACTGGATGGTGCCGTGGATCGGAGCCGGCGGCGGCCTGCTCGACGCGATGGGCGGCGGCGGATGGGGTCCCATCGTCACGAGTTCCCTGATCGGGCGGGGCCATGCCCCCCGGCAGGTGATCGGCTCCACGAATTTGACGGAGTTTCTCGTCACGTCGGTGATTTCCGCCACTTTTATCGTCAGCCTGGGCTGGTCGGAACTGAGTTCGGCCGTGGGCCTGATCGCCGGCGGCGTCCTGGCGGCGCCGCTGGGCGGCTTCGTGGTCAGCCGGGTGCCGACCCGGCCCCTGATGGTTGCGGTCGGCCTGCTGATCGTCGCGACCAGCATCCCTCGGATCGTGCAGGCATTTTAGCGATATTGCCGCAGACGCGCGCGATCCCTCTCGCGGTTTTCGGCATTTTCAGCCATATACGCCCGCATGAGTGCCCTTTCGAACAGCCGTTTCCTGAAAATGAACGGTCTCGGCAACGAGATCACCGTGCTCGACCTGCGCGGCTCCGTCCATCGCGTGAGCGCTGCGGAGGCGCGCGCCATCGCGGCCGATCCGCGCTCGCGCTTCGACCAGCTCATGGTGCTGCACGATCCCGTGACGCCGGGCACCGACGCCTATATGCGCATCTACAACACGGACGGATCGGAATCCGGCGCCTGCGGCAACGGCACCCGCTGCGTCGCCTGGGCGATGGTCTCGGATCCCGTCATGAGCCGCCCGGTCGGGAGCGACCTGGTGCTCGAGACCAAGGCCGGGCTTCTGCCGGTGGAGCGCGTGTCGGATACGGTCTTCACCGTCGACATGGGTCCGCCGCGCTTGGCCTGGAACGAGATCCCCCTGCGCGATCCCTATCCGGACACCCGGACGATCGCCGTCGAGACCAGGCTGCCCGAGGCTCCCGAGCTGCAGGGCCCTTCGGCCGTGAGCATGGGCAATCCCCATGCCATCTTCTGGGTCGAGGACGCCCAGGCCTATGATCTCGCGGCCATCGGTCCGCAATTCGAGCACGATCCGGTCTTCCCGGAGCGCGCCAACATCTCCTTCGCCCAGGTCACCGGCCCCGAGCATATCGTGCTGCGCGTGTGGGAGCGCGGCGCGGGGGCTACCCGCGCCTGCGGGTCTGCCGCCTGCGCGGCCCTCGTGGCTGCGGCCCGCAAGGGGCTCACGGGCCGCAGGGCCGTGGTCGCGCTTCCCGGCGGCGATCTCGTCATCGCATGGCGCGAGAGCGACGATCATGTGCTCATGACCGGCCCGACCGAGCTCGAGCACGAGGGCACCTTCTCGCCTGCCCTGTTTACCGAGGTGGCCTGATGGCGGTCGAGGTGGTCACCTTCGGATGCCGGCTCAACACCTACGAGTCGGAGGCCATGCAGCGCCATGCGGAAGAGGCGGGCCTCGGCGAGGTCGTGATCGTCAACACCTGCGCGGTCACGGGCGAGGCGACGCGCCAGGCGCGCCAGTCGATCCGCAGGCTCGCCCGCGAGAAGCCGAACGCCCGCATCATCGTGACCGGCTGCGCCGCGCAGGTGGAGCCCGAGACCTTCGCGGCCATGCCCGAGGTCTCGCAGGTGGTCGGCAACCACGAGAAGATGAAGGCCGAGACCTGGACCGGGATGCGCGACTTCGGCGTCGGCGCGACCGAAAAGGTTCTCGTCAACGACATCATGGCGGTGAAGGAAACCGCCGTGCACCTCATCGACGGCATGCGCGGGCGCACCCGCGCTTTCGTGCAGGTGCAGAACGGCTGCGACCACCGCTGTACCTTCTGCATCATCCCCTTCGGCCGCGGCAATTCCCGCTCGGTGCCCATGGGGGCCGTGGTCAGCCAAGTGCGCACGCTCGTGGAGCATGGCTCCCGCGAGGTGGTGCTCACCGGCGTCGACATCACGAGCTACGGCAAGGACCTGCCGGGCGAGCCGAAGCTCGGCACCCTGGTGAAGGGTCTCCTGCGCCACGTGCCGGAGCTGGAGCGGCTGCGCATCTCCTCCATCGACTCGGTCGAGGCGGACGACGACCTGCTGGATGTGATCGCCACCGAGCCACGCCTGATGCCGCACCTGCATCTCTCGCTCCAGGCCGGCGACGACATGGTGCTCAAGCGCATGAAGCGCCGTCACCTGCGCAAGGATGCCATCGCCTTCTGCGAAGAGGTGAAGCGGCTTCGCCCCGACATGGTCTTTGGCGCCGACATCATCGCGGGCTTCCCGACCGAGACCGAGGAGATGTTCTCGCGCTCCCTCGCCATCGTCGAGGAATGCGGCCTGACCCATCTCCACGTCTTCCCGTTCTCGCCCCGTCCCGGCACCCCGGCCGCGCGCATGCCGCAGGTGGCGCGCGACGTGGTGAAGGATCGCGCACGCCGCCTGCGCGAAAAGGGCGAGGCTGCCCTGTTGAGGCATCTCGGCGCGGAGGTGGGCGCGAGGCGCCATGTGCTGATCGAGACCAACCAGCTCGGTCGCACGGAAGGCTTCACGCTGGTCCGCTTCGACAGGCCCGTGACACCGGGCGAAATCGTGCCGGTCACCATCGCGGGTCACGACGGCAAGGACTTGCTGGCGGCTTAAGGATCTTGTTCAGACATAACTTCTTCCCCGTCATCACCGGCACAAGGCCGGTGATGACGTGCAGTGGGGTATTATGCTGGAGGATCGGCTTCGTCGGTCGGGATGACGCCACACATCCTCACTCGCTCCCGCATGTGCTCCGGCACCGGCGCTTCCACGGTGATCGGCGGCTTCTTCGGATAGAGCGGGACCGTGACGCGTCTCGCGTGCAGATGCAGGCCCGGACCATCAAAGCGCGGGGCCGTGCCGTAGATCGGATCGCCCAGGATCGGGAAGTTCATGGCCGCGCAATGGACCCGCAGCTGATGGGTGCGGCCGGTGACGGGGCGAAGTTCGAGCAGCGCGAGGCCCTCGGACCGCCCCAGCACCCGCCACTGCGTCAGGGAGGGCTGGCCCTTCGGGTCGACTTTCATCCACCAGCCGCGATCCGGCGATTTCGGGGCGAGCGCAAGATCGATCTCGCCTTCATCCAGTTGAGGTCCGCCCTCGACCACGGCCCAATAGACCTTGTCGACCTCGTTTCTGCGGAAAAGCTCGTTGAGCCGCGCGATGGCCTTCGGATGCCGGCCGAGGACGAGGCAGCCCGACGTGTCCTTGTCGAGGCGATGCGCAGCCTCCGGGCGGCGCGGCAAACCGAAGCGCAGCGCATCGAGATGATGAAACAGGGTCTCGCCGCCCTTGGGACCGGGATGCACCGGCAGGCCGGCAGGCTTGTCGATCACGAGCATCAGGGCATCGCGATAGAGCAATCGGCTCACTATCTCTTCCGCGTTCATGATGCCTCGGCTAGAGCATCGGACCCAAAAGTGGAACCCACTTTTGGGGTTCATTCGATGCTTACGCTTCAGGATGGCGCATCGTTGAAGGCGGAACCGGAGGTCCGCGTCAGCGACCCGCAGGGCCGCGTCCGCGAAAACCGGTTCCCACTTTTCCGCACGATGCGCTATCGAGGCAACAGCGCTCAATCAAGCACAAGAATGAAAAGGCAAAGCGAGACCATGGTCGACACGAAGCCCGACAAGCCCGGATTCCTCTCCCGTCTGTTCGGGCGCAAGGCCGAAGCCCCTGTCGCAACCGAGCCGACGCCGGAGACGCCGCAGGCCGGAGGCCACCCCGAGACGATGCCCTCGCCGCCCGCGAATGCCGCGGACGATCTGACGGCCGCCCCCCCGACCGTGACCGAGGCCTCCCCCGATACGCCGGCGGAGAACAAGACGCCGCCGGAACTGGCCGGGGCCGATCTCCAGCCCGTGGAAGGCCTGGACCCCGAGGGCACCAATCCCCAGGAGCCGCTGCCGCGCATCGTGACCGAGGCGGGCCCTGCGCTGCGCGTCGACATCACGGCCGCAGACCTGCCTGCCCCCGAACCCGCACCCGCCGAGATCAGTCCCGCTCCGGCGCCTGAGGCCAAACCCGCCGCTTCACGCGGCTGGTGGCAGCGCCTGACGGAGGGCATGCGCCGCACCTCCTCGTCCCTGTCGGAGAGCGTGACCGGCCTCTTCACCAAGCGCAAGCTCGACGATGCCACGCTCGAGGAACTCGAGGACGCGCTGGTCCAGGCCGATCTCGGCGTGCCGACCGCCATGCGGATCACGGAGGCGATCGCGTCGGGCCGCTACAACAAGGAGATCTCGCCCCAGGAGGTGAAGGCCATTCTCGCCGGCGAGGTCGAGAAGACCCTCCAGCCGGTCGCCCAGGCGCTCGCCGTCGACCGCGCCAAGAAGCCGTTCGTGATCCTCATGGTGGGCGTGAACGGAGCGGGCAAGACCACGACCATCGGCAAGCTCAGCCAGAAATTCCGGCAACAGGGCCTGAAGGTCATGCTGGCCGCCGGGGACACCTTCCGGGCCGCCGCCATCGAGCAGCTGAAGGTCTGGGGCGAGCGGGTCGGCGCGCCGGTGCTGGCCCGCGAGCAGGGCGCGGACGCGGCAGGCCTCGCCTATGACGCCCTGCAGGAAGCCAAGGCGAACGGCTCCGACGTGCTTCTCATCGACACGGCCGGCCGCCTGCAGAACAAGGCGGGGCTCATGGCCGAGCTCGAAAAGATCGTGCGCGTGGTCAAGAAGTTCGATCCGAGCGCGCCCCATGCCACCCTTCTCGTGCTCGACGCCACCGTGGGCCAGAACGCCATGAGCCAGGTCGAGCTGTTCCAGAAGGCCGCCGGCGTGACGGGCCTCGTGATGACCAAGCTCGACGGTACGGCCCGCGGCGGCATCCTGGTGGCTCTCGCGGAGAAATTCCGCATCCCTGTGCACTTCATCGGGGTCGGCGAAGGGGTCGAAGACCTGGAGCCTTTCACCGCACGGGATTTCGCAAAAGCCATCGCCGGGCTGGAAGGATAACAGCGGTTTTCCCCTCCCCCTTGTGGGGAGGGGTGGCTGCGAAAGCAGCCGGGGTGGGGGTGTCGGCGCTGGACTGGACCAGCGTGGCGCTCACATCCCCACCTCCAACTCCTCCCCACAAGGGGGAGGAGGGCTTACGTGGCACCTGTCTTTACGATTGACATCCCTGCGGCAATGCCGAGCCATAACCTGGGTCCTTCTTCCCTCGAAAATGCTCTAGAAGAGATCGCATGACCGACGACAAGCGCCTCCCGCCCCTCCTCAAGCTCGCCCTCGAACTCGGGCCGCTCGCCCTGTTCTTCATCGGCAATGCCTATGGCGACCGGTTCGGCTTCCCGGAAGGGCAGCGCATCTTCGCCGCCACGGGCATCTTCATCGTGGCGACGGTGATCGCGCTCGGGATCAGCTACGGGCTGACCCGCAAGCTGCCGATCATGCCGGTGGTCTCGGGCATCGTCGTGGTGGTGTTCGGGGGGCTCACCCTGTTCCTGCAGGACGAGACCTTCATCAAGCTCAAGCCCACCATCGTGAACTCCCTGTTCGGGCTGGTGCTGCTGGGCGGGCTCTATTTCCGCAAGCCCCTGCTCCAGATCGTGCTCGACAGCGTGTTCGATCTGACCGAGGAAGGCTGGCGCAAGCTCACCCTGCGCTGGGCGCTGTTCTTCTTCGCCCTCGCGGCGCTGAACGAGATCGTCTGGCGCACGCAGACCACGGATTTCTGGGTCAGCTTCAAGGTCTTCGGCATCATGCCGCTGACCATCGCGTTCGCGCTCGCCCAGACGCCCCTGCTGCTGAAGCACGAGATCAAGAAGGCGGAAGAGGTTTAAAGCCTCTTTCGAACGCCACGTCATCACCGGCCTCGTGCCGGTGATCCCGATTGTGTGAAGCGCGGCGCGTCACCACATCGAGATGGCCGGGACTGATCCCCGGAGCATGTCCGGGGACGGCCATGACGGCAGAGGGTCAGTCATGTCCTTCACCCGACCGGCTTCATCAGCACCATCTTGCGTGTCACGCCCGGCAGGGGGTCGCACTCCACTTCCGTCCAGAGGTCCTCCTCGCCCGCCGCCGTGACGGTTTCCTGCGAGGCCAGGAGTTCGCAATCCGCCGCCTTCGTGGCCTGCTCGATGCGCGAGGCGATGTTGACCGTCTCGCCGACGACGGTGAACTCCAACCGGCTCTCGTCGCCCACCACGCCGCAGAACACGTCGCCCGTATGGATGCCGATGCCGAGGCGCACCGGTGGGTTGAAGCCGCGCTTGGCGTTCCAACGCTCGATCAGAGTCAGGAGGGTGCGGCCGCAGGCCAGCGCCCGGCGCGCATCGTCGTCCCGTGCCCCCGGCACGCCGAAGAGAATGAGCGCCCCGTCGCCGGTGAACTTGTCGATGACGCCGCCATGGCGGGAAGCCGCCCGCAACACGCGCCGCCGGAACGACGTGATGAACACGGCGAGCTGCGCCGGCTCCATCGTCTCGCCGAAGGTGGTCGAGGCGCGGATGTCGACGAAGAGCAGGGTGACCGGAACGCGCCGTCCCTGGCGCAAGGATGCGAAGGCCTGGTCGGTGAGGATCGGCGCGAGCTCGCGCGGCAGATACCGGGTGAGCGTCACCCTCAGGGTTGTCTCGCGCACCGCCCGCTCCAGCATCAGCCGGCCCTGGCGGGCCACCAGGATCAGGATCAGAGCCGAGGCGAAGATCATGACGAGGCGGACCATATTGGCCTCGGGCGAGAACACGCCGATGATCTCGGACAGGTTCTCCTGGCGCTCCGTCTGGCTCAGGTACCCGCTGCCGAAAGCGAGAAACGAGAGGCCCACCACATAAATGGCGGCCACGAAGGCCTGAAGCCGCGGCTGATAATGGATCGCCGCCGCCGCCATGGTGATCGGCACCACCCAGGTCACCGGAAAAACCGAAAACAGACTTCCGGGGATGCCTAGGCCCCAATGGGTATAGCCGAGGTTGCCGAGGATGAGGCACGCATCGAGAATGGCCGTGATGACCGGCAGCTTCTGGACGGCGATGCGCTTCGAGGCGAGCCAGGCGCCGACCCATCCGAGGGCCCCGAACAGCACCAGGGTCAGTTCCGCAGCCCAGATCTGCTTGAGCGCCATGGGATTGGTGAAATCGATGCTGATTGTCGCGATCACCACCGCCAGCAGCAGCAAGCCGGCCGTGACGATGCGCGCCTGTCCCGCCCGCTGCAGCGCGCTGGTATCGGCCTCCCGGATCAGCCGGTGCGTGGCGTCGCTTAAGGCAGGCGTCGTCCGCAGGTTATCGATCAGGCCCAGGGCGGCGCGGATGCGGGATCGGGGGGTCACAGGTTTCCTTTTGCTCCCGGGCGGGTTGATGGTTTAAGGCCCATGGGCGCTCAAAAGCCCAGTGCCTCAGCGCCCATTACGGATCCGTTACGCCTGCATGAACTGCCGTTTGTGCGCGGCATCCTCCCCGCAACCCACAGGAATATAGGGATCATGACGGAGACGCTACAAGCCATCACCCTCTATGTGGATGCGGATGCCTGCCCGGTGAAGCCCGAGATCTACCGGGTGGCCGAGCGCCATGGGGTCAAGGTCTTCGTGGTGTCGAATGCCTTCCTGCAGGTGCCGCAGAGCCCCCTCATCGAGCGCGTCGTGGTGAGCGCAGGGTTTGATGCGGCCGACGATTGGATTGCCGAGCGGGCCGGGCGCGGGGCCATCGTGATCACCGCCGACATCCCGCTCGCCAGCCGCTGCGTCAAGGCCGGCGCCGAGGTGATCGGCCCGACCGGAAAGCCTTTCACGGAAGCCTCCGTCGGCATGGCGCTCGCCACCCGCAACCTGATGGAGGACCTGCGCGCCATGGGCGAGGTCACGAGCGGGCCGAGGCCGTTCTCACAGAAGGACCGCTCGGCCTTCCTCTCGGCCCTCGACGTGGCGATCAACCGGCTCAAGCGCGCGGGATTTCGCGCAACTTCTCCTTGAACGCCCCAAAATTCTCCGGCGTGAGCGGGCCAATATGCTTGTGGCGAATGGTGCCGTCCGGGCCGACGATGAAGGTTTCCGGCACGCCGTAGACGCCCCAGTCGATGGAGGCGCGGCCGTTCGGATCGGTTCCGACGGCGGCGTAGGGATTGCCGAGGGCGCCGAGGAAGCGGCGGGCGTTGCCCGGATTGTCCCTCTGGTTGATGCCGACCACCCGGATCGACGGGTCCTTGGCCAGCTCCACCAGCAGCGGGTGCTCCTGGCGGCAGGGGGCGCACCACGAGGCCCAGACGTTCACCACCGTGACGCGGCCCTTGAGATCCTCGTTCGAGAAGCCGGGAACGGGCCGGCCATCGGCCACGAGGCCCTCGAGCGGCGCGAGACTGAAGGTGGGCACGGGCTTGTTGATCAGGACCGAGGGCACCTCGGCGGGATTTCTCCCCGAGATCAGCTGCACGCCGAAGAGCACCACCAGGGCGACGAAAACCAGGGCCGGCAGCAGGAAGATCAGGCGGGAGCGCGGGCGCTCGGCGGCTTCAGCCACGGCGGGACCTCCGGCCAATGCCCCGGGCCTCGAGCTCGGCTAGCGCGCGCACCTGGATGCGGTGGTCGATCACCGCGCGCAGGATCAGGCCGATCACCACCAGGGCGGTCAGGATGTAGGAAAAGGCGATGAAGAAGGTGTGCGACATGGATCAGGCCGCCTGCGCGTCGAGGCGCTCGGCCTCGAGGATCGTGAGCGTGCGCACCCGGCGGCGCAGGATCTCCGTGCGCATGCCGGACAGATGCAGCGCCAGGCCCGTCAGGGTGAAACCCAGGGCCATGACCAGGAGCGGCACGAGCATGGAGGAATGGATCGTCGGCCCGCCGAGGCGGAACACGGAGGCGGGCTGGTGCAGGGTGTTCCACCAGTCGACGGAGAACTTCACGATCGGCACGTTCACCGCGCCCACGAGGGTGAGGATCGACACGGCGCGGGCGGCGCGGTTCGGCTCCTCGATGGCGCGCCAGAGGGCGAGAATGCCGAGATAGATCAGCAGCATCACCAGCATGGAGGTCAGACGTGCGTCCCACTGCCAATATGTGCCCCACATGGGCTTGCCCCAGAGCGAGCCAGTCACGAGGCAGATCAGCGTGAAGGCCGCGCCGATGGGGGCGGCCGCCTTCTGCGACACGTCCGCCAGGGGATGACGCCACACGAGCGTGCCCAGAGCCGAGCTTGCCATGATCATGTAGAAGAACAGGGACAGCCAGGCGGCCGGCACATGGATGTACATGATCTTGACCGTCTCGCCCTGCTGATAATCGGCCGGCGCCGTGAACCAGACCATGTAGAGCCCGACGGCGGTCAGGAGTGCGGCCAGGCCTCCCACCCAGGGCAGCAGCGTGCCGCTGAGGCTCATGAAGCGGGTGGGATTGGCGAGCTCTCGGATCATAGGGTCGATGTAGCGGTCTTGAAGTGCGCCTGCAACGGAGACATCGCCGCAAGCCGCGTAACGATTTTGCCAGAAGAGGCTTTTAGACGCTTCGCGGGCCTTCGCCATTCCGGAAATGTGCGTAGGACCTCGGCTTTGCTGGTGAGAGCGCTGCGCATCGCTGGGTCGAGATCACCGGCACGGGGCCGGTGATGACGAGAGAGTGAAATCGTCCCGCCCTTCATCCGCCGCCCGAGGCGACCTATAATCCCGCATCCCCGTTGCGGAGCGATCATGCGCCTTGGAATATTGAGCCTCTTCGGCCTCACCCTTGCTCTTCCGGCCGTCGCGCAGGACATCACCCTGCGCCTGCCGGTCGCCTGCGAAATCGGGCGCACCTGCTTCATCCAGCATTACCTGGACCGCGACTCCTCGTCTGCCGCGAGCGATTACCAATGCGGCACCCTCACCTACGACACCCATGACGGCACCGACTTCCGCGTGCCGAACATGGCGGCGCAGAAGGCCGGCATCGATGTGGTGGCCGCGGCCGACGGCAAGGTCGCCAGCACCCGCGAGGGCGTCACGGACGCTTTCGTCACGCAGGAGACGCGGGACAAGATCAGCGAGATCGGCTGCGGCAACGCCGTGGTGATCGATCACGGCAATGGATGGCGCACCGCCTATTGCCACATGGCGAAAGGCAGCCTCACGGTGCGCTCCGGCCGCGAGGTGAAGGCCGGCGAGAAGATCGGCCAGGTCGGATTGTCCGGTCTGACCGAGTTCCCGCATCTGCACTTCACGCTGATCAAGGACGGCAAGCCGGTCGATCCTTTCGCCTATGGTGCGCCGGAGAAGTCCTGCGGCGGCGGCAAGCCCCTCTGGGAAGCCTCGCTCCAGCGGGCGCTCGCCTATCAGGGCGGCAGCGTTCTCAACAAGGGCTTCGCGCCTGGATCGGTGACCATGGAAGCCATTGAATCGGGCGCCGTCGAGCAGGAGACGCCCACGACCAGGTCGCCGGCCCTCGTGGCCTATGTGCGTGCCATCGGCCTGAAAGGCGGCGACGTGCAGACGCTGACCCTGTTCGATCCGGACGGCAAGCCGCTCGCCCAGAACAAGGCGCCGCCCCTCGACCGCAACAAGGCCCAATGGATGGCCTTTTCCGGCGTGAAGCAGCCACAGGGCGGGTTCCGGCCCGGCCTTTACCGCGCCACCTACCGGGTCGAGCGGGACGGAAAGCCCGTCATCGAGCAGGCCTTCGGGATCAGCTTAAGGCCTTGATCCGAGGACTATGGTGGCCGGGGGCCTGCGGACCGTCTCAAGCGGCTGTATCGGCTTTTGGACTTTCGTCTTAGACATATGACGATACCTCCGGCGATGAGCTCAAGGAGGCCCTTATCGAGATCGCATGTCCACGGACTCAGCGTCACAATTTCACTTCATCGAAATCGCGAAAATCGCTCAACGTCTCAAGACGACACCGGCCGCTCTGTTGATGCGCCCGGCACAAAGCAGGCACTCAGAATCAGCCTGAGAGTCTGGCTGGAAATGCGCTGCGCGTCTTTCCCTCCCCCTTGTGGGGAGGGGTGGCTGCGAAAGCAGCCGGAGTGGGGGTGTTGGCGCCTCACCTTCATAGGCACTCGCTCACACGCCCACCTCCAACTCCTCCCCACAAGGGGGGAGGAGAGTTCCAGCGCTTTATCGGCCAGACTCTCAGGATGATCGCAGTGATTGATGGGCCGAATTTTCAGGCGCTGACGAGTGAGAATCATGCGCCACGCGACTGTCGACGGGTGCCTGGTCGCGCTCGTTCAGGCCGTAATCGCGGATCACGGCCGCCACCCGCAGGCGGTAATCGCTGAAAACGCCGGCGCGGCCCGCTCCTTGCGTCGCGCGATGGGACGGCAGGTTGCGCCAGGCTCGCACCGCCTCCTCGTCGCGCCAGAACGACAGGGACAGGAGCTTGCCCGGTTCGGTGAGGCTCTGGAAGCGCTCGACCGAGATGAAGCCGTCCATGGCCATCAGGTCGGAGCGGAGCGCCGCCGCAAGGCCGAGATAGTCCCGCTTGCCGCCGTCCCCGTCCGGCCAGACTTCGAAGATCACCGCAATCATGGCTTGATCAGCTCCGCATGAGGCGCCGAGGCCAACCGGAGAAAGACCCGGTCCTCCCGGCGGATGAACTGCTCCCTTTTAGCGAATTCGTAATTGGCACGCCCCATGGGATCGTTGCGCAGGCGCTCGCGATAGGCCTCGTATGCGGCCAGGCTCGCGATATTGTAGACCGCATAGGCCGTCGTGGCGGAGCCCTCGTGCGGCGCATAATAGCCGACGAGGTCGGCGCCGCAGCGGGGGATTGCCTGGCCCCAGTTGCGGGCATACTCGTTGAAAGCCTCCACCCTGAAGGGATCGATCTCGTAGCGGATGAAGCAGGTGATCATTGTCGAAGCGTCCTGTTTGCCTGAACTCAACCTGCTTTTAGCGCATTGCTCGACGTTAATGGTTCGGTTATCGTCGAACTATGAAAGAAGGTCCCGTCATCGCCTCCGTGGCCGCTCTCCTGGGCGATCCGGCCCGGGCCAACATTCTCACCGCCCTCATGGACGGGAGGGCGCTCACCGTGAGCGAACTCGCGCAAGCCGCCGGCGTCACCCTCCAGACCGCGAGCGGGCATCTGGCCAAGCTCGACGCCGCCAACCTGCTGACGGCCGAGAAGCAGGGACGGCACCGCTATTTCCGGCTCTCCGGGCCGGACGTGGCCCAGGTGCTCGAAGCCCTGATGGGCCTCGCCCAGCGCACCGGGGCGACCCGCGTCCGGACCGGCCCGAAGGATGCGGCGCTCCGATCCGCCCGAATCTGCTACGACCATCTCGCGGGCGAGCGGGGCGTCGCGATGCTGAAGGGATTTCAGCGCCAGGATCTCATCGCGGGCGGGCCGGATCTCGCGCTGACGCCCAAGGGCCGCGCGTTCTTCGCCGATTTCGGCATCGATCTCGCCAGGCTGGACAAGAGCCGCCGCCCGGTCTGCCGGGCCTGCCTCGACTGGAGCGAGCGGCACAGCCATCTCGGCGGCGCCCTGGGTGCCGCGATCCTCGACCGGCTGATCGAGAAGCAATGGGTCCGGCGCGATGCCGGCCGCGTCCTCACCTTCACCTGCGAGGGCGTGGAGGGATTCGCGGCGGCATTCGGACCGTCCGCCTGATCGAAGCAGGCCCGTCCTACTCTCCCGACCGCAGGGCCGCGGCCGCCCCGACTGTGCCGACCACGGCCGCGACCAAGGACAGGGCCAGCAGGATCAGGAAAGGCGTCGCGAAGGGGATCGTCCCCCCCAGGGCCGCATTGGCGGCCGAGACCCCGAAGATCAGGGTCGGGATCATGAAGGGCAGGACCAGGATCGCCAGGATCAGACCGCCCCGTCGCAGGGAGGACGTGAGCGCCGCCCCCACCGCGCCGATGAAGGTGAGCGCGGGCGTGCCCACCAGCAGGGTCGCCACCATGGCGAGCATGCCCTCCGGCGAAAGCGCCACGAGGAGCCCGAGGAACGGTGCCGCAATAGCGAGCGGCAGGCCCGTCACCAGCCAATAGGCCACCACCTTCGCCAGCACGACCACCTCCAGGGGCGCGTGCGAGAGCCTCAGGAGATCGAGGGATCCGTCCTCCTGATCGGCCTGGAACAGCCGGTCGAGGCCGATCAGGGTGGCGAGCAGGGCCGCGATCCAGAGGATCGCCGGACCGATACGCGAGAGCAGGTTGAGATCGGGCCCGAGCGCGAAGGGGATGAGCGTCACGATCATCAGGAAGAAGATGAGGCCCATGACGCCCGAGCCGCCGACACGGGCGGCGAGCTTCAGGTCGCGGATTAGGAGGGCTCGGAAAGATTTGAGCATCAGTCCTCTCCGTGCGTCCCCTCTCCCCTGTGCGGGAGAGGGTGGCCCGAAGGGCCGGGAGAGGGGAAGTTGTGGGTAGGGTACTGCCCCCCTCCCGCCTCGCTGTGCTCGGCACCCTCCCCCGCAGAGGGGGGAGGGTTAGGGGTGCGCTCGATCCTGATCTCCTTGGCATCCCTCAGGAAGAGTGGCGAATGGGTCGAGGCCGCGATCATGCCGCCGCTCTCCCGGTGGCGTTCGAGAATCAGCCGCAGGGTGTCCTGGGAAGCCGTGTCGAGGGCCGATGTCGGCTCGTCGAGAAGCCAGAGCGGCCGATGCGCCACCAGCAGACGGGCGAGCGCCACCCGACGGCGCTGCCCGGCCGAGAGATAGGCGACCGGCAGCCGGGCCGCATGGGCGAGGCCCACGGCCTCGAGCGCCTCGTGCGGTTTCGAGGCGGGATTGCCGAGGAAGTCGCGGGCGAAGGCGAGGTTCTCCTCCGCCGTCAGCGCGGCTTTGAGGGCATCGCGGTGGCCCACGTAATGCAGGCATTCGGCCAAGGTCCGCTCGCCCACATCCTCCAGGAGAATCACGCCGGCCGCCGGCCGCAGGCGGCCGGCCAGGATGTCGAGCAGGGAGGATTTTCCGGCCCCGTTGCGACCGGTGATCACCAGGGCCTCGCCGGCCTGCAAGGTGAACGAAACGCCCTCGAAGATCCGGCGCTCCCCCCTGTCGCAGGCCAAATTGTTAACGCTCAGACGCAAACCCTGCACCCCTGCCCTCTTTGCACCCCAGAACCGTTCTAAACCGTGTAGCCGGACGGTTCGAAATGATCTATAGCACCCCTGGCTGCGCCGCGCGCCAAGGCGTCCAATCCGCCTCGCGCGCTTTACTCCCTGTCCGGGCGCCCCCGGAGCGGCGCGCGCTTATCGCGCTTTCGGCCGAACACATGTTCGTAACCCAAATGCACGCGAGGATTCGCCGTGACGCTCAACAACAGCTTCAATGCCCGCCAGACCCTCAAGGTCGGTGACAAGTCCTACACCTATTACTCCCTCGTCGAGGCCGAGAAGAACGGCCTCAAAGGCGCCTCGAAGCTGCCCTTCTCGATGAAGGTGCTGCTCGAGAACCTGCTCCGCTACGAGGACGGCCGCACGGTCACCAAGGCCGATATCGAGGCCGTGGCCGCCTGGCTCGACAACAAGGGCAAGGACGAGAAGGAAATCGCCTACCGGCCGGCCCGCGTCCTGATGCAGGACTTCACCGGCGTTCCGGCCGTGGTGGACTTGGCCGCCATGCGCGACGCCATGAAGAACCTCGGCGGCGACCCGCGCAAGATCAACCCGCTCGTGCCCGTCGACCTCGTCATCGACCACTCGGTGATCGTCGACGAGTTCGGCACCCCGAAGGCCTTCGACCGCAACGTGGAGCTGGAATACCAGCGCAACGGCGAGCGCTACCGTTTCCTCAAGTGGGGCCAGACCGCCTTCGAGAACTTCTCCGTCGTTCCTCCCGGCACCGGCATCTGCCACCAGGTCAACCTGGAATTCCTCTCCCAGACCGTCTGGACCCGCAAGGACACGGCGACCGGCGAGGAAGTGGCCTATCCGGACACCCTGGTCGGCACCGATTCGCACACCACCATGGTCAACGGCCTCGCGGTTCTCGGCTGGGGCGTGGGCGGCATCGAGGCGGAGGCCGCCATGCTCGGCCAGCCGGTCTCCATGCTCATCCCCGAGGTGATCGGCTTCAAGCTCACCGGCAAGCTGCGTGAGGGCGTGACCGCCACCGATCTCGTGCTCACCGTCACCCAGATGCTGCGCAAGAAGGGCGTGGTCGGCAAGTTCGTGGAATTCTACGGCCCCGGCCTCACCGACATGACGGTGGCCGACCGCTCGACCATCGGCAACATGGCGCCCGAATACGGCGCCACCTGCGGCTTCTTCCCGGTCGATGCCAAGACCATCGATTACCTGCGCACCACGAGCCGCACCGATGAGCGCGTCGCCCTCGTCGAGGCCTATGCCAAGGCTCAAGGGATGTGGCTCACCCCCGACATGGCGGACCCGGTCTTCACCGACACCCTCGAGCTCGACCTCGGCGACGTGGTTCCGTCCCTCGCAGGCCCCAAGCGCCCGCAGGACCGCGTGACCCTCGACACCTCCAAGACCGAGTTCCTCGGCGCCATGGAGAAGGAGTTCCGCAAGGCCGGCGAGATCGGCAAGCGCGTGAAGGTGGACGACGCCAACTACGATCTCGGCCACGGCGATGTGGTGATCGCGGCCATCACCTCCTGCACCAACACCTCGAACCCGAGCGTGATGATCGGCGCAGGGCTCCTCGCCCGCAACGCGGTGAAGAAGGGCCTCACCTCCAAGCCGTGGGTGAAGACCTCGCTCGCGCCTGGATCGCAGATCGTCGAGGAATATTTTAGGAAGGCCGGCCTGCAGGGCGACCTCGATGCGCTCGGCTTCAACCTCGTCGGCTTCGGCTGCACCACCTGCATCGGCAATTCCGGTCCGCTGCCGGAGAACATCTCGAAGGCGATCAACGACAACGACCTCGTGGCCGTGTCGGTGCTGTCGGGCAACCGCAACTTCGAGGGCCGCGTCAACCCGGACGTGCGCGCCAACTACCTCGCCTCGCCGCCGCTGGTGGTGGCCTACGCGCTCGCCGGCTCCATGCTGGTGGACCTGGTCAACGATCCCCTCGGCACGGGCTCGGATGGGAAGCCGGTGTACCTGAAGGACATTTGGCCCTCGTCCGTGGAGGTGCAGGAGTTCATCGACCGCACGATCACGAGCGAGCTGTTCAAGACCCGCTACGCGGACGTGTTCACGGGCGACGAGAACTGGAGGAAGGTCACCTTCGAGCCTGGGCTCACCTACGAGTGGGACATGGGGTCGACTTATGTGCAGAACCCGCCTTATTTCGAGGGCATGACCAAGGAGCCGAAGCCCGTCACGGACATCCTGAACGCGCGCATCCTCGGCCTCTTCCAGGATTCGATCACCACCGACCACATCTCGCCTGCGGGCAATATCCGCGCCGCCTCCCCGGCCGGCGAATACCTGCAGTCGCATCAGGTGCGCGTCGCCGACTTCAACCAGTACGGCACCCGTCGCGGCAACCACGAGGTCATGATGCGCGGCACCTTCGCCAACATCCGCATCAAGAACCAGATGGTGAAGGACGAGAGCGGCCACGTGGTCGAGGGCGGCTACACCATCCACCAGCCTAGCCGAGAGCGGATGTTCATCTACGACGCCGCCATGCGCTACAAGGCGGAAGGCGTTCCGCTCGTGGTCCTCGCCGGCAAGGAATACGGCACCGGCTCGTCCCGCGACTGGGCGGCCAAGGGCACGAACCTTCTGGGCGTGCGCGCCGTCATCGCCGAGAGCTTCGAGCGCATCCACCGCTCGAACCTGGTCGGCATGGGCGTGGCCCCCTTCGTGTTCGAGCAGGGCACGTCCTGGGAGACGCTCGGCCTGAAGGGCGACGAGACCATCACCATCAAGGGCCTGGCCGGCGAGCTGAAGCCGCGCCAGCGCATGGAGATGGAGGTCACCTCCGCCGACGGCTCGGTGCGCAAGGTGCCGGTGCATTGCCGCATCGATACGCTGGAGGAGGTCGAGTACTTCCGCAACGGCGGCATCCTGCACTACGTCCTGCGCCAGCTCGCGGCGTAAGACACGCATAACAAAGCGCCCGCTCTTCACATGAGGAGCGGGCCGGACTTGACACAAGGAGCGGTTCGCAGGAACCGCTCCCTTTCGTTCAGATGAAGAGGAAGTCCTTGTAGGAGAGGCTCGTCCCCTCGCCCTTCTGGAGCTTCACGGTGCCGATCTCCAGCATCGATTTCGAGCCGGAACCGTCCGCGTCCCAGTACAGCTTGACCTCGGTCGACTTCACCTTCTTGACGACAAAGAAATCGTCCCGGTCGAGCGCCTTGTCGCCAAGTCGAACATAGCTGCTCTTCATCTTGTACGCATGGTCGAGCCCCGCGCCCTTGCCCTTCAGGTACTTCGCGATCGTCCGGTTCGTGAACGCCGCGTCGTCGAGGTAGATCGCATCGTATTTCGGCCCGAAATCGTAGATGACGTCCTTGTTCTTGGTGGCCACGCTCTTGCTCGTCAGCTTGGTGTCGAACACGAATGCGTCCCGGCTCGCCGCGCCCTTCATGCCGTAGAGCTTGTCGGTGCCCGCACCACCCCCGAGCGTGTCATTACCGGCACCGCCCGCGAGAATGTCCTTGCCGTCGCCTCCCAAGAGCCTGTCATGACCGTCCAGCCCGCTCAGAACGTCGTTGCCGGAGCCTCCGGACAAGGTGTTGCCGAAGGCATCGCCGGTCAGCACGTCCGCGCCGGTGTTGCCCGTCTGCGTGTCGGTCGTCGTGCTACGGGCAATCTGGCCCGATGCCAGATCCACCGAATAGGACACGGACTTGGTCTGCCCGCCTTCGCTGACGGTCACGACGGCCGTCTTGGTGCCGGGAGTGGCATAGATGTGGCTGAAGGATGCGACGCCGCCCGCAGGGACGACGGTGCTGCTCGTCCCGTCGCCCCAAGCGATGCTGACGGAGGAGGCCTGACCGACGCCGAAGGACAATTCGACGAATTGCTGGGCAAGGACGGCCCCGAAATTGTCCTTCAGCAGGGTATCGACGAGAAACACGTCGCGGATGTTGGTGTCGTGGGGCACGAGGCCGCTGAAGCTGTCGAAAGTGACATAACGCCCGTCGGCGCTGAAGCGCGGATTGTAGCTGTCGGCGTCGGTGGCGGTGCCCTGTCCCTGCGCGCCGGTGGCGGTGGCGGAGAGGCGCACGATCTCGCCGGTCATCATATCCTTGCGGAAGATGTCCTGGGCATTATTGGTGTCGTTCGGCACCAGGTTCTTGGCCTTGCTCTCGAAGATGATGTAGCGGCCATCCGGGCTGATCTGCGGCGCTTGGCTATGCCCCTTGTAGTCGCTCAGCTCGCCGGTCCGGCTCGTGGACACCCGCACGATGGCGCCGGTATGGAGGTCCTTGCGGAAGATGTCGTAGGCCTCGTTGGTGTCCTCGCCTGGCACGAGCTTCCGGGCCATGCTTGCGAAGACCACGTAGCGGCCGTCGGCGCTGATTTGCGCGTCCAGGCTGTGATCTCCACCCAATGCGCCCTCTGCACTCGCGGAGACCACGTGGAGCGCGCCGGTCTGCAGGTCCTTGCGCAGGATCTGCGTGGTGCTCTGGTAATTGCCCGAGCCGAACCCTATGCTGGAGAAAATCACGTACCGGCCGTCCGGTGTGTATTTGGCATCCCAGCTGGAGCCTGCACCCTGCTCATTATTGGGCCCAACGGAGATGCGATCGATCTGGCCGGTGGCCAGGTTCTTGCGGAAGACGTCGGTCTGATAGCGATCGTTGGGGTCGTTGGGGTCGGCGCGGTGGACGAGTCGACTGCTTTCGAAGACCACGTATTTGCCGTCGGGGCTGAAGCGCGCACTGGCGCTGCCCTTGTAGGTTTCCACGAAGACGCCGTTGAAAGGCTCCAAGGCGCCGCCGCCGCCGGCGATGCGGGTGATCGCCTGGGTCACCAGATCCTTCATATACACGTCTTCGCGACCGTTGTCGTTCTCGTTGAGTGGCGTCGTGGTGGAGAACAGGACGTAGCGGCCGTCGGGACTGATATCGAGATTCCAGGCGGTCGTCGGAACGCCGGCGGAGAGCTGCGTATTGCCCTCGCTGGTCGACACGCGGATGATCTCGCCGGTCTTGAGGTTCTTGCGGAAGATGTCGAGCTGGTTGTTGAAGTCGCCCGGGACGAGGGTGTCGGCGAAGCTGTAGAATATGCTGTAGTGCCCGTCCGGCGTGAACTTGGCCCGGAAGCTCTGGTCGTTGCCTGGGACTCTGAGCTGCGATTGGGTCTCCCGCACGATGATGTCGGCGCCGGTCGGGCGCGTGAAGGAGAGGAGGTTGAGTGTAAGAGCCATGAACGATCTCCCAGATGTGCTGTCGTGCGACCGGACGAGACACGAATTCCTGTGTCGCACCCTTCGCGTCTGTTCCTGCCAACGTAGCGGCCTGAGGGACCGGCCGCGGTGCGCCCCGGCACATTTCGCTACGTAATAACGTGTTTACGCTGCGGCAATATAGGACTCCGGCCCTGTCGAACAACTCTCCTGATAGAGGGGACCCAGCCCTCGTGGCCCGGAGACCGGCGATCGCCCTCCCATCGGCCTTGCGTCACCTTGGACCGTCCTCCGATCCTTCGATTTCGCTTAAAAAGCCACGCTTTTGCCGTCGGTCTCCCCATTTCGTTAAGCCGCCGTTAACCCTTTCCTGCGGAAAGTGAATCCATTGCCGCCAACCCTTTTGCCGAAGCCATGAGCGACCTTCTCGTCAGTATCCGTCACGCAAGACCCGACGACGCCGCGGCGCTCGCCAAGGTCTTCGATGCGGCTTGGCGCGAGGCCTATCTCGGGATCATTCCCGGCGTGACCCTGGAGAAGATGTTCTCCCGGCGCAGCCCGCGCTGGTGGCGCTCCACCGTGTCGCGCGGGCGGCCGCTCGTGGTGCTCGATCTAGGCCAGGGCGCGGTCGGCTATGCGTCCTACGGCCGCTGCCGCGACCGGTCTCTGCCGGCGAGCGGGGAGATCGACGAGCTCTACCTGCTGCCGGAATACCAGGGCATCGGCTTCGGGCGGCGCCTGTTCAATGCGGTGCGCAACGACCTCAAGGCACGGGAGATGGACAGGATCGTCGTCTGGGCTCTTCAGGACAACGAGCGCGCCTGCGCCTTCTACGAGAGCATGGGCGGGCGCACGATCGCCCGCGTCGAGGAGCGCATCGGCGGAACGCCCCTCGCCAAGGTCGCCTATCTGTTCCGCTGACATCCGAGACCTTGTTTCCGCGAAAAGCCCGAAAAATCAGGCTTCCGGTCCTTGTTGCCGGAGCCTCATCCGGCTAGTGAAGCGTCGAAGCTTCAGGAGCGGCCACCGGGCCATTGGGCCTAAGCCGCTCTCAAGTCTCGCTTTTGCCGCATTTTCATCGGCGTGAGGGCGTCTCCTGCATGGCAGGACCGCTCACCCGGGAAAATGCTTCAAGCCCGGTTCCGGAGAACAGCTCTATGCGCCTTGACGCGATCAAGATTGGAAAGAACCCGCCGGACGACGTGAATGTCGTGATCGAAGTGCCGCTCGGCGGCGAGCCCATCAAGTACGAGATGGACAAGGAATCCGGCACGCTCTTCGTCGACCGCTTCCTCTACACCTCCATGCGGTATCCCGGGAACTACGGCTTCATCCCCCATACCCTTTCGGGCGACGGCGATCCCTGCGACGTGCTGGTGGCCAACACCCGCGCCATCGCGCCGGGCGCCGTCATCAACGTGCGACCCGTGGGCGTTCTCGTGATGGAGGATGATGGCGGCCAGGACGAGAAGATCATCGCCGTGCCGTCGAGCAAGCTGACCCAGCGCTACGACCGGGTCGCGACCTATACGGATCTGCCCGAGATCACCATCAAGCAGATCGAGCACTTCTTCGAGCACTACAAGGATCTCGAGCCCGGCAAATGGGCCAAGATCATCCGCTGGGGCGACGCCGAGGAGGCCCGCCGCCTGATCGTCGAGGCGATCGAGCGCGCCAAGAAGTAAGTCGCACCGGCAAAAGGCGGCAACCGGCGTTTTCGCTGCCGCCGAAGCATCTGACCCGGCTCGTCTCCTGAGCCGGGTTTTTTGTTAAGCCCGATAGGCTCATCAGATGATGAAGAAGTCCTTGTGCGAGATCGCGAGCTTCCTCGTGATGGTGGCGAACTGGACCGCCTTTGCGGAGCCGGACCCATCCGGATCGTAGAAGAGCGCGCCGGCGCTCTTGAGGTACAGGATCCGGTCGTCCTTGTCCTTGAAGTGATCGCCGACGACGAAAGCCTTTTTCGACAACGTCCCCCCTTTGGAGATCTTGGAAAAAGCGCTCTTCGACAGATGAATGACGTCGTCCTTCGGGACGAAATCCTGGACATAGTCGAGGTTCGACTTCGCGCTCGGCTTCTTGTCGAATACGAAGATGTCGCTGCCGTCCCCGCCGATAAGGGTGTCGTTGCCTGCGCCTCCGATCAGCGTGTCGGCGCCGATCTCGCCGAAGAGCGTGTCGTTGCCCTCCAGGCCGGAAAGGCGATCGTTGCCCGATTCGCCTACGAGCTGGTCGTTGCCGATCGTGCCTGACTTGATGATCGGCGTCGTCTCGGTCGCGTTGTTCCTGACGGTGATCGTCAGGGTCTTGACGAACTCTCCGCCCCAGCCGTCGGAAGCCTTGACGGTGACCGTGTGCTGCGTCGCGCTCTCGTAGTTGAGAGCGTTCCTGACGGTGAGCTTGCCGTCGCTGATGCCGAACAGGCCTCCTGCATCCGACACCAGGCTGTAGGTCAGGCTGTCGCCGTCGGGATCGGAGCCGAAGAACGTCGCCACCGTCGCCCCGATGGCGGCGCTCTCCGACACGCTGGCGCTGGAGGGCGAGATGCTCGTCGGGTTGCCGTTGATGAGTGCGACCGTCTGACCGCCGAACTTGGCGAACCGGACGTCCTTGAGCAGATCGACGCCGTCCTGTCCGGCCGTGTCGGTGATCGTGATCCCCTCAGGGGTGGTCACGATGCTGTAGCGGGCCCGTGGACCGGAGAAGACTGCCGTATCCGTGCCGCTCCCGCCGTCGAGGGTGTCGTTGCCCGCGCCGCCCTCGAGCGTATCGTCGCCGGACTCACCCTGGAGCGTGTCGGCGCCTTCCTTGCCGAGGAGGGTATCGGTGCCGCTGTTGCCGTCGAGACGGTTGGCCTGCTGATCGCCCGTGAGCCGATCGCCTCCGGAGCCGCCTTCCAGGTTCTGGATGTTGATGAGCTTGTCGCTGCCGTAGCCTGTGGCCTGAGGCTGCACGATCGAGAGATCCACAATCACGGCCGTCGAGCCCGAAAATTTTACGGTGTTGTTGCCGTTGCCGCCGTCCAGGGTGTCGTCGGCGGATCCGCCGTCCAGGGTATCGTCGCCGTCGCCGCCTTTGATGCTGTTGGCGAGGAAATTGCCCGTGATCGTGTCCGCGCGATCGCTTCCGATGACGTGCTCGATATTGCTGAGCGTGTCCGAGTATCCGTTGCCGAAGGCCGAGCCAGACGTCAGGTTGATGGTAAAGCCGCCAGGCGGGGTCGATGTCCACGTGACGCTGGAATAATCCACCGTATCGGTGCCGCCGGCGCCATTGATGGTGTCGGATCCGTCGCCGATGAGGAAGGTGTCGTCACCTCCTCCGCCGTCGATGACGTTGCTCCCTTTTCCGCCGGAGAATATCTCGCTGCCGATACCGCCATAGGCGATATCATTGTCGTCTCCCAGCGCGATGAGGCCGACGACCAATCCCGACCGGCCGTCATAGAGGTCGTCACCGGCTCCCAGATCCACGACAGCGGCTTCGTTCGTGGCGGCGGTGGTCTTGAGGGCGCCCGTATTGACGATCCGGTCGCCGCCTTTGCCGCCGACAACGGCAACGCCCGTCGTTTCGATCGTACCGGAATTGAGCAGCTCCAGCTTGGCCATGGTCGACGTGGAGACGATCTCGATCCCGATGGCGCCCTTGATCGTCTGGAAATTCGTCACCGATCCCAGTCCGGCCCCGGAAAAACGGATGGCGACATCCGTCGTGAAATCGCTTTGAGGAGTCGCGATCTGGCCGATCACGCCGTTATTGAGGACGCTGCTCTCGATGTCCTTGAGGTGCAGACCGAAAATGTCCCCCCGGACGGAACCGTTGCTTCCGACCGTGACGCGCTGCTTGCCCGAGGCTTGAAAGACCGTTCCGCTGGCGGCCTCGAGCGCCATGTCGATGATGGTGTTTCCCTCATCCGTGTCCGACAGCTGGATCAGGGCCTCGGCGCCGGCAGCCGGCAGATCGCCGATCGTTTCATAAACGTGATTGGCCATGGATGCGTCCCAACAATCTGAAATAAACCGGACGCAATATTACGTTATTACATATGTGAAAGGAAGGCTCGACCTCCTCTTGGAATGAAGGGAGGTCAGGCATTCCGCTTGACCCTCATCGTGATGTCATTCCGCCAGAACGGGAGCGCCCGACCCGCCGGCGCGATACTCGGCCCAGGCCTGCCGCAGGATCTGCGCCGAAGAGGACAGGAACAGGGCGGCGGTGGCGCGGACGCGCAGGGACGCACCGATGACCGCGAGACTCAGGCCATAGGTGACCGTATCGCCAAGGAAATCCAAGGCGTCGGCCTGCAGGGCCTGCGAGCGCGCGAGATGGCCGGCCACGATTTCCGTGACGAACAGGGCGGCATTGATCGCGATCACGGTCCAGAGCACCCGCTTGTAGCGCAGGTCGACCCCGTCGAAGACCGGCACGCCACCGTGGCAGCCGCAGGCCGCCGACCCTGGCCGCGGCCCGTCTCCGGACGGCTCGCGGGTTCATGGGCATGGTGCTCGTGCGAGGAGCAGCATGCTCCATGGTGATGGCTGCAGGAGTCGCTCATCCGAATCTCCTTTCCCTAAATCGGACAGGACCGTACAATCTCCAGCGACTAGAGGTTCAAGAAAAAATGACGGATTTGTCCATCGGAGAACTGTCTCGCCAGGTCGCCGTGAAGGTGCCGACCATCCGTTATTACGAGCAGATCGGCCTCCTCCCTGTCCCGCCGCGGACGGAAGGCCGGCAGCGCCGCTACGGGGCCGGGGGCGTGTCCCGCCTCAGCTTCATCCGCCACGCGCGGGAGCTCGGCTTCGAGGTGAGGCGATCCGCGAGCTCCTGAGCCTGAGCGCCAAGCCGGAGCAGCCCTGCGAGCCCGCGGACCGGATCGTCCTCCGGCATCTGGAGAGCGTCGAGCGCCGCATCGCCCAGCTGCAGCTTCTCCGCTCCGAGCTGCGGCACATGCTCGACGATTGCCAGCACGGGCAGGTGGGCGAATGCCGGATCATCCAGGTGCTGGCCGATCACGACCAGTGCCGGCACGAACACGGCCGGGTGGGTTGAGGATGGGATGAAGAGCATGGAGCCCATAATGGGACTGGCTCATCAACCTCCGACCTCACCCTGAGGAGCCTGGGCAGCAGGCGTCTCGAAGGAGGATCCAGAGAACACTGGAGACGCCCTCGTCCTTCGAGACGGATTGCTGACGCAATCCCCTCAGGATGGGGGCTCTTCAGGAGTTTCGAGAAAAGCTTCTACAGCCCCTCGCCTCTCAACAGCCTCGGCTGCCGCTCGCGCAGCCCGGCCGCCTCGCGGATGAAGAAGCGCTTGAGGCCCGGCATCCGGTCGACGAGCCCGAGCCCCAGGTCGCGGATCAGGCGCACGGGCAGAACGTCGTTCGAGAACAGGCGGTTGAGGCCGTCCGTCATCATGCCCATCGTGGTGATGTCGGTGCGCCGCGCCCGCTCGTACTGATCAAGCACGTCGGCCGCGCCCGGATCCATGCCGAGCCGCATGGCGTCGGTGACGATCTCGGCGAGCGCCGCCGCATCGTGCAGGCCGAGATTGAGCCCCTGGCCGGCGATCGGGTGGATCACGTGGGCGGCATCGCCCAGGAGCGCCAGGCGCTCGGCCACGAAGGAGCGGGCCACGCCGAAGGACAGCGGGAAGGCCTGCGGCTTGGTTTCGAAGCTGAGTTTGCCGAGCTGGAGCCCGAAGCGGCGCTCCAGCTCGATGAGCAGGTCCTCGGGATGGGATTCGAGCAGGGCGGGCACGTTCTCGGCACGCTCCGTCCAGACGATGGATGAGCGGTGCCTGACGCTGCCGTCCTCTTGCGGCTCCGGCTTGAGGGGCAGGATCGCAAACGGACCGGAGGGCAGGAAGTGCTCCACGGCCTTGCCTTCGTGGTCGCGCTCGTGGGCGATGGTGGCCACGATGCCGGACTGCCGGTAGGGCCACGAGATCCAGCCGATGCCCGCCTGCTCGCGCAGGCGCGACCGCGCCCCGTCGGCGGCGACGAGCAGCGAGGCCTGCAGGCTGTCGCCGTTCGTCAGGGCGATCTCCGTATGAGCGCCACGGACGGCGAAACCTTTCACCCCCTCGGCGCGCAGATCGACGCCGCTCTCGCGGCAGGAATCCAGCAGGGCGGCGGTCAGGTCGCCCGCCGTCATCATGTGGGCGAAGGGTTCGTTGCCGTCCACCTCGCCCGCGAAGGTGAGGAAGGTCGGCCGCACCGGGTCCTGCAGGCGGCTGTCGGTGATCACCATGTCGAGGATGGGCTGCGCTCTGTCCGCCACCTGATCCCAGACGCCGAGCGCCTCCAGCATCCGGCGCGCCGCGGCCGCGATGGCATAGGAGCGCTTGTCCCCGTGCGGGTCGCGCCTGAGCGCCGGATCGCACATGACCACGTCGATCCCGTCGGCGAGGGCCCTTTTCAGCGCCAGCGACAGGGACAGCCCCGCGAGCCCGCCGCCCGCGATGACGATGCGCGGTCGTTCCAGGGCCGTTGCTTCGCTCATCGCTCTTTCTCCCATTCTCCAACGTTATAGGTGGGTGTCAGCGATCCATTGACCAGCGTCAAGCTTGACCTTCTCGCGCCTGTCACCGATGGATGGCTGATGCCGATCGAAGGACCTTGAAGCCCATGTCCCATGCCGTCACCGATCTTCTTTCCATTCTCGATCTCGAACCCCTCGAGGTGAACCTGTTCCGGGGTCAGAGCCCGAAGAGCGGATGGCAGCGCGTGTTCGGCGGACAGGTGATCGGACAGGCGCTGGTCGCCGCAACCCGCACGGTCGATGGACGCTCGCCCCATTCGCTCCATTGCTATTTCATGCTGCCGGGCGATCCCAAGATCCCGATCATCTACGAAGTGGAACGCATCCGCGACGGCAAGAGCTTCAGCACCCGGCGTGTTCTCGCGGTCCAGCACGGGCAGGCGATCTTCGCCATGTCGGCCTCGTTCCACCGAGAGGAGGACGGCTTCGAGCACCAGGCCGAGATGCCGAAGGTGCCGGGCCCCGACGAGCTGCCGAGCGAGGAGGACGTGAAGGGCCGGCTCCTCCTGCAGATGCCCGAGCCCATGCGCACCTATTATGAGCGCGAGCGCCCGCTCGAAATCCGCCCGGTGGAGATCAAGCGCTACACCTCCCGCGATCCGGGCGAGCCGCGCTTTCATGTCTGGATCAAGACCCTTGGCCGCCTGCCGGACGATCCGGCGATCCACCAATGCGTGTTGGCCTATGCGTCGGACATGACGCTGCTCGACACGTCCCTCTTCCCCCATGGCCGGACGGTGTTCGATCCGGCGATCCAGCCGGCGAGCCTGGACCATGCCATGTGGTTTCACCGGCCCTTCCGGGCCGACGAATGGCTGCTCTATGCGCAGGACACGCCCAGCGCCGGCGGCGCCCGCGGCTTCTCGCGCGGACTCATTTTTAAGCAGGACGGAACCCTGGTCGCGTCAGTTGCTCAGGAAGGGCTCATCCGCGAGCGCCTGTCCTGACCGGTTCTGCCTCATAATTCATCAAACAGACTGTTTTATAGCCCAGCTTGTGCTGCCTAGGAAAGAGGCAGCGTCCCCTCGCCTAGAGCGGGCCCGGCTTGGCATGCTTCTTGCCTAGATCCCCCCGACACCCGTCCACGAGGCCGGGTTCACGTTGGAAACCGCCGCCTGAGCGATCGGGCAGCGTCTCAAGAAGGGGGCCAAACCCATGAAAATCGTGATGGCGGTCATCAAGCCGTTCAAGCTGGAAGAGGTGCGCGACGCGCTCACCGCTCTCGGCGTCCACGGCCTCACCGTGACCGAGGTGAAGGGATACGGACGGCAGAAGGGTCATACCGAGATCTATCGCGGCGCCGAATATGCGGTGAGCTTCCTGCCGAAGCTGAAGATCGAAGTAGCCGTCGCAAGCGAGCTGGTGAACCAGGTGATCGACGCGATCACGGCGGCCGCGCGCACGGGCCAGATCGGCGATGGCAAGATCTTCGTCACCTCGCTCGAAAAGGCGGTCCGCATCCGCACGGGCGAGACCGACGTCGATGCCCTTTGATTCCATTTATTCGATGATTTTCCGGAGTTCGAATCCGATGAAGTTCCGTCCTCTCCTCCTGCCGGCGCTCGGTGCGCTGGGACTAAGCCTCGCCCTCTTCGATCCGGCCCTGGCGCAGGATGCCGCCGCAGCGGCTCCCACGGTGAACAAGGGTGACACCAGCTGGATGCTCGTGTCGACGATCCTCGTGATCCTCATGACGATCCCGGGCCTCGCCCTCTTCTACGGCGGCCTCGTGCGCACCAAGAACATGCTCTCGGTGCTCATGCAGGTCTTCGCGGTGTTCTCCCTCGTGTCGATCCTGTGGGCGTTCTATGGCTACTCCCTCGCCTTCACGTCCGGCGGCGAGGGCATCGGCGCCTTCATCGGCGGCTTCTCCAAGGCGTTCCTCGCCGGCGTGACCACGGATTCCACCGCCGACACCTTCACCAAGGGCGTGGCGATTCCGGAATTCACCTTCATCGCCTTCCAGCTCACCTTCGCGTGCATCACGCCGGCCCTGATCGTCGGCGCCTTCGCCGAGCGCATCAAGTTCTCGGCCGTGATGCTGTTCACCGGCCTGTGGCTGACCTTCGTGTACCTGCCGATCGCCCACATGGTGTGGTTCTCGGAAGGCTATCTCTTCAGCCTCGGCGCCCTCGACTTCGCGGGCGGCACGGTGGTTCACATCAACTCGGGCGTGGCCGGCCTCATCGGCGCCCTGCTGATCGGCAAGCGCATCGGCTACGGCCGCGACCTCCTCGCCCCGCACTCGCTGACCCTCACCTTCGTCGGCGCCTGCCTTCTGTGGGTCGGCTGGTTCGGCTTCAACGCCGGCTCCAACCTGGAGGCCACGGGCGGCGCGGCTCTCGCGCTGATCAACACCATCCTGGCACCGGCCGCCGCCGGCCTCGCCTGGATGACCGTGGAGGCGATGAGCAAGGGCAAGGCCTCGCTGCTCGGCATCGCGTCGGGCGCCGTCGCCGGTCTCGTGGCCATCACGCCGGCCGCCGGCCTGTCCGGCCCGATGGGCTCCATCGTGCTCGGTCTCGTGGCCGGCGCGGTCTGCTATTTCGCGGTGACGGGCGTGAAGAACGCCCTGGGCTATGACGACGCCCTCGACGTCTTCGGCATCCACGGCGTCGGCGGCATCATCGGGGCCATCGGCACCGGCATCGTGGCGGCCCCGTCGCTCGGCGGCTACGGCGTCGGCGAGTACTCGATCGGCGGCCAGGTCTGGACGCAGTTCATCGCCGTGATCATTACGCTCGTCTGGACCGGCATCGGCTCCGTGGTGCTCTACAAGATCACGGACCTGATCGTCGGCCTGCGCGTCACGCAGGACCAGGAGCGCGAAGGCCTCGACCTCGCGGACCACGGCGAGCGCGCCTACAACTACTGAGCCACACTCCGCAGCGCCCGAGGGAGCGTCGAGACCCTCGGCTCGGGCGCTGCGGCAACGAAGCCTTCCAGAGGCTCGAATGGAAAAGCCCCGGACCGAACGGCCGGGGCTTTTCTTGTTTTTCTAGATACTTCTCTCCGCCGTCGTCCCGGGCTTGTCCCGGGGATGACGGTGAGAGTAGCACTACCCGTTCTTCACGAGCTGTCGCAGCTTGGAGCGCCGGGTCTCCTCCGGTTCCTGGAAGTTCGACGTGCCGTAGAACTCACCCTTGCTGTCCATCAGGAACAGGGTCGCCGAGTGGTCCATGGTGTAGCCGTCATCCGTCGGGACCTTGCGGTAATAGATCTTGTAGGCGCGCGCGGCTGCGGCGATCTCCTCCTCGGTTCCCGACAGGCCGACGATGCGCGGATCGAAGGATGCGAGATAGGTCTTCATCAGCTCCGGCGTGTCGCGCGCCGGATCCACCGTGATGAAGGCGGCCTGCAGCCTCTCGGCGTCCTTGCCCAAAGCCGCCATGTCCTGCGTGAGATCATAGAGGGTGGTCGGGCAGACCTCCGGGCAATGGGTGAAGCCGAAGAACACCACGAAGGGCTTGCCCTTCAGGTTCTCGTCCGTGAACGGCCTGCCCTCGTGGCTGGTGAGCCGGAACGGGCCGCCGATCGGCACCTTGCCGGCGCTCTGCTGCTGCCCGGACGGGAACAGGAGCAGGCCTGCCGTCACCACCAGCACCAGGAGCCCGGTGGTGAAGACGAGGAGCGGCACGAGGAGGCGTCTGGGATTCATGGGTCGTCTCCTGCGTTAGAGCATTGTTCGGCGAAGTGGATCCGGTTCGCCGTCAAGAAATGCGGCACACCAAAGAAGAGAGTTGTTTCCATGACAATGGGAACAGCTCTAATGCTTGTGCTCGGCCGGCGCTGCGCCGCCCATGCCGCGCACGGTGTATTCCACCTCAATGGTGCCCGCCTTCTCGAAGCTGAGGGTGCCCTTGACACTCTGGCCCTCCTTCAGCGGTTCCTTCAGGTCCATGAACATGAGATGGAACCCGCCGGGCTTCAATTCCACCGTGGCGCCCGGCTTGATCTCGAGCCCGCCGTCCACCGGCTTCATGCGCATGACGTCGCCGTCCATGCGCATCTCGTGCACCTCGACCTTGGAGGCGAGCGGGAACGAGCCGCCGATCAGGCGGTCGGGCGCCGTTCCGGTATTGGTGATGCGCAAGTATCCGCCGCCGACCTTGGCGCCGCCGGGCGTCGCCCGCGACCAGGGCTGTTCGACGGTGAGCGGGCCGACTTTCGCGACCTGCGGGGCGGTGGCAGCGCCCACAATCCGCACACCGGGCGCGGGCGATCTCAGGCTGTGCGGATCCTCGCCGGCCGCCGGCACCTGGGTCCATTCCTCGGTCGCGCCGTCGCATTCCTGCACGACCGGAAAGTACACCGTTGCGCCGGGCTGGTAGGCATCGGTGAAGCGGACCTGGAACACGAACTCGTCGTAATGGGCGTCCTCCAGGGCGCCGGACCAGACGATGTCCGTCACGCCCTCGGACACGGCCTCGCCGTGGACCTGATAGGCCTTCACGTAGGATCCCTTGGTAGTCTCCAGCTTCCAGCCGGCCTTCGGCATCGGCTTGACGGCGACGATTCCCTCCGGGATGCGCACGCGCACCTTGAGGGTCGCCTTGCCGTCGCAGCCATGCGGGATGCGCAATACGGCCTTGTAGGTGGAATTCGGGTTCGCCTGTCCGTTCTCGAAGGTGACATGGGCGACAGCGGGAGCGGAAATCAGAAAAGCGGCAGCGGCCAGCGCGCCGCCGAAGCGTGACGAAGTCATCAGGAACGTCCTTGAGAGATGCTGTGGGATCGGATCGAGCGGCAGTCAGCCGAGGCGCGGCGGGGCGCGCGATCCCAGGGGCAGGACATTCGACGTGAGACGCAGATGCGGCGTTTCGGCAAAACCGTCGCCTGTCACGGCGATCGGCGCGGTCCGGTCGAGAACGACGGCGACTGGAGCCGGTCCTGCCGTGCCGGAGCCGTGGCAGCTCAGGGTGCAGCAGAGGTTCTCGTGGGCCTTCTTCGGTCCCTGGTCCGGCGCGGAGGAGCCGTCCTGCAGGCAGATGATCCCCTGCGTCTCGGCGGCGGCCGCCGCATGGAACGCAGCGCTGACCGACAGCAGCAGGGCCTGCAGCACGAACGCATAGGCCATCACCGCCGCAATGGCGGCACGGGTCCAACCGGTTCGGGAGCCTCTGCGAGTCATGGCCGGGACACTGGTCTTTCGGACGCCCAACGTCAACAACGGAAAACCGGCACCACTTTTTCCCGGCCCGATGCGCTTACGGTTAAAGGACCCTTAACCCGGCCCGGCTAGCATCCTGGCAACATTGTCCCGTCCCATGGTTTTTTAGAGTGGTTTGATGCGTACGGCCCGCCGTTCTTCTTCCGCCTATGATGGCCTCTTCAGCGCCTTTCGGGCTTTCCTCGCCCGCCGGGCGCAGGAGCTGACGGGCCTGTGCCTGATCGCGGTCGCCGGTGCAGTGGCGGTGGCGCTCGCCACCTGGTCGGTGGACGATCCGAGCCTCAACAACGCCACCGACCTTCCCGTCCGCAATCTTCTCGGCTGGCCCGGCGCCATCGTGGCCGACCTGCTGATGCAGCTTCTGGGCCTCGGCGCCATCGCGGCCGTGCTGCCCCTGGCGCTCTGGGGCTGGAGGCTCATGAAATCGGGCGATCTCGGCCGCCTGCAGTTGCGCCTGGCCCTCTGGGTCATCGGCGCGGGCGCCGCGACGGCGCTGGCCAGCGCCCTGCCGCCGACCCAGAGCTGGCCGCTGCCCACGGGTCTCGGCGGCGTGGTCGGCGATGCGGTGCTGGCCGGCGCGAAGGCGATCACCGGCCTGTCCAGCGGCTCGGCCAGCGCCGTCCTGGGCTTCCTGTTCGCCGGCATCGCGATCTTCAGCCTCACGGCCGCTTGCGGGCTCGGGCCCGAGGAGGGACGCGTCCACGAGGAGCCGGAGGAGATCGAGGAACGCCAGCCCGTCCGGCGGCGCAAGCTCCAGGACTGGGACGAGGCCGAGGAGATCAGCCAGGACGAGCCCGGCTGGGGTATCGTGTCCCTGGGCGCCCTCGCCCACGGGTTCATGAGCCTGCGCGCCTCGGCCCGGCGCTGGCGGGAGAACCGCCGCTTGGCCGTCGATGGCGGTGATTACGAAGAAGCGCCTGCTCAAGCCCGGCGCCCGGCCCGTGAACCCGGCCTGCGCCGCGAGCCCGTTCTCGACGGCGGTCCACCGCGTCCGCGCCCGGCGCCGGCTTCGGTGCCCATGCATGACGAGGACGAGGCCGGCTGGGACGGGGACGACCTGCCCCCGTTGCGTCCGGCTCCCCGTCCGGAGCCCGGCCCGGCCCGGGTGGGTCCCGCTCCCGCCGCGCCCAAGCCCGGCAAGCGCATGGCCCGGGAGGCCCAGCCCTCCCTGCTCGACGAAGAGAATTACCAGCTGCCGCAGCTCAACCTGCTCGCCGAGCCGAAGCGCCCGTCGGTCCCGACGATCTCGGCCGAGGCCCTGGAGCAGAACGCCGCCCTGCTCGAAGGCACGCTCGAGGATTTCGGCGTCCGCGGCGCCATCACCAAGGTCAATCCCGGTCCTGTGGTGACGTTGTACGAGCTGGAGCCTGCGCCTGGGACGAAGTCGTCGCGGGTGATCTCGCTGGCCGACGACATCGCCCGGT